>JALSLV010000047.1 GCA_026988115.1 Lysobacterales bacterium | reverse complement strand
TTGATGTTCAATAGCTTGCATTGCTTAACCAATGATAGTTTTTCATCCTTGTTGATGGCTTGTTTGCGTTGTTGAGCATCCTTTACTCTAACGCTTTGGATAAAAAATCATTCTCCATTGTGATTTCACCAATTTTAGCTTGCAGGGATTTGATTTCAGCTTCTCTATCTGTCGAAAATCCTGCTTTGGACGCAAATACTTCGGCACTATTTTCAAGTAATTGCTTCTTCCAACGGGTTATCATATTTTGATTGATATTAAATCGTTTAGATAAAGCAGCCATTGTGCTTTCATTTTTGATTGCTGCCAAAGCGACTTTTGCTTTAAAGGCAGGCGTATGGTTTCTTCTTTTTTTACTCATTGTTCTTTCCTCATTTATAGTTGTATTATAACGAAGAAATTCTACTAAGAAATCAATTTACCTGTCTTAATAATGGGGTACAGCTCTTTGGAACAGGTCGTACTGCTGATGTGTTTTCTAGCTTTTTAAAACAGCTGCCAAAAGAAACAGCCCTTGGGATTAAAGCTGTAGCAATGGATATGGGCCCATCTTATCAAAAATCGGTAAGAGAAAACCTTCCTCATGCTGATATTGTTTTTGATAGATTCCATGTTATGCAAAATTATTCAAAAGCCATTAGCAACCAAAGAAGAGTTGAATTTAGAAAAGCAGATGCTAAAGGTAAATCTTTGTTTAAAGGTTGTCATTATTTATTGTTAAAGAATGCTGACAAGCTCAAACCAAAACACACTCAACGACTCAATGATTTGCTTACCAATAACAACAACCTCAATACGTTATATATTCTCAAAGAACAGCTACAAGAATTGTGGCAACTACCAACATTTGATGAGATGACAGATGGCATTAATGCATGGTGTGAATTAGCACATGAAACCAAGATGCATTACCTTAAAAAGTTTGCTGACTCATTAAAAAAACACAGTATTGGTATTGCAAACTATGCAAAACACAAACTTACTAGCGCAATTATTGAAGCTGGAAACATCGCCATTGGTATGATAAGAAAAAGAGCCAGAGGCATTAGAGATACTGAATATTTCAAACTTAAAATTAGGCAATCATCATTAAATGACACCTCATCAATGTTCTATGATTCGTATCCTTTTTTACTCACATAAGCGGTGAAGAGCCGAAAAACATAACCCGATTTTAGCAGAATTTTACGAGCGATTAATAAAAAAAGGTAAGCCTAAAAAAGTTGCACTATGTGCTGTTATGAGAAAGCTATTGGTCTTATCTTTTGGTGTTTTGAAATCAGAAACAGCTTTTGATCTGCAATATAGAAAACAAAAGGTAAACTAAAATAGTTCACCCCTTGCTTCGGATCATGGTCATCGGCACTTCTGCCTGTACCATAGTGCAATTATAGTATACTTGCTTTGGATCCACAAATACTTCGGGGTTTGGGGCAGAGCCCCAAGGGGTGATAAAAGAATGAATTAATTTAAAATATTAGTAGATTTTTAAGACAGTATCTGACCCGAATGATGCTGAATCTTTCATTGGGAAAGAAGGTGAAAAGAAAAGTGACTTGCCCCACTTTTTCGCCCTTTTCTTCCCGTATATTGGGATGGGATCCGCACCTACTTGAATAAACTACCTGGCTCATCCGCACACCTCTGTTTCTTTCCCTGTTTTCTCTGTTCTTACTGTTTTCTTATTATTTACCAACAATGTTGTGAAACTATACATTTATTAGAATTTTATTGATAGTTAAATCACTTTGAGGAATTTCTCTTTTGTATTTCATACAATTTGGCATACTTTAAGAAAGCATACTTGCTACTGATGCTTGCATCAATAAAACCAGCCATACCATTTAAGAACTGTCTTTTTATAATAAACTGCCTAAAAAAGTACCAAAAGGGATATATTATAACTCTTAAAACACCTACTTTTCGCCCTCGTGAGAATCTTTGTTTTGCAATTAATTGTGAATACAAGTTCATTTTTTCAACTTTTACAGTTATAAATGTATCACTGACATGATGGATTACAGCGTTATTTAATGACCCAATACTTTTTTTTGTGACTATACTTTCATGCACTAATGCTTCTGACACTCTCGCTTCTTGGCGGTTAAATAAACGCGTGAATTTACTCATTTTTACAAATTTATTTGACCATTTCCAAAACACCCATTCGCGTCTTGGGAGCTTGTAAGCAACAGAAATTGGCTGTTTTTGTAATAATGACAATATTTCATTTTGTCCTTTTTCTGTTAAAAACTCATCGGAGTCTAATAAAATAACCCAATCATTAGATGCTAAATTTATAACATCTTGTTTTTGTTGTGAATAACCTTTGAATTTTTGTTGGTGAATAATACAATCTTTTGATTCCAATATGCTTAATGTATTGTCTTTACTAAATGAATCAAGCACAATAATTTCATCTGCAAACAATAAACTATCTATACACTTTTCAATAGTTTCTTCGTTATTAAAGCATGTCACTACTGCGGATATTTTTATTCTAGTCCCCATTTATATTCTCACTTATGCAATTAACACTTAAGATTATAAATTACTTCCTATTCTAGAACAAAACTTTTTTTCATAAATGAAGATTTGAACTTAAAATAAGTGTGTTGATATATATTGATACACTACTGTCCCGTTAACTTTCAAAATATCGTCATTTGATTTAATTTTATGAGAATTTTATGGGGTCAAATTTTATGAGGTCAGTACCCTTATTCCGCTTTTACCTCTATGTTTCATCGCCATTGTGCTTATTTCTTCTATGCTTTTATCAATCCAAAGTTTTTTTTGCCATTGAGTATAGTCAAAAGGCTGCCTAAGCATTAGACTGATAAAGCGCTCTGCTTGTACTTCGCCCAATGACTCTACCAAAGCATTTAAGCCTTGAAGTTTTATTTCATTATCAGTTATTTGTGTTGTCATGTTCTAAAACCTTTATAAAATTAATTGGGTTACTTGCTTTCATTATTTTATACTTATTCACCGCTGACAACAATTTATCATCTGTGGTCAGGAAATACTCTGCTTTTGCAACAATTGCAGATGCTATATGCAAAGCATCTTTCGATTTTATCCCAAATTTCATGCAACTTTTTGCATGATTTAATAATTCCAGAGATTCTTCTATGTCTATTAAAGCTAATTTTTTCCATTTAAAAATTGTACTTTTCCTTTCTTCATGCGGGTTATGAAAGTTTTCAAACTCTAAAATAGATGACCACACCAAATCGATTTGTTTGGCTTTTATCTTATCTTGTATATAAAGTTTGGCTTCTGTTTCTAATCTTATTCTTACCCAAATCCCGATATAGAATCGCAATAAAGAGTGCAAGCAATTGATGTGCATAAGGAATTGACAAAAACTAAATCCACCTGATTGGTGATTAAGCTTTTTGACGATTTCTTAGGTGCATTAAGGGATTGTGCTCTCATTGTGATTTCTATATCGGGATTTGGGTTCTTATATGACTTTGATCATCGAATGGACGATTAAACATACAATTATCAAGATAGATTTTCATGAATTATCAATTAAAAATTTATATTTTAACACACTTTTTATAAACTACATTAATCAATCGCAATGATTGTTTTTTTGTTATCACTTCTTTTTCGGGATATACAAATCCGTAATAGTCCCTTCAAACATTTCGGCACTCATAGCGATGGATTCAGCTAGGGTTGGGTGTGGATGAATGGTTAGGCCAATATCGGCAGCTTCGCAGCCCATTTCTATGGCCAATGACAGCTCGGAAATTAACTCACCTGCATTCGGTCCTGTGATACCTGCTCCAATGATTAAATCGGTGTCTTGGTCGAATATTAGCTTGGTGAAGCCTTCGGTTCTATCCAATCCTAAGGCTCTGCCGCTGGCAGCCCAAGGGAATTTGCCGATGCCGTATTTGATGCCTTTTTGTTTGGCGGTGATTTCGGTTTCACCAACCCATGCGACTTCGGGGTCTGTGTAGGCAACAGATGGGATGACTAAGGCATCGAAGAAGACTTTTTCACCGTGGGCGACTTCGGCGGCGACTTTGGCTTCATGGGTGGCTTTGTGGGCGAGCATGGGTTGTCCGACGATGTCGCCGATGGCGAAGATATGTGGGATATTGGTTCGCATTTGTTTATCGACTTCGATAAAACCTCGTTCGGTGACTTGTACGCCTGCTTTGTCAGCATCGAGTTTATTGCCGTTGGGAACGCGTCCAACCGCAACTAAGACTTTGTCGTAAGTTTCTTTTTCTTTTTCATCAAATTCGACTTCTAAACCGTTCCTTTTTGCAGTGACGTTTGTAACTTTGGTTTTGAGTTTGATGGATTTGTAGCGTTTTTTCGATAATGCCATTAATGGGCGAACCAAGTCTTTGTCGGCTCCAGGAATAATTTGTGGCATCATTTCTACGATGGTAATTTCGGTGCCAAGAGCGGAATAAACGGTTGCCATTTCCAGTCCAATTATGCCACCACCAAGGATGAGCATGGTTTTGGGTATGTCGGTCATTTCTAGGGCATCGGTGGAATCCATCACCCGTTTATCATCCCAAGGAATATTGGGCAGTTTGAAAACTTGTGAACCAGCGGCGATAATGCATTGTTTAAAACTGATATTTTCGCCATCAACGCTCATGGTGTGGTCATCGACAAATTTGCCCGTGCCTTTGATGACATTGACTTTGCGTTGTTTTGCCATTTGTGCCAAGCCACCAGTGAGTTTTTGGGTGATCGAGTCTTTCCATGCCAGCAATTTATCCTTGTTGATTTTAGGTGTGCCAAAGTCCAGTCCATGTTGTTGCATGTGATCGGCTTCGCGGATGACTTGGGCGGAATGCAATAAGGCTTTGGATGGAATACAGCCGACATTTAAACAAACGCCTCCTAATGTTGGATAGCGTTCGACTAAGGTCACTTGCATGCCTAAATCGGCAGCTCGAAAGGCTGCCGTATAACCGCCTGGCCCGCCACCAAGCACCAAAAGTTCAGTGTCGTAGTCATCTGTTTGAGATGATTTTACAGCGATAGGCTTCGCTTCTTGTTTAATTACTTCTTTTATTACTTCTTCTTTTTGCTCTTTTACCTGATCCCTATCACCTGACACCTCATCCCTGACCTCCATCTTAGCAATGACCGTTCCTTGTTGTACTGTTTCATCAATAGCTACTAAAATTTCGGTAATTTTACCCGCGTGTGGCGAAGGAATTTCCATGGTGGCTTTTTCTGATTCGAGGGTTATCAAAGAATCATCTGCGGCAACCGTGTCGCCTTCGGCAACTAAGATTTCAATCACGGGAACACCGTCAAAATCGCCCATATCTGGGACTTTTATATCAATAATTTTGTTCATAATAACATTTTCTTTAAATCAGATAAAACGCTGGATAAATACACAATAAAGCGAGCAGCATCGGCTCCATCAATCACACGGTGGTCATAGGATAGCGATAATGGCAACATCAAACGGGGTTCTATTTCGCCTTTTTTATTGTATTCGGGTTTAATTTTGGAACGACTGACACCTAATATAGCGACCTCTGGGGCATTGATAATTGGCGTGAATGCTGTGCCACCTATTCCACCTAAGGATGACACCGAAAAACAGCCACCTTTCATATCCGCAGGGGCGAGTTTGCCATCACGGGCTTTTATTGAAAGTTCGGTCATTTCTTTAGCAATTTCCATTACGGTTTTGCTGTTGGCATCACGAATAACGGGGACGACTAAACCATTGGGTGTATCAACGGCTATGCCGATATGGTAGTATTTTTTTAGGACTAAATTTTCGCCGCCAGCATCCAATGATGAATTGAATTTTGGGAATTTTTTCAGAGCAACGGCGACCGCCTTGACGATGAATGCCAAAGGCGATAAGCCAAAACCTTGGGCTTTGGCATCGGCTTTGATTGACTGGCGAAATTCTTCCAAATCGGTGATGTCGGATTCGTCAAATTGGGTCACATGCGGAATCCTTACCCAGTTGCGGTGCAGGTATTTGCCTGAGATTTTTTGAATACGTGATAAGGCGACGGTTTCGATTGTGCCGTATTTGCTAAAGTCTTCATTTGGTGGTGGTAAGACTTCAAAAGTTGGTGTGCTGCTGGCAATTCCGCCTGCTTGCATGGCTTGTTTGATAAAGGCTTTGACATCGGCTTTGGTGATGCGACCTTTTCGACCCGAACCTGTGATAATATTAATGTCGGCTCCAAGTTCTCTGGCGTATTTTCTTATAGCGGGAGAGGCATGGGCTTTTTTGCCTGATAGTGTTTGGCTGTCTACTACTGGAGGCGGAGCTTTTTTGAGCTGTTTGGGCATGGGTTTTTCGACCACTTTTTTCGGTGTTTCAACTGATGCTTCAACTGCCACTTGTTCCTTCTGTATTCTGTCTTGGGTCTGCTGTTCACTGGAACTGGCTTCAATTTCGACCAAATCAGCCCCTTCTGCCACTTCATCACCGACACTTACTAATACTTTGGTGATTTTGCCTGCAACTTCTGATGGCACTTCCATGGTGGCTTTTTCGGATTCTAAGGTGACAATTAAGTCATCTTTGGCAATTGTATCGCCAACTTCGACCAACACTTCAATGATTTCAACGCCGTTTACATCGCCAATATCGGGTACTTTTATTATTTCTGTTGTCATCTTAAACTCCTACTGGATCGGGTCGTTTGCTATCAATTTTGTATAATTTAAGGGCTTTGTTGACCGCTGTTTTGGGCAAATCACCGTTATTGGCTAAGGCTAAAACGGTGGTGTAGGCGATATGGTATTTGTCCACTTCAAAGAATGAACGCAATTGCTCGCGCGTGTCTGATCGCCCAAAACCGTCGGTGCCAAGCGTATAATAGTCGCCTGTTACCCATGGTCGGATTTGTTCAACAAAATCATGCACGTAGTCACTGGCGGCGATGATTGGTCCTTTGGCTTTTGCTAGGCATTTTTCAACATGCGAAAGTTTGGTTTTTTTGGTTGGATTTAAGCGATTGTATCTTTGCACGCTTTGCCCGTCACGTTTGAGTTCGGTGAAACTTGGACACGACCAAATATCGCAATCGACTTTGAAATCTTTTTTCAGCATGTCACTAGCCCCTAGGGCTTCACGTAAGATAGAACCAGAGCCCAACAATTGGGCTTTAATCTTTCCTTTTGTTTGTTTCAGAGCGTACATGCCTTTGAGGATGTCGGCTTGGCAATTTTTCGGCATTTCTGGGTGCTGGTAGTTTTCATTTAACAAGGTGATGTAAAAATACACATCTTCGGCATCGGCATACATGCGTTGCAAACCGTTTTGGATGATAACTGCCACTTCATAAGCAAATGTTGGGTCATAGGATACGCAATTGGGAACGGTTGCCGAAATTTGGTGTGAATGCCCGTCTTCGTGTTGCAAACCTTCGCCATTTAAAGTGGTTCGACCCGATGTGCCGCCCAGTAAGAAACCTTTGGTGCGCATGTCACCGGCGGCATAACACAAATCGCCAATGCGTTGAAAACCAAACATGGAATAATAAATAAAGAACGGAATCATGGCAACGCCGTAATTGGCATAAGCCGTCCCTGCGGCTATCCATGAACTCATGGCTCCAGCCTCAGAAATACCTTCTTGCAAGACTTGCCCATCGATGCTTTCTTTATAAAACATTAATTGATCGGCATCTTCAGGTGTGTATTTTTGCCCTTGATGTGAATAAATGCCTAGCTGGCGGAACAAACCTTCCATGCCAAAAGTTCGGGCTTCATCGGCAACAATTGGTACGATGTGTGGTGCCAATTTTTTATCGCGCAGCAAAATGGATAAAATTCGCACAAATGCCATCGTGGTGGAAAATTCACGTTCACCCGATGATTTCATGATACTGGCAAACTTTTCAAGTTCTGGAATAGCTAATGCCTCATAGTTGACTTTTCGTTGCGGTAAATAGCCGCCTAATTCTTGCCGCCTTTGTTTGAGGTATTGAATTTCTTCTGAATCTTCACTTGGTTTGTAGTAGGGCACATCATCCAAATCTTCATCAGAAATTGGTACGTTAAATTGGTCGCGGAAATGTTCCACGGCTGAAGTTTTCATCTTCTTTTGTTGGTGCGTGGTGTTTAATCCTTGCCCAGCATCACCCATGCCGTAACCTTTTACCGTTTTTGCCAAAATAACGGTTGGTTGACCCGTGTGTTCAACCGCTTGGGCATAAGCTGCGTACATTTTGTGTGGGTCATGCCCGCCACGATTGAGTCGCCATATGTCTTTATCGGTCATGTTGGCAACCATTTCTTTGAGTTCGGGGTATTTGCCAAAGAAATGTTCGCGCACATAAGCACCGTCTTTGGATTTGTAATTTTGGTAATCGCCGTCAACAGCTTCTTCCATGCGTTTTCGCAAAATACCCTTGCTGTCTTTGGCTAATAACGGATCCCAATAACCACCCCAAATGACTTTGATAACATTCCAGCCAGCTCCACGGAACACACCCTCTAACTCTTGAATAATTTTACCATTACCACGCACCGGTCCATCAAGTCTTTGCAAATTGCAATTGACCACAAACACGAGGTTGTCGAGTTTTTCACGTCCTGCCATGGAAATAGCACCGAGTGATTCGGGCTCATCGGTTTCTCCATCACCTAAAAAGGCGAAGACTTTTTTGTCGGTTTTGGCAATTAATTGGCGGTTTTGTAAATATTTCATAAAACGCGCTTGGTAAATTGCTTGAATTGGGCCAAGCCCCATAGAAACGGTGGCAAATTGCCAATAATCAGGCATTAACCACGGATGTGGATAAGAGGCTAAACCATTGCCATCGACTTCACGTCTAAAGTTATCCATTTGTTCTTCGTCAATACGTCCTTCTAAAAAAGAACGGGCATAAAATCCTGGAGCACAATGCCCTTGCACGTACAATAAATCACCGCCGTTTTGGTGGTCAGGACCTCGGAAAAAATGATTAAAACCGACATCATAAATGGTCGCAGCCGAGGCAAAAGAGGCAATATGACCGCCCAAAGCTCCGGGGCGGCGGTTGGCTCGCACCACCATTGCCATAGCATTCCAACGAATGATGGCACGGATTTTCCACTCAATATCCGAGTTGCCCGGTGATTTTTTTTCTTGTGCTGTTGGGATGGTGTTCAAATAAGCTGTTGTGGCTTCATACGGTAAATGACCACCCGAACGTCGATTCAAATCGATTAACTGTTCGATAAGAAAATGGGCTCGCTGCGGACCCTCTTGTTGAATCACCGCTGTTAAAGCATCTAGCCATTCTTGTGTCTCTTGTGAATCTAAATCCACTTTACTGTTATTTATTTTTTCTGTCATTATTATCTCTCTTGCTCAGATTTTTTTTGAGCATCAACAACTGCCATCGCCGTCATATTAAGAATACGACGCACTGATGCAGTAGGAATTAATACATGGGCGGCTTGTTTAGACCCTAATAAAATTGGACCAACGGTCACGCCTTTGGTGAAATTTCTGATTAAATTTATTGCCATATTGGCAGAGTCAAGGTTTGGCATCATAAATAAATTTGCCCGACCCTTGAGTCGTGAATTGGGGAACATTTCTTCTCGAAGTTCAGGCAACAATGCAATATCGGCTTCCATCTCTCCTTCGACTTCTAATTCTGGTGCTTTTTCTTGTAAAATACGCAACGCCTCTCGCATTTTATCAGGGGACTCGCCTTCACGAGAACCAAAACTGGAATACGACAATAAGGCTATGCGAGGAATCTTGCCAAAATCCCTTAGTTTTTCTGCTGCTAGTATGGCAGAATCAGCAATTTGCTCTGCTGTTGGATTCGGGTTAACGTAAGTATCACAAAAGAAAAAGTTACCGTATTCGGTAGCTATACCACTCAAAGTGGCTGCACTATGAACCCCTTTTTGACAACCTAAGACTTCTTGAACATAATTCAAAACCGTTGTAAATCTTCCAGTCAATCCTGCCAACATGGCATCGGCTTCACCGCGTTTAACCATAAGTGCAGCAATCAAGGAGGAGCGTGTACGTACAACCGCTTTAGCAATTTCTGGTGTGACGCCTTTGCGTTGCATAATTTCATGGTACAACATCCAATATTCTTTAAAACGCGAGTCTTTTTGCGGATTAACCAGCTCAAAATCTCGACCAATTTTTAAATCAATGCCAATTTTTTCAATTCTGGCTTTAACCACTCGAGGTCTACCGATTAAAATTGGTGTCGCTAACTTATCATCAATTATGGTACGCACAGCTCTTAGAACTCGTTCATCCTCACCCTCTGCAAAAACCACCGTTTTGGGATTACTCTTGGCTTTATCAAAAATAGGTTTCATCATCAAACCACTCTTGAATACGAAATAACTCAAAATATCTTTGTATTCTTGCATGTTTTCTATCGGACGTGTGGCAACGCCAGAATCCATTGCCGCTTGGGCAACCGCAGGTGCAACATACAATAATATGCGTGGGTCGAAGGGTTGTGGAATAAGATATTCACGTCCGAATCCTTTGGTTTCGCCTTCAAACGCTTGGGCTCCTACATCAGAAGATTCTTTTTGTGCTAATTCTGCTAAAGCATAAACACAGGCTTTTTTCATTGCATCGTTTATTACTGGAGCACGGACATCAAGAGTGCCTCTAAAAATATAAGGAAAACACAAAACATTATTAACTTGGTTTGGGAAATCCGATCGACCCGTAGCCAAGATGGCATCAGGACGCGCTTTGAGTGCTATATCTGGCATGATTTCAGGAACGGGGTTAGCTAAAGCCAAAATAATTGGGTCTTTTGCCATCGGCAGAATCATTTCTGGTTTTAAAATTCCTCCAGCGGAAACTCCAAGAAAAATATCTGCACCCACTAATGCCTCACTGAGAGTTTGTTGTTTAACACCTTTAGCATACGAGCGTCTACGCTGCGAAGGACCGCTGGCAATATCTTGGCGTTCTTCATACAAGACCCCTTTGGAGTCTGAAACAATGATGTTTTCTTTTTTAACACCCAAATCAACCAACAAGTCTAAACACGCCATCCCTGCCGCTCCAGCACCAGAGGTGACAAGTTTAACTGTGGTAATGTCTTTTTCAATTATTTTTAAGGCATTAATAACGGCTGCACCGGTAATAATCGCAGTGCCGTGTTGATCGTCGTGAAAAACTGGTATCTTTAAGCGGTTTTTTAGCTTTTCTTCAACATAAAAACATTCGGGCGATTTTATGTCCTCTAAGTTTATTCCACCAAATGTTGGTTCTAACGACGCGATTATATCAATAAGTTTGTCGGGATCTTTTTCATCTATTTCAATATCAAAAACATCAACCCCTGCAAATTTTTTAAACAAGACCGCTTTGCCTTCCATCACTGGTTTGGCTGCCAATGGTCCAATATCACCGAGCCCTAAGACCGCTGTGCCATTGGTGATGACCGCCACCATATTTCCACGAGCGGTATACAATGAAGCTGTTGATGGGTCTTTTTGAATTTCTTCACAAGGTGCTGCCACCCCTGGTGAATAGGCTAATGCCAAATCTTTGGCCGTGGTTAGTGCCTTGGTTGCCACAATTTTGATTTTCCCTGGCGGAAAATCATGGTGGTATTCCAAGGCTGCTTTTTTAATGTCTTCTCTTAAACTCATCGTTGTCCCCTTTGAGTAAGTAGTGAGCATTCATAACTCACAATTTTCGGACTGACTATTTTAAGTTATTTCAATGCATTAAACCATGAGAATTGAAGTTTTTGATGTTCATTAAGAAACTTTTATGATTTGAGCTCTCTTCTAATCGAAAAGAGCTCTTGTTTTTATCTATCGTGGCTTGGATAAAAGACCAAATGGAATAGATTCACGCACCCAATTATTATTCTGAACATCATCAGGATAATGTATATCCATACTCAAGTGCCCTGCTTGGTTTATGTTTTGTGAGGCTTGATTTAAGTTGATGGTAATTGTTCCTGCTGGCACTCGTGTTAATTCGACACTGTTTTGCAATCGCCCATAGCCATTGACTTTATCCATATTGATAGTAATATCTTGATTCAATTCAAAACCTTCTTGTGTGCCAATCACCCAAACAGGCTGTCCTTCCTCATCATAAAAGTACAGAGTTGCCACCACTGTTTGCACACCATTATCTTGTTTGAAATTGAGCGAAATACCCCAACCCGAATCGTTTTCTCCTGCCCACCAATGACCTGAAAAATCATTTTGTGGACGTTGTGAGAAAGGTATAATTTCTTGGATGTTCCAATTAGCTTGACTAACTGGATTGTATATATCAAAGAAAGCACGGGAAAGCACCTCGGGAGAATCATTTACACCATGACTAAAACCCACTCTTCCTCCGAGTTCTGGGTCATCACTAATTTGCGCACTTTGGCTTGTGTAATCGTAGGTGAACTTGATTTTTTGAGAATTATTGGCTTGTTGCAAAGTGTAACCAGAATGCCTTCCAACATACCGACTTAATACGGCAAACCATTCTGGTGCACCATCGGATTTATAGGAATAAAAAATAGAATAATAAAGGTTATCTCTGCCTATTTCATCCACTGAGAAACCATGCCCATTATGATTGGAGTCAAAATACAAACCCGTCGCAACTTTCTCTTCTTGCTGCACATTAAATACAATATTGTTATTAATCAATTCAATATAATCCATTTTCGAGTCTTGATTATAATCAATTAATTTTTCATGCCCCAACAAGTGCGAGTTTGCCCCTTCAAATACTTTATAAAAACTCACCTCTTGTGCTGTACTTTCATTAATATAAACAGAGGATAATCCAGATATTGAAACCAATAAGTCCGGTTTTGAATCATTGTTCCAGTCCACTTCCTGCATGTATTCTGGAATTTGATTTGGTTTTTCATCTTTTCCTAGAACCACATACCAAAAATCATCATCGTACTGGTCTTTTACAAAATTTCTATCGCCTTGATTAAGCCAAATATCATGACTATAATTTCCTGCCATTATGTCTAATTTTCCGTCATTATTGATATCGATAGTAACCAATGAGATTGCACCTTGAGACGCCAAGCTAGCAGGTGTAAAATTTAAACCACCATCGTTATACCATATTTTTATGGAGTTATTGTCTGCTCGGTCACTTGCAATAATATCTAAGTCGCCATCACCGTCCATATCGGCTATTTTAAACTCCCCATTTCTAGCCCCAAAATTCAATCGCGCCACTTCAACAATTCCACCAGAGCCCAATTGACTAACAATAATGGGTGCCTCGCTGGTATCGGCAATCATCACAATTTGGCGTGAACTACTCGATGCATTCATTTGCGCTGTTTGGGCGTTGAGTGTGACCTCAGGTAAATCAAAAGATAAACCCGGGTCAACAAGGCGAGGGTAAACATAGCGACTCGCTCGAGGGAAGCTATCATTGGCGGGAAAGGTCACAATTAAATTTTGTTCATCGTTTCCTTCTAAATCCGCAAAAATAGCGTATTCATAGGCCTGCAAAAAATCATTGCCCCCTCCAAATTGTGACACGAAGGGTTTAAACTTGTTATCCTCTTGATTTATCCACAATTGGCTAGTAATAAAATATATAGGGGTATAAGTCACCTCAGGAACACGGCAACGATGCTGATATTCTGCTGCCATAAATATATCAGCATTGCCATCATTATCATAGTCATTAACAGCTATGGATTTATGAAACTGTGCGATACTTTTATTAGACAATTTAAAAGAAAAATCGTTTTCTTGACTGGATTTATTAAACCAAATCATTGTGTTATTGCCTTGCTGAACGATGTCAGGCAACTGATCTGCGTTTAAGTCAATTATGAGTGGTATGTCCTTTCTTCCTATTGAAAACTCTGATAATAGACCGTTATCCCTATACGCTTCTGAATGCAGCTTTTCTTTTATTTGCCAATCATTATTTGAACCTCTTTCTAAAATAAGCACTAAGCTTTGTGAATTATCACAATCTAAAAAATCCGAATAATTTGCTGAAACAACCAACTCATCGCTTCCATCGTTGTTTAAATCAACATTAAAGAACTTTGTGTATTCAATGCCACCTGAACCAATATCTTGTAATTCAACATTAATCTCCGCAAACAAAAACACACCCGTTCCATCATTTAGCAATTGATACAGTTTTTGTGTGCCTTGCGCATCAGATGATACGATTAAGAAATTTTGACTGCCGTCCTTTGGTGGCATAGCTTGTATTTTAATAATAGGATTGCCAAGGTTTATTTCATTGGTTAATACTAAGTCGCCTTGTTCATTCTTTATCCATGATTGCAATTGAGTTCCATTTCCTACAACTAAATCTATACGACTATCTTGATTAATGTCACTGTAATTAAAAACATCAACCATCCCCTGTTGCAAAAAATTAAGTGTGGCAAAATCCTGGTTAAAATTTAATGCTCCATCATTGAGGAAAATTCGCTTCTGCGTGACAATGTCCAAATCACCATCATTATCCCAATCGAGTGTAAAAACATTATTGCCAGCAGACCACTGGTTGTTATACCGTTCTACTGAAAAATTTGCCGCTCCATCATTAACAAGAATATAACCTGACAAGGTGACAACATCAAGATCACCGTCTTTATCTACATCAACCACATTAACCACAGCGCTGGTAAAATTGACTCCTATATCGTGGTCTTTGTATTCGCCATCATCGTAAAGCATCATTGCTAAAGGTATTGTAACAGTAATACCACCTGTACCAAAATTACTTGTTTGTCCTCCTAAAGATAAGATATCATCAAAACCATCGCCATTAAAATCAGCACTTATGGTTTCAAAGTTAACCCCAAGACTATTTGAAGGGTAATTAAGTTTTATATAATTTGGTTCAGAGGCATCATTTAGCGTAGTGCTTTGAAAAGTTATGGCATGACTTTGTGGCAGTAAAAACAAGGATGAAAAGAAGATAAAATTGAGCAGGTTTTTCATGAGATTTCCCTTTTTTTGTTTGATTGATTGAGATTATACCTTCATTGTTGTTAATTTTAAGTTAAACTAGTAATAATTATAACACACCTGAAATTATGAAAAAAAACCTCTTTTTAGCTCTTATTTTGCTCTTTATATCCACCTACGGCTTAACCAAATCAATCAAACAACCTAAAACACCAAGTTTAGGTGTTTCTCAAGCTCAACGGTTAGCTCAATTGCCGATTCATTGTGTTGAAACCCAATACCCTTATAAATTGGGGCAAACCTTGGGCAGTGAGAAAGACTTGAAAACACCCAAAGAAATGCACCCAGCATTCTACGGCTGTTTTGATTGGCATTCGGCAGTCCACGGGCATTGGTCCATGGTTTCATTATTGAAAAACTACCCCAATATTGAATCTGCTGCAGAATTACGTGCATTGCTCAAAAATCACATTTCTAAAGAAAATATTGCTAAAGAAGTCGAATATTTTAACGGCAAATACAATCAATCATGGGAGCGCACTTATGGCTGGGCTTGGTTATTGAAGTTAGCACAAGAATTACACACATGGGATGATCCTCTAGCTCGCGAATTAGAAAACAACCTGAAACCTTTATCTGAGTTGTTAGCGAATAAATTTATTGAGTTTTTACCCAAGCTTTATTACAACATTCGCGTGGGTGAACACCCCAACACCGCCTTTGGTATGGTTTTTGCTTTTGATTATGCTCAGGCAGTTGGGGATAGTAAACTCCTTAATACCATCACCCAAAGAGCACGGCATTTTTATCTTAGTGATAAAAACTGTCCCCTTGAGTGGGAGCCTGGTGGTTTTGATTTTTTATCGCCCTGTTTAGAAGAAGTTGATATTATGCGCAGAGTTTTGGCTGAAAAAGAATTTCATGCGTGGCTAAGGCATTTCTTACCCAAAATGCGTAAAAAGAAATTTGACCTGAATGTTGGTGTTGTTTCTGATAGAAGTGATGGCAAGTTAGTGCATTTAGATGGGTTGAATTTTAGTCGTGCTTGGGTGTTGTATGGTTTAGCGAACCAATACCCTCGCTATGCTCATTTACGAAAGCTTGCCGATAAGCACGTGCGCTACTCTTTGCCTAATCTTGTCTCAGACAGTTATGAAGGTGGGCACTGGCTTGGCAGCTTTGCCATCTATACTTTAAACCAAAGTCAAAATAAAAAAGAAAATCAATGAAAAATCCATTTAAAAACTTAGGCCCTGGCGTGCTTGTTGCTGCCGCATTTATAGGGCCCGGAACGGTGACCATTTGCACTATTGCAGGTGCTAAGTACCAGTTTGCTTTACTTTGGGCGATGGTGTTTTCGATTTTTGCAACAATTGTGTTGCAAGAAATGTCTGCACGGCTTGGGTTGGTTGCACGCAAGGGTTTGGCTCAAGCCGTGCGAAACGAAATTCCTAACCCATTATTTAAATGGCTCGCCATCGGATTAATGGTATCGGCAATCTTAGTTGGAAATGCCGCTTATGAAGCGGGCAATATTAGTGGTGGGGTTTTGGGACTGGAAACCCTATTTGAAAGCTCTTCTTTTCAACTCGAAAACACACCTGTCAATATTTTTAGTTTACTTATCGGTTTAGTCGCTTTTACTGTTTTGTGGATTGGCAACTATAAATTTATCGAAAAAGCATTGGTGTCATTAGTTCTTTTGATGTCTTTGGCTTTTGTTATCACGGCAATGCTGACTTCTCCGAATCTAATAGCTGTTGTTAAGGGTTTGTTCGTTCCTTCTTTTCCCCAGGGCAGTTCACTGATTATAATTGGTTTAATCGGCACCACTGTGGTGCCTTATAATTTATTTCTGCATGCCTCATTGGTGCAGGAAAAGTGGTCAACAAAAGCAGATTTAGTTGCGGCAAAGCGTGATACATTCATCTCAATAATCGGTGGTGGTATCGTTTCTATAGCAATTATGATTAGCGCTGCAGCCATTAAGGGTGGCGACATTCATAATGCCAGTGATCTCGCTTTGGGTCTAGAGCCTTTATTTGGTCATTACGCTAAATACCTACTCGCCATTGGCTTATTTGCCGCAGGAATCACCTCTGCCATTACTGCACCTTTGGCAGCTGCCTATGTTGCATCGGGCTGTTTTAATTGGCACAATAACCTAAAGTCTTTTCGTTTTCGACTCAGTTGGGCAGTTGTCTTAATTTTAGGCATTGTTTTTTCATCAATTGGTTTCAAATCTATCGAGGTGATTAAATTTGCTCAAATTGCCAACGGATTATTATTGCCATTAATCGCACTTTTCTTAATTTGGATTATGAATAATAAACCCCTACTTGGTTCGCATGTTAATTCAAAAATGCAAAATAGCCTCGGTATTGTGATTCTTTTCATCACCCTAGGGCTCGCGATAAAATCCCTTGGAAAAGCATTAAATTTTTTCTAAAAAAAATCCCCACTTTGTGTGGGGATTTCCTCCTCTCTCTCTTTTAAAAGCCTTTTAATATTAACTATTAAACAACTTTTTATGAGTATTTAAAACTTCTTAGTAAACTGAACCGCCACTCTTCTGCCTTGGTTAACAAAATTATATTTCGCAATGGCTCCAAAGGTAGAACCTGACAAGGGCGCATCGCCACCAAAAAGAATAACATCTTCATCCGTTAAATTTTCACCCAAAATTGCCACATCCCATCCATTGGTTGGATTAGATAATCCCACACGTAAATTTAAAGTTTGGTATGCTGGCTGTATCAAAGCAGGATCCAAACTTGCCGATGCGTGGTATTTATCAGTGAAGAACACACTAAATGTCGTATCTAACTCCATTCCACCAGATAATTCTTTGTTGTGGTGTGCACTAAAAGTTCCTTGATAATCCGATGCCAATTGATTGGTTTGACCTGAATAATCACAGAAACCATCAGCCGCTTGTGGACCATTTGGTGCTTGACCAAAGTTACAACGACCGTTGGTGTAATCTTTAAATTCAAAATCAGTAAAAGCAAGAGAACCTGTTAATGTTAAATTATTTGTTGCTTGCCATCTGCCATCAAGCTCTAAACCTTTAACATCTGCTTTAGCCGCGTTACCCACATTAAATCCAAGAGTTCCATCAAAAATTGAAACTTGTAAGTCTTTATACTTTGTGTAGTAAGCAGCAAAATTTAATTCTGCTGCACCATCTAACAGGCTCATTTTTCCACCAAACTCAAAACTGGTGGCTTTTTCACTGTCAAATTCAAAAGCATCTTCAGATGTCGCTGATGCGCCTTTGTTATTGGCTCTAAAGTCAAAACCACCTGATTTACTGCCTTGCACCGCACTGACATAGAGCATTGTGTCATCAGACACATCCCAATACAGTTTAATATCTGGTGTAAAGGTGGTATCAGAAATACGGCCCTTAATTGGGTGCGTACCTAATCTGTCTGAAATCGTTGGGTCAATAATATTCAACGCATTGGATGCGCCAATATCAAAAACAAGTGCATAAAAATCCGCTACAATTGCTTGTGCTGGAGATAAAGGGCTGCCATCAATACTGGTTATGGTTAAATTTTTCGTTCCATTTTTTGTTTCGTGCGTTAATCGCCCACCTAGTTGCAACGTCATGGTGTCGCTAATATCCCAATCCACTTGACCAAAGGCAGAAGCAATTGAACTGTTAACTAAAGCATCACGAGGACCTGCTGTATTGGAAAATAAATCACCCAAGCCAGGGCTAGAAAGATTCAACAAAGGCACCAAAATTGAGCTGGATGGCACTTGAATTGCATCATGAAATTTGTGCTCACTGTCTTGATAAAAGCCTCCAACAATATAATTTATTGGGCCATCAAGATTTGAAGTTAAACGAATTTCTTGTGATATCTGATCGTATTGTTCTTGTAATGGTAAAGTAAAGATATTTGCGCCTGTAAAATCACAATCGCAGTTATCATTGTATTCAAAATTTGAGATTCCAGTAGTCGATCTTAATGAATGGTTCTCCATATCCCAATCCAAAATCAATACGGCTTCAAACTGATCGTTATTACTAAAATCACCATTAGCGTGTCGTTTGCCATCAAGTGTGTTATTCAACACAGAAACATCTTGACCAAAGACACCTGTTAAAATCTGAGAATATGTTAATCCCGCAAAAGGTCCAACTGCTGCTGGCAGCTCTCCCGTAATTTCTATATTTCTTCCCACCACATCAAATTTTGACGACTCAATTTTTAATGTGCCCATCATGGTGTCGGTAAAATCAAACTCAAAGGTTGTTCTTAAGGTGTAATCGTTTTGCGCAGGTTCTGTGCGATTTAAGGTTAGGTTTTCTACATAACCATCTAATTCATGGTAACGACCGGCAATTCGGTATCGAAAACGATCATTAACTGGTCCAGATAAAACCACGGAAGCCTCGGTATCCCCATAAGTAAAACCATGACTCAACGCCACCTCACCTTCAAACTCATTAGTTGGTCGAGCTGTAGTCATATTCAATGCACCAGCAATAGAGTTTTTCCCAAATAGTATGGATTGCGGACCACGTAAAACTTCTACGCGTTGTAAATCAAAAAACGGTGCTCGAGCTTGTTGTGCACGACCATGATGAATGCCATCAACATAGACACCAACAGATTGTTCAAATCCTTGATTATTTCCTGATCCAATGCCACGAATAAAGACATTGGTGCCGATTCCACTTTCTGCCATGGTAAAGTTTGGTACTGAAAACTGCAAATCTGCCATTTTTTCGATGGCTTGTTCTTTTAATAAGTCTCCGTCAATTACGGCAACTGAAATAGGAACATCAGCTAGTGACTGTTCACGTTGTTGTGCGGTGACAATAATTTCTTCTAATACTGGTGAATCATCTTGTGCCAATAATGTTGTTGGTGCTATTATCGCTGATGCCATTGCTGCGTTGATACAAACGGTTAGTACCGATTTTCTAAATTTCATAATTTCTCCCACTGAGTCATTTGCTCATTGTTAATTGTAAGTATTTCTTCTTGGAAAAAAAGATAGGCAGCTTTAAGTTAAGTTGTTGCTGTTTTGTCCCCTATGCTTCTTCCAATCACTGTATACTAACATAAAGTTAAGATTTTGTTAAGACTGCAGATATAATTTAATTCCACCTACCTTGGTCTTTACTTATTTTATCGGTATAATTGCTCAATGAAATTTAATATTAACTGCGATTTGGGTGAGGGCATGAGCAATGATTCCAAACTGATGCCTTATATTCACGAATGCAATATTGCATGTGGTGGTCATTTTGGCGATACTCAGAGTATTTGTTCGACTTTAAAATTAGCCATTAAGCACAATGTTTTGGTGGGTGCACACCCTTCATTTCCCGATAAAGAGAATTTTGGGAGAAAGATTATTTCACTTTCTGCAGATGATTTATCAGAATCTCTTTACAATCAAATTGCCAACTTCAATGCGATGTGTTCGCTGTTCAATGTTAAAATGAATCACATTAAACTGCACGGAGCCTTGTATAATTTAACCTGTTTTGATTCTCTTCTCGCTCAACTGGTTTTAGATGTTTATCTTCAATTAAATATTTCCGTTAAACTATTTGCACCCTATAAATCTGTCCTAGCTCAACTGGCAAAAGGTAAATTTGAAGTTATTTATGAAGCCTTTATCGATAGGCGATATAACCAAGACCTTAGCCTCGTTAATCGCTCACTAAAAAGGGCTATTATTAAAAAACCCGAAAATGCCTATAATCAAGTACAATCAATTGTTAATACAGGATTTATTACTAGCATCGATGGCAACAAAGTTGCCATTAAGGCCGATACTTTTTGTTTGCATTCCGATAATCCTCAAGCCATACAACTTGCTCAGTATTTATACAGAAAATGCCAATAAACATCCAACAAATTGAACAATCTTGTTTTCTCATTGCATGGAAAAATGAAATAAACCCCAACACAAGCCGTGAAATTTATCATTTTAATAAAGCAATTCTTAAATTATTTCCTGACCTCATTATTGATTCTGTTCCTGCTTATTGCTGTCTTACACTCTATGTAAATCATGGCACTAAAGCTAAAATATTTATTGGTGAGCTATTAGAGTTGTATCAAAATACCGATTTTTACACTGAAATTAAATCCTCACATTGGAAGATTCCTGTGTGTTATCATCCCTCGTTAGGACTTGATTTAATTTCTCTCTCAAAAAAGCTAAATTTTACTGTTGATCAAATTATTTCTTTACACAGCTCACCCATTTATACTGTCGATTTTATTGGGTTTTTACCTGGGTTTCCTTATTTAAGCGGTTTAAATAAAAAACTTCAAGCTCCTCGGCTTTCCTCTCCTCGTGTTCGCGTCAAAAAAGGCAGCGTCGCTATTGGCAGTAGTCAAACCGGTATTTATCCGCTTGAATCCCCTGCTGGTTGGAACCTTATTGGCAACACTCCAATTGATTTATTTGATTCAAAAAAATCCAATCCTTGTTTATTGTCGCCGATGGATACTTTAAAATTTACACCAATATCACTCTCACAATACCAATCTATTTGTACTAATGATTAAGATTCTTTCAGCAGGTTATTGTTCTTCTATACAAGATGCAGGACGTTTTGGGTTTCGCCATCTTGGTGTGCCTGTAAGTGGTTGCATGGATTTAACCAGTTATAATTTAGCCAACGCATTACTTAATAATTCACCCACTTGTTCTGTTATTGAAAGCACATATATTGGACCGCGTATACAGTTTCTTGCCAGTACTTACGTTACTGTTACAGGTGCACAATGTCAGTTATTACTTAATTCGCACTGTGTTTCCATTAATACGGTTTTAAGTATTAAAAAAGGTGATATTTTGGAGGTTGGTAAAACACGCTTAGGTTGTCGTAACTACCTTTCAATTCTTGATGGATTTAATCATGAAAAAACATTAAACAGTCAATCTCAATACAAGGGTATAACCCGTTACAGTCAATTACAAAAAAATCACGTTATTTCCACCAATCAAAGCGACCGCTTAATTAGAAATCGAGCTTCTGTGCAATTAAATAAACAACTTTTTAATTCTTATTTAATACCCGCACTCAAAGGACCTGAGTTTTCTCTATTAAACAAGCAAACAAAAACAAAACTATTTTCACAAAGTTTTAGCCTTTCTTCTCAATCCAACAGAATGGCTTTTCTCTTTAATCAAGATTTGCCCGCTGGCACAGATGAAATAATCACATCTTCTGTTCAACCAGGTACAGTGCAGCTGACCCCTTCAGGTAAAGTTATCGTTCTTATGCGAGATGCTCAAACCACTGGTGGATATGCTCGAATCCTACAACTTACAAATCTAGCAATATCGCAATTATCGCAGTTACCCGTCAATAGTAAGTTTAGATTTATGCCAATAAAAAAGCCCTAATAAATAGGGCTTTTAATGCATTAGAAACCTTAAGAATTAAACTTCTTTATTGTTTTCTTCAGACTCTAGAGTTTTCTTGGTTTTTTCTTCTAACTCCAATTGTCCCTTCTTCAAGTCTTCAATTAGTTTAATTTCTCTTAATGTGTGTTTTTCCCATGCACGAGCATCTTTTAAGACTTTTTTAGTTTTCTTTGCCTGTCTAAAAGCTTGCAAGGCTTTTTCATGCTGTTTCAAATTTGAAAACGCCATACCCATCAACAAGTAATTATTTCCTGGATTTTTTAATCCTCCTTTTTGAGCAGCCTTCTTTGTTGCAGTAGCGGCTTTTTTATAGTCTCCTGCATCAAAATAAACTCCAGCCAATCGTGCAAATAACATGCCCTTATCAGATAATTTTGCTGCCTGCTCTAAAACTGGAATTGCTTTATCATGCTGATTCGCTTGTGCCCATGTATTGCCTAAAGTTTCTATGTTTTTTTGATTTTTTTCAATGGCACCACTTTTCATGCCTTTTTCAATTAACTTAGCGGCCTTATAAGGTACATCTTGACCTAGATACATATAGGCTAAATTCAAAATATCCTTACCTTTTTTGATATCACCATTTAAGTAAAGAGAATCAAATAAAGTCAATCGCTTCATGTCTTGACCAAGCTCTCCGTACATACCTGCTAACTGCTTAAGGTAAGTCGACTTAGGGTATAACTTCACCAATTGCTCGTATGTTTGCGCTGTTTTCTTATAGTCACCTTTATCGTAATATAAAGCAGACTTCAACCTTAACCAATTTTCTTTTACTTTTCTTCCTGCTTTTGTTTCTAAGGCAACGGCTTTATCCACATTTTTCAAGGCTTGATCATACTTTTCTAATTGATAATAAGCTTGAGCAAGCATAATATGAGACGTTGGAGTTGGTTTCTCAACCTCGCTTAACCATTCATTCATGTATTTAATACAAAGTGGAAATTTTTCTAGCTGAAAATACAACTGAGCAACCGTGTATTTTGCTTGCAATGCCAATGCTGGTGTAGTTTCAGGAATCTTAATCACTTCTTGATAAGCTTTAATGGCTTTTTGGTAATCTTCTTTAGATGCATAAATAAATGCATAAAAGTTATACATTTGTGATTTACCATAGCCACTTACTTTACCACGCGCTTTTAGAGCATCAAGTTCTGCTAACGCAGCAACATGGTTGCCAGCTTCGGTTAACTCTTGAGCTTTCATTAACTTTTCAAATGTTTTTGCATCAATTGCACCAGTAGCCTGTTCTTTTTTATCATGTCGACCAGCTTGAGCAAAAATTGAAAATGCTAAACTCACAACTATAATTAATAATTTTAAATTTTTCATCATTCTAGTCCGCCAACTTAAAGGTTATTCTTGTTCTAACACCAGGAACATCTTGAGGCACGCCATCGACTACACGAGGCTTATATTTATAACGAAGTGCCGATTTTATCGCGGCTTTATTAAAAATATTTTCTGGTTGTGCCTCTATCACTACGGGGTTTAATACAGTCCCTTGCTTAGTCACAGTATAAGATAAAATCACATAACCTTCAATACCACGAGATGATGCCCTTGATGGGTATTGTGGCGCCACCTTAACAATTGGTAAAAACTCGCCATCTGATGCAGATAACCCTGTTCCAATACTTAAATCCAAATCAGCACTCATGCTATCAGGGGCATTAATTGCTCCAATATTTGAGTCTGCATCAATTTGATCAAAGTCTTGCTGAGGAATCTCTGGTGGTGGCTGTTCATCCACCTGAGGTTTCTCAGGTTTTTGAACTTCTCTATTCGCCATTAACTCAACTTCTGGCATAAAGATATTTGGCATTTTTATGCTTTTTGATTTATTTAAATCTAGATCACCCATCTCAATTAGTGCAACCATCAACATTAATAATGCTGCTGTTACTACGAATGCCAATGGCACAGTAATGATGGCTCTTTTAATAACCATATAATTTACTCCTCTATTGGGTTGATAAAGATATTTTACCAGGGTCAACAATCTCTCTGGCTGCGTCAAGTACCGCAGTAAATGTCTTAATTGAGGCCAACTCATCTGCCTGAATAACAACTCCACCTTCTGGATTTTCAGCATGTAACCTTTGAATATTCGCTTTAACTGATCGAACATCAATTCGACGCTTATCCATCCAAATAGAATTATCCGGACTAATTGCAATTAAAACAGTAGTGTCATCTTTTTTGTTTGATGTGCTTGCTGGTGGACGATTGACTTCCACACCAGTTTCTTTAATAAATGTAGCCGTGACAATAAAAAATATTAACATGATAAATACCACGTCTAACATTGGAGTCAAATCAATGGCTCCCTCTTCTTCGGCTGCTGATTCTGATAGAAAACTTCTACGCATAGTTCTTCTCTTTTAATTTGTTTATTTAATGTGAACCTTAATTTTTAAATATTCATTGTTGTTTTAAATCGTTAAAGAGGTTTGCTAGTTCGAGGCTAAAAATGCGATTTGACAACTGTCAATGAGCATTTTTAACCGATGAAATAGCAAATCTATTTAGCGATTTATTCAACAATTAGTCTTCAAAGGTCAAGTGTTCCTCTGTCTCATTACTTTCTTTATCGGCCAATTGAGTGACAAAGGTGTTAGCAAACACACCCGAAAGTGCTACTACCATTCCAGCCATTGTTGGAATCGTTGACTTGGAAACACCACTTGCCATAGATTTCGCATCACCACCACCTGTGGCAGCTAGTGTAGAAAAAACCTCAATCATTCCTGTAACCGTTCCTAACAAACCCAATAATGGCAACAAAGCTATTAGTGTTTTAATTACTGGAATGTTATGGTTAATTTTTTCTTGCACTTCCGAAACCAATTTTTCTCTAATTGCGTGAGCATTCCATGACTTACGTTCACTACGCGAATTCCATACTTTTTGCGCTTTAGCAAAAT
The DNA here is from genome assembly GCA_026988115.1 of Lysobacterales bacterium. Taxonomy (GTDB): domain Bacteria; phylum Pseudomonadota; class Gammaproteobacteria; order Xanthomonadales; family Marinicellaceae; genus NORP309. Next base: position 87,108 of record JALSLV010000047.1, on the reverse strand, counting down.
CATGTTTAAAGCTAAACTTTAGGTATAAATACTTATCTAAAATCATTGCCCACATAATAAAAGTTGTCCCTGCAATGATATACAGTACAGGTCCACCTTTGTTGAAAAAATTATCAATATCTTCAAATAAATCTAATAAAAATATTAGCATTATGTGCTCTCCTTATTTACGCTCTGCACGTTCTGCAAGGATGCCTGCACTTTGCTCTTCTAAGACATGCATAATGCTTTTTGCTTTACCACTTAAGAATGTATGCAATAACAATATTGGGATTGCTGCAACCAAACCTAATACCGTTGTCACAAGTGCACCCGAGATACCTCCAGCCATACGCTTGGGATCACCCGCACCAAATATAGTGATGGCTTGGAATACTAAAATCATACCTGTTACTGTACCTAATAAACCTAACAATGGCGCAACCATAGAAATAATTTTTAATAACGGTAAAGATTTATTAATCGCAGTTCGCTCTTTCAAAATGGCTTCGCCAAGTCGTAACTCTAGCGTTTCTACATCAGCATTTCCATTAGCTTCTGCTGCTAACAACACACGTCCAAGAGGATTTTTATCAGACAAAGCATCTGATTTAATCTGTTTCTTAACTTTTGCTGAAACACCACTTAATACCAAGAATCTCCAGAGAGACAATAAAATTCCGAATACAGCTACAGCAGAAATGATATAACCAACCAACTTACCTTCGTGCCATTTTTCTATCAAAGTAGGCGTATTGATTAATGCTGTTAGGTAACTACCTCCTGATGGGCCTGTTGGGTCAATCCCAACTGGAGTAAATCCAGAGGTTGCATTTTGTAATTTTTGCGCACCTGTTTGGTAGTCATCAGGTTGTCTTGCTAGTATACTTAAAGCACCAGTATCTGATTTATATTCAAGATAGTTTCCATTTGAAACCATGTTAAATACACCAATACGAACCACTTCTTGTTGTCCTTCAACACCAACTTTTGCTTGATATTTTACAACATTGCCTGATTCGGTAATTTCACGATGCATTTCAAACCAAACTCTTTCGATATCTTCCATTGAGGGCAAATCTGTTGATGAGTTCATCTTTTTAATAAGCTCACTTAAAAATTCAGTTCTGTTTGGAAACTGTGTACTGGTAATTGAATTTTCAAAATTTACACGCAAATCAGCGGCTGATGAAGTTAAATGTCCAAAAAGCTCTTTTAGTGAACCTAGTCTTTCATCACGTTGTTTTCTTTTTTCTTCTACAATTAGTTCATTTTCATTAAACTGTACTTCCATTTGAGCAGCTTTCTTCTCTAAAGATGCTATTTGAGCTTTAACATTGCGAATTTTTTGTTCTTGTTGTTGCTTTTGTTTTTTAAATTCTTGTAAGCGTCTTGCGTTATCTGCACTATCTGCAGCACGCCCTGCTTTAACTTTACGAAGCAAATCATTCATAGATAAGTCAGCTGCGTAACTTATGTTACTTACTGAAAATATAAGAGCTAATAGTGTTAGGAGTGTTTTAACATTTAAAGATTTCATTATTTGGCTCCTACTGGTGCTGGAATCGGTAAACTCATTACACCAATTGATGCTTGTTTGTTTGCCATTTTAATACCATTTTTAATTGAGTTTCTGTAAGTTGTATTATCCAATTCAACCCATGTCTTTGTTGCTTTATCATAAACAGCACTTAATTTAGTATCCTTCGTTTGGGCAACTAAAGCAATGCGACCAACACGAAGTACGTTAACATCTTGCTCTTGACCATTAACTGTTATAATAGCAGAATAGGAATCCATTTTTCTTCCGTATTCATTTTCTATTTGATAGACCTCAAGAACTTGTCTGAACTTTTCAGAAATATCAATTTCTGATTTTTCAATATTTTCTTCAAGGAACATTATACGTTCAGCACGCTCTTGTTCATGAAAGGGTAGATCCAAATCAACAAAATCTCTTAAACTGCCAACCATCTTAATAATAAGTGGTAACATTTGACGTTCAATTAGTGCCACTTGTGCGGTTGAATTTTCAAACTTTTCAATCAAAGCCAACTGACTTTTGATTTGAGTATCTAATTGATCGTTATAAACTTTCAATCCATCCACTTGTTTAAGTAGACTGCGATATTCTACCAATCGTGCTTGTGATGAATCGACAATTTTGTCTACTCGTGCTTGTGATTTTTGTGCATCTTTAACCTTTGCAGCTCCCGTCTTAACAACTTCATTCAGTTGTGCAAAGCTTGCTGTTGCACTAATAGCTAGCACTAAAGCCAGATATTTTTTTGATTTAATCATTTTTGTGCCCATTTTGTTTAATTCTCTTTTTTAAATTTCTTCATAAAAAAATACCCACTATAAAATAGTTATAGCGGGTATTTTGTCCTCTGGTTATATTATCATGTCTTTAAACATAAATAAATAACTTATAACTGATATTGGAACTTGATGTAGTAAAAACCACCACCAAATCCAATAGGAGAGTTTTGGTCGTATCGACTTCCAGAACCACTACCTAAATCAGGCTGACCATTTAACGTACCAAATATTTCATCTGGGTACTCATCTGTTGCATTTTGTGCACCAAGAGTTATCGTATAATTATCATTAAAGGAGTAAGCCATTTCAACATCTAATGTCACGTTATCACCAATAAATATATTATTGTCTGTTCCGTAATAACCACTGTTATGGTTTAGACGACCTAAGAATCTCCAATCGCCAACCGTATGATTAGCTGTGAAATTCCAACGAGTCTGAGGAAGACCTCTTTCTTGTTCAGTTATTCTTTCGCCATCTAATAAGGGCTTTGTTTCTCCTGTATCATGATCTACATAAGTTCCTATTCTGGCAATGCTCGTTTCAGTGTGGTTAAATGATAAAGTGAAATCTGTATTACCATTACCAATTTCCATTCCGTAAGTCGCTACCACATCAATACCACGAGTTTCTGTATCAAAACCATTGGTAAAGAAACGGAAGTTTCTTAAATTTGAAGCATTGACAATACCAGAGGCTATTAATGCATCAATTTCATCTGGTGATAATGAATTATCCTGCGATAAAGTAATGCGATCATTTAAATCAACTGCGAAATAATCAACTGTAACATCAAGACCACCAAAGTTCATTACCGCACCAAAGGTAAAGTTAGTTGATTCTTCGGCATCAAGAGGTTTACCTCCACGAGATACAGCCACTGGATTAATTGATGGAATCGTTCCATTATTAACTAATTCCCCTGCTGAGTTAATTTGCGTTGAAACATTAAAGGCATTAGATTGACCAGGAGTGGGCGCTCTAAAACCCGTGCTGTATGCACTGCGTAAGGCAAAAGTATCGGTGAATTCATAACGGGCTGAAATCTTACCGTTTGTTGTTGTACCAAAATCTTGAAAATCTTCAAATCGTAACGCAACACCCATTAATAAACTTTCGGTAATATCGGCTTCTAAATCGATATAAGCAGCGACATTTGAACGTTTAAATGTTCCAGCAGCTAGATTTGAAAAACCTGAAAAACCATTAGATCCTGAGCTAAACCCTTGGGCAGCATAAGGGCCAATTTCAAAAGAGGCTTTATCACCTGTTTTAATGGTAAAAGCTTCTTGACGCCATTCAGCACCAACGGCTACATTTAAACCAGAATAGAAGCTTGACACTTCAAATTCTTTAACTAAATCAACGTTAAAGTTTTTTTCCACTTGCTCGTAAGCACCTGGATCAAATCTTGTTGGCGTATCTGGACCTAATGAAGCATTGACTGTATTGTAGATAGTAAAATCCACATAACTGCGTCCAAAATAACCACTAACATCATATGCCCAACCATTATCCATTTCGCCTCTTAAGCCAACTGCTGTTGAAAAGTCATCAACTTGACCACCGAATCGTGGTGTAAAACCACCTGGGAAAAGACTAAGAAAGGAAAAACAGTTTGCTGCTGCTAAAGATGCAAGAGCTGTTGGATCAGCTATTCCATTCACAAATGGAACGATTGGGCAATTTGAATTATCTGTAGCTCCTGGAGTCAAATCAGCAGTTAAAAGAGTAGGTGTACCATCTGCAAGAGAAGGACCTCTAAAAACGCCACCTCTGGCTGAATAATTATATTGAAAGCCACCGTCATCATCAAGGATTGGTATTCCGTTACCATCAACTATAACATTAGAAGTTCCAGGAGTACGGAAGAAAAATCCACCGTCGACTTCTTTAGAGCCATAGTTACCAAAGGCATAAAATTCTTTATCACCACCTAAATCTACACCCATGTTATAAATAAGTTTAATATCGTCATTTATAATGGGTTGCCCCCAAATCTGGGCAGGGTTTGCAATAGCAGTATTTCCAGCAGCAATAAGGGCTCGTGCATCTCGACGTTGGACCGAACGATCAGTGGCATCAGTTTCACCATATTCAAATGACAAGTTAACAAAACCATTGTCTGTAAAAGGTAAGCCGATGTTACCAGCTAAATTGTATGTCGCACCATCTCCTTCATAATATTGACCATAACGCGCTTCAAAAGTTGCGCCATCAGATGCATCTTTTAATACAAAGTTCATCACGCCAGCAATAGCATCAGAACCGTACTGAGCTGCAGCACCATCACGTAAAACTGCTACTTGTTTAAGTGCAATCGCCGGAATTTGCGAAATATCAGGGCCTTGAGCACCATCTGCCACACCATTACCTAACCATGAAATAACGGCTGCACGGTGGCGACGCTTACCATTGACCAATACCAAAGTATGATCAGGAGCTAGTCCGCGTAAGTTTGCAGGACGAACTAAAGTTGCCGCATCACTAATTGGTTGAGTTCCCACATTATATGAAGGCACGACATTCTTCAATAAGGTACTAAGATCCGTTACACCTTGGTTTACAAAATCATCACCACTGATTACATCAACTGGAACAGCAGAATCAGTTGCAGAACGAGCAGCACGGCGTGAACCCAATACTACTACTTCTTCAACATCATCCGATCCATCTTGAGCAAAAGTTTGTGATGAAAAACCAATCGTTAACGGGGCAAACATGCTTAAAAATAAAGCCGTTCGTTTGTTAAATTTTGTTTTCATTTTTATAGTCTCCCAGACTTGTATTAATTTTTTAGTTAAGTTATAAATTTTTACGAACATTTAAAATTCGTATCGGCTAATATAACAGCATGAGAACACATGTCAAGCATCAATTAAATTTTTGCTAACAATAACTTTTTTTAATGCGGTGTTTTAAATCTGCAAAGCCAAGCACCAAAAAGCTCATAACATTTATGATCTTTTGTTTATTATTGCGATTCCTCTTTCTGGACTTACTTTAATCTATCTATTATTGCATCCGTGAAATCAGATGTTTTTGCAGAACCGCCTAAATCTCCTGTTAAACGGTCTTTGTCATCTAGCACACCACGAATAGCTTGACGAATATTGATGGCTTTGTCGTGCATACCCATGTGCTCCAACATCAAAGCTGCAGCCAGTATCAATGCGGTAGGATTTGCAATTTTCTTACCTGCAATATCGGGAGCAGAACCGTGAACCGCTTCAAATATAGCCGATTCTGTGCCAATATTGGCTCCAGGTGCCATTCCTAATCCACCAATGAGTCCAGCACACAAGTCTGAAATTATGTCTCCAAACAAGTTTGTTGTGACAATAATATCAAACTGTTGAGGGTTCATCACCAACTGCATGCACGTGTTATCAACAATAAGTGTGTTAAATTCAATTTGAGGATAGTCCTTTGCGACTTCTTCTGCCACTTCCAAAAATAAACCCGATACCGTTTTCATTATATTGGCTTTATGAACAGCAGTGACCTTTTTACGATTAGCTTTAACCGCTATATCAAATGCATAACGAATTATATTTTCACAGGCTTCACGTGTTATGACGATTTCTGCCTTTGCCACCGTTCTATCTTCATTGATAAATTGACCTTCTTGGCGATAAGCCCCTTCGGTATTTTCCCTTACTGTTATAATGTCAATGTCATCAAATTTTGACTTTGTTCCTGGAAAAGTAATGGCAGGACGAATATTGGCATACAATTTAAAATGACGACGCAGTGCCACGTTAATTGAACTAAAGCCTTTTCCAATTGGCGTAGTCAGCGGACCTTTTAAACAAACTTTATTTTTAGCAATTGTCTCCAACGTATCTTCAGGCAATAAATTGCCATGCTTCTCCAATGCCATCAAACCCGCATCCACGTGTTCGTATTCCAACCCAGCCCCAACGGCATCTAATACACGCAAAGTAGCTTCCATAATTTCAGGACCGATTCCATCTCCATTAATAATAGTTATTTTATTACTCATATATTTTCTTTTTCTGTTGTAAAATCACCCACCATTATACTAGTTATCTCTTTAAATGAATAAGAAAATTGTTGCAATTACCTCATCACGAGCCGATTATTCTCACCTTTATTGGGTATTGAAATTATTAGAACAAGAAAAGACCATAGATTTAACAATTTTGGCATTTGGGCCCCACTTATCACCTGAATACGGTGACACATGGCAACAAATAGAAAAAGACGGCTTTACCAATGTTAAAAAAATCGAGTGCTTGCTTTCATCTGATTCCGATTTGGGCATGGCAAAATCCCTAGGACTAGCGACCTTGAGCATTGCTGATTATTTGTCCGAACTCAGACCAGACCTTATGTTGCTTATTGCTGACAGGTATGAAATGTTAGCTCCTGCTAATGTCGCTTTAACCATGCGTATTCCCATTGCCCATATAGAAGGCGGCGATGTCTCCGAAGGTGCAATTGATGATGCGGTACGCAATGCCTTAACTAAAATGAGTCATATTCACTTCACACCAACTGCCAAAGCCATGGCTCGTGTGTTAGCAATGGGAGAAGAAGCTTGGCGAGTGCACCAAAGTGGTGCACCTTCATTAGATCATTTACACAAAAGCATTATTCCAAGCACAACCGAAATTCGACAATTATTTAACCTGAATAAAAATAAAGTGATTGTTGTGGCTTATCACTCTGTTACTCTATTTAAAGATTCGGCAAAGGAACAAGCTGATTTATTCTCTGCTTTATCCAAAAGAAAAGAACAAATTGTTTTTTGTTTTCCTAATGCAGATGCAGGTTCTTACAAAATCATTAAAAAAGCGCAAAACTTTTGCCAAAAGCATTCAAACGCTCAAATTCACCACAACTTAGCCGCTCAAACGTATTGGGGATTGTTGAAAGTTGCTGACTTAATGTTGGGCAATTCATCCAGTGGTATTATGGAATCACCCTCGTTAAAGTTACCTTGCATCAATATTGGCATTCGACAATTGGGGCGAGAACAAGCCAAAAATATTATTGATGTTAACGCTAGTGAGCATGAAATTGGTCAAGCCATAGATAAAGCACTCAACACTGAATTTATTGAAAATTTAAATGATTTAGTCAATCCATACGGCGAAGGCAATGCCTCAGAGTTAATCAGTCGCGTTTTAACCGAGCTGACAATTGATGATAAGTTGCTCTTTAAAAAAAATATTTTATGAAAAACTACCCATTAGCCCAACCTGAAATTACAAAAGAAGACAGAATTGCAGTCAATGAAGTTTTAAAAACCGCACACCTGTCTCGCGGACCACAAGTTCTTGCATTTGAAAATAAATTCAAAGAAATGGTGCAATCCAACTATGCCAGCTCCGTGAGTTCTGGCACGACGGGGTTAATTATTGCTTTGCAGGCTCTTGGAGTCTCTCAAGGCGATGAAGTTATCACCGTTTCATTTACTGTACCTGCGACTGTAAACAGCATAATTGCAGTTGGTGCAAACCCTAAAATGGTTGACATTGAAACACAAACTCTAGGTCTGTGCCCACAGGCTTTAAAACAAGCCATAACAAAAAAAACCAAAGCCATTATTGTGGTTCATGCCTTTGGCAAAGCGGCAAAGATACTTGAAATTATAGCCATTGCCAATAAGGCTGGCATTGCAGTTATAGAGGATGCCTGCGAGGCTATTGGCAACAAGCTGAATAATAAACCTCTTGGAAGCTTTGCTGATATTGGTGTATTTGCTTTTTACCCCAACAAACAAATAACCAGCGGCGAAGGCGGCATGTTGGTAACCAACAACAAATCACTTCATCAAAAATTTGAACTCTTAAAGAGTCATGGACGAAGCATGAATGGCGATTTATATGACCAAGTCAGTTTTGGCTGGAACTTTCGTCTAAGTGACATCAATGCAGCTCTAGGACTTTCACAAATAAAAAGACTTAAACAAATAATAGAAAAACGCATAAAACTTACCGAGCATTACCAGCACTATCTGGATAAGACTGACTGCATTACTCTTCCACAATTTTCTCCTCAAGAAAATACATCCGCTTGGTTTGTTTATGTTGTTTTAATTAAAAATCCTGACTTGATTAAAGAGAAAATGACACAATCAGGCATGCAATGTGGGCGCTATTTTTCTCCTGTGCACTTACAACCCTTTTACAAAAAGCTATTTCCCCAGCTAAAACTCATACAGACCGAACGAATTGCTGAGCAAACACTTGCTCTTCCTTTTTACACTCAATTAACAGCAAAAGACATCGCATTTATAAGCAACACTCTATTAAACTGTATGAATTAGTCCGTTAGTTTGTTAAAATGCCGTTAACTTAACTACACCAACACACTCAGTTTATTATGAAAACGGCTAAAAAAAACACACTCTTGACCGCAATTCTTGCTACTTTCGCAGCAAGTGCACAAAACACTAACGAACTTCAATCTCTTGACCAAATAAACCTTGCCTATTCAGGAGATGAAACGCGTCTCGGCATTGGCATTACTGAAAATGGTGATTTTATAGGCGATTTTCTCAAGTCCTTTAATACCACCTATCGTTCCAACTGGATGGCACAAGGTTGGTATTCGGACGGTGCAGGTGGACTGGAGTTAGATTACCACTGGATTGCTGCAGATAGCGAACAAGTATTAATTGATAAAGCTCAAGATTATAAAGTCAATAAACTCTTTTTAGCACTTGATCAAAACACCTTTGATGACCGCAAACTCACGATTGGTGGTGGCAGAGAATCTGAAGATTTATTTTGGAACATCAATGCAAGCAAAGCAACAACAGGGCGCAGATTGGTTAGCGATGTTTCCGTATTTACCAATGACATTATTGTTGGGACATTAGGCACTCATGTAACCAACCAGGCTCGCACAATTGAAGACATCACCCGAATTTACGAACAACCCTATGATTGGGGTTTCGGCGGAAGATTGGGTAAATATTTTGACCAAAATTTAGTTCGCCTTACGGGTGGATTAGATTATGAAACAGGCGATTTTAGTTCAAAGCAATTCACCGCTAGCATTGATGTTGAGAAATATTTTGCCAACACAGGACATTCTCTTGCATTGCATGTTGAATCACTCAATAAAGACGGTGATTTCGTGACTGATAAAAGTGATACCCGTGCTTTTCTCATGTACCGTTATGATTTTGGCAAAACCTTCCAACCTACTGAACGCTACGAAGAGGTCAAAATGGTGGATGAGGTCGCTTTAGCCCGACTAAAAGAAGAAAGACGCACTGTGATACAAAACAAGATTGACTTGTCATCAATGGCGTTCTTCAATTTAGACTCCGCTGTATTACGCGAAGACACAAAAGCCGCATTAGCCGATGTGGTTAAACAAATCAAGTCATTAAAATTGGGCTCTAAGATAAATATTGTTGGGCACACCTGTTGGTTGGGAACCGAACAATACAACCAAAAACTCTCTGAGAAAAGAGCCAAAGCCGCGCAAGATTTCTTTGTTGAACATGGAATTGACATCAGCGATATTCAATCATCTGGCAAAGGCGAAAGCGAACCTGCCTTTGATAACAATGGCCCTGACATCGCCAAAAACAGACGCGTTGCCATTAGCTTTTTATCCTTAGAAGAAGACTTTAAACAAGGAGAAGTTGCAGCCGATGAAGTGCCTGTTAAATGGGTAAAACAACCCATAAAAACAGCACCCTCGTGGTTAGCACGAGCTCTTCGCAACCCTGCTAAACATAAACGCACTGTTGATGTTTATAAGTTTGAAGAAAAAGAATCTATAACAACCTTAGGGGCGGTGGTTGAATTAAATACTGCACCAGCTGCCAATAACGATGCCCTCACAGTATTGAGAAATTCAAATGCAATTTTGATTGATGTTTTGACCAATGACTCTGACCCAGAAAATGATGATTTATCCATCACTGATGTCACCCAGCCAAATAACGGAACAATTGTCAATAACGGCACCTCTCTTACTTACACTCCAAATACTGGCTTTATCGGTGAAGAAACAATTCAATACACAATTGATGATGGGCATGGCGATCAAGCTCAAGCTCAAGTTATTATCACAGTAGAAAACAACGCTCCTGTGGCGACAGATGATTCTGTTATTGCAACAGGAACAGATCCATTAATAATTAATGTCACCAGCAACGATTCTGATAGTGATGGTACAGTATTATCCATTGTATCGGTTACACAAGGTCAAAATGGCTCTGTTAATATAAATTCTGATGGTACAGTCACTTACCAAGCTAATTTAGGTTTTATGGGTACCGATTCATTTACTTACACAATTGAAGATGAAGACGGCGCGCAAAGCACTGCTACTGTTTCAGTGACAGTAGAAGAACCTGCCAACAGTGCACCAACTGCTGTGGATGACCTTTATTTGGTACCCATGAATGGAGCATTTGACTTTAACCCGATTGAAAATGACAGCGATATTGATGGCGACACATTAACTATTTTATCAGTTGATACTTCCCTTTTAAATGGAACATTAACATTCGATGAAAATGGCGCAATGCATTACCAAGCTCCATTCTTGTTCGCTGGCAACGACAGTTTCACTTACACCATTACCGATAGCAATGGCAACACGGCAACTGCAACGGTTATTATGTGTGTTGCGGATTAGTTCATGCCAGATAAATTTGCTGCATTAAGAAAAAAATACCTTTCTAGCTTTCCTGCAAAGCTAGAAGGGATTGAAGACGCTCTGAATAAAAAGGACATGAAACTTATTCATGACCTCATTCATAAACTCAGAGGCTCAAGTGGTGGTTATGGATTTGATGAAATCTCCGTTCATTGCAAAAATATAATGCAGCAACTGCATGAATCAAACAACAAGGCCACAAAAGACATCGAAAAAGCGATAGAAGACCTCTTGGTTTTGCTCTCAACTGCTAAATAGTGCCTGACCGAGAAAGAAGTAATCTACTGCGGAAAGGCTGGATTTGATCAATATATCCCATTATTCTTGTCAAACAGCAATCTAAAACAAATACTGATAACGCAGTCCAAGGGCGAATAGGCTTAGACTGTAGTGCGGTATTATGCCGCAGGGTTAATAACTACAGCAAGCCTGTGTAATTTAGTTATTTTTTCATCACTTTCGTAGTTACCTAATCTGATTTTGAGCTACAATACTAAACCATTACTTTAGTTGTGTGTTTGAAATTTTATGAAATCAATAAATCCTAGACTCCCTGTTAAAAAAATAATTTTATTCTTGAGCTTGGTTATTTTTATCGCATCTTGTGCCACCTCCCCCATGGGCAGAAAGCAATTTATCCTTATTGGTGACAATGAAATGAATAAGATGGGTATTGCCTCCTTTACTAAGATGAAAACCTCAAGCAAAGTGTCACAAGACCAACAAGCCCAACGTTATGTGCGCTGTGTTGCCAATGCGATTGTTAATGAATTGCCTGAACAATGGCGTAAACAAGCTTGGGAAGTGGTGGTTTTTGATGACAATTCCGCTAACGCTTTTGCATTACCTGGCGGTAAAATTGGGGTACACACTGGATTACTGAGAGTCGCAACCAACCAAGACCAATTAGCCACCGTTATCGGTCACGAAGTCGCTCACGTGTTATCCCGTCATGGAGCGGAACGAGTCTCGCAACAAATGGGACTGGAAATTGCCATGCAAGCCACCGATGCCATTAGCAAAAACAAAATGCAAAACCAAGGTTCGCAAAGGGCCTTAATGTCCGCCTTAGGGCTGGGTGCTCAGTTTGGTGTTTTGCTACCATTTAGTCGAACTCATGAGAGTGAAGCGGATTTATACGGATTAAAACTCATGGCAAAAGCAGGGTTTGACCCTCGCCAAAGCATCAATCTCTGGCAAAACATGTCCAAAGCCAGCGGTGGCAAACGCCAACCTCAGTTTATGTCAACCCACCCAAATCCAGAAAAACGCATTGAAAAACTTGCCAACTTTATGCCACAAGCACTGGCATTACAAAAACAAGCTCAATTAAATGGCAAAAATCCACGCTGTCAATAAATTAAATGCTGTGGTATGTTTTAAAACGTCTACTTGGAGCCTTCCCAACCTTAGTGTTATTAATTACTATTGCTTTTTTTCTCATTCGCATTGCGCCAGGTGGACCTTTTGACTCAGACAAAGAGCTTCCTCCCGAAATTTTAAAAAACATTCAAGCCAAATACCATTTAGATGAATCCTTACCCAAGCAATACATCCGATATTTAACAAACATCGTTCAAGGAGACTTTGGCCCTTCTTTTGCCTACAAAGACTTTACCGTTACCGAACTAATAGCCAAAGGTTTTCCAGTATCCTTAACTATCGGTGGGTTGGCTTTGTTGTTGGCAATAATAATCGGCATAAGCTTAGGCACGCTGGCAGCAGTTAATCAAAATACGTGGCTAGATTATGCGCTTATGTCATCTGCCATGACGGGCATTTCCATCCCTAATTTTGTGGTTGCCCCTTTATTAATACTCTTGTTTGCCATTTATAACAAATGGCTGCCTGCAGGTGGTTGGTCTGGTGGTAATTGGGCAAATTTAGTTCTTCCTGTTGTTGCTTTATCATTGCATTATATCGCCTATATTGCGCGGATTATGCGCGGTTCTCTGATTGAGATTTTAAAACAAGATTATATTCGTACCGCCAAAGCCAAGGGGCTATCACCCTTCACCATCGTCATAAAGCATGCGATTAAACCAGCCCTAATGCCAGTAATATCCTATTTAGGTCCAGCCGCCGCTGGGATATTAACAGGCTCGGTTGTGATTGAAAAAATATTTGGCATCCCAGGTCTGGGTCAATATTTTGTTCAAGGGGCTTTGAATCGAGATTACACCTTGGTCATGGGCGTCATAATCTTTGTTGGTATTCTGATTATCTTATTCAACCTTATTGTGGATATTTTATACGCATGGCTTGATCCAAAAATCCAACTAGAGAACAACGCATGAATGAAGTTGGCACAAGTTTATGGCACCACGCTTGGTTGCGTTTAAAACAAAATAAACTGTCCACCGCCAGTGGGTTAATGTTGCTGTTAATCCTAGTTTTAGTTATTTTTGCTCCTTTTATTTCACCCTATGACAGTGAATTTATTGATTGGGAAAACATGTCCATCCCACCGGATTTTGCCACATCCCATTATTTTGGCACCGACATGATGGGACGGGATTTATTTGTTCGAACCTTACAAGGCGGTCGTATTTCTTTATTGGTTGGCTTTGTAGCCACCTTTGTTAGCCTAATTATTGGTGTCAGTTATGGAGCAATTGCAGGTTTTTATGGAGGCAAAGTAGACAGTATCCTGATGCGTATTGTCGATATTCTCTATGCCCTGCCGTTTATGTTTATCGTAATCGTACTCATGGTGCTCTTTGGGCAACATTTATTTTTAATCTTTGCTGCCATTGGTGGCTATATCTGGCTTGATATGGCGCGCATAGTCCGCGGACAAACTTTAAGTCTCAAAAATAAAGAATTTATCGAAGCGGCTTTTGCTATTGGTGCTAACAATGCAAGCATAATTTTCAAACATATCGTCCCAAATTTGCTTGGGATTGTCATTATTTACATTACTCTTACCATTCCACAAGTAATTTTGGTAGAATCATTCCTGAGCTTTTTAGGGTTAGGCGTTCAAGAACCACTTACATCGTGGGGCGCATTGGTCAACGAAGGAGCAAGTGACATGGAAATCGCTCCATGGTCGCTGTTGTTCCCTGCAATTTTTTTAGCCATTACCCTCTTGAGCTTTAATTTTATCGGAGACGGATTGCGTGACGCACTTGATCCTAAAGAAAAATAACCAACACATTAAACAATATGAATGAAAAGAACACACCTTTACTAAGCATCCAAGACCTAACGGTCAAATTTAAAACTCAAGAAGAACTTATCACTGCGGTGAATAAGGTTTCTTTTGATATACCAAAAGGCAAAACCGTTGGCTTGGTGGGTGAATCGGGTTCTGGTAAATCGGTTACTTCGCTAGCAGCCATGGGATTAATCCCCATGCCTCCAGGCATGATAACCAATGGAAAAATATTGTTTAATGGCGATGATTTATTACAGAAATCTGAAAAAGAAATGCGCCAAATTCGCGGCAATCGCATTTCCATGATTTTCCAAGAGCCAATGACAGCTCTGAATCCTGTGTTTCGTATTGGTTCACAAATTTCCGAAGTCTTGCGTTTGCACAAAGGCATGACCCGAAAACAGGCATGGAATTATTCCATCGATTTACTCGACCAAGTCGGCATTCCTGACCCAAAAAGCAAAATTCGCGCATACCCTCACGAAATGTCAGGCGGGCAAAAACAACGGGTAATGATTGCCATGGCAATCGCCTGTGAACCGGATTTGCTGATATGTGACGAACCAACAACAGCACTTGATGTAACCATTCAAAAACAAGTATTGGAATTAATGCTGGACTTGCAACAAAAATACGACATGGGCATGTTGTTTATCACCCACGATTTGGGCGTAATTGCCGATTTAGCTGATGAAGTGGTGGTCATGTATCGCTCAAACATTGTTGAAAAAAATCACGTTCACAACATATTTAAAGACCCAAAACACCCGTACACTAAAGGCTTGATTGCCTGTCGTCCTATGCTTGATGGCAATCCCAAACGTTTATTGACTGTATCCGACTATATGGAAGAAGACGGCACAGAAAAACACGTACCACCTGAAAAGTTTGAACCGATGGTTAAACCTGATAAGTCCGATATTGACTCACATCCTGTTTTGCTTGAAGTTAATAACCTCAAAACATGGTTTCCCGTCAAAGGAGGGTTATTTGGACGCGTTCAACGCCACGTTAAAGCCGTTGATGATGTCAGCTTCGTTGTACACAAAGGTGAAACCTTAGGACTTGTCGGCGAATCAGGCTGTGGCAAAACAACACTGGGACGCACCATTTTACGTCTACAAAAAGCCACCAGTGGCGATGTTATTTATAATGGTATCAACCTTATGGAGTTGGGTAAGGAAGCCATGCGGAAAATGCGTTCACGCATGCAAATCATTTTTCAAGACCCTTATTCTTCACTCAATCCGCGCATGACCATTGGCGATATCATCACCGAACCCATGGCTATTCACAACATTGGCGAAAGCAAAAAAGACCGTTTTGCCCGTGCCCAAGAATTAATGCACAAAGTGGATTTAAAACCCCAACATTTAAACCGTTATCCACACGAATTTTCAGGTGGTCAACGCCAAAGAATCTGTATTGCCCGCGCCATCGGTGTCGAACCCGAATTTATTATCTGCGACGAATCGGTTTCTGCCTTAGATGTTTCCGTCCAAGCGCAAGTGTTAAATCTCCTGCAAGACCTGCAACAAGACATGCACCTTACTTATATTTTTATCTCTCACGATTTATCGGTTGTCAATTATATCTCTGATCGAGTCGGTGTGATGAACCAAGGTAAAATAGTCGAACTAGACACCGCAGAAAACATCTACAAAAATCCGCAAAGAGAATACACCAAACGATTATTGGATGCGATTCCTAAGGGCATACCTAAAGATTTGGTTTTGTAGTATCTTTTGAGAACAAGTATCACAGAGGTTTTTTAAGGGTATGTCTCAGGTTTCACAACGTTGTTGATGCAAACCCACCTTATTAGAATCTTTTATTATTAGAGACTTTTGCTTAAATTTCCTAGGTTTTTTTTAAAATATTTGATGCAGGTGATGAACTGGGTCTAGAAATTATTAATTCGTTGGATAATAACATATGGAAGAAAATAGTTTAAACCTATAAGGTAAATATGCTTGTGTAAATAGGTAAAAATACCTATAATATTCTTTAAGCTACTATTATAAGGTGTTTTATGCTCGCAGTACAGTTAGAAAAATCCATACCCGTTGGCATTAATGACAGTCAATTGTTGCAGCAGTTACAGGAAACGTCTTTTAATGGCTTCTATTTAGAGGTCTTAAAAAAGGCTGCTCCTTTTAACGATGAGGAAATTGCTCACTGGCTGAATATCAATGTCAAAACCTTTCGTACTTACAAAAAACCCAATCAAGAACTCAATATTGGTTTGCGTGAGCATGTTTTGTCGTTGTTGTCATTGATGAAACACGGCAAGAAGTTATTCGGAACAAGCCAAAATTTTAAACAATGGCTAATGGCAGAAAACTTCTTCTTAGATGGCAAAGCACCGGTGGATTTTTTACAAACCATTACAGGCATACGCTTTATTGATGAAAAACTCACCGCCATGGAGTTTGGTGACAATATTTAGAAATTGGTGCGTTAAATGGAATTATTTAGAATCTCAACCAAGGAACATTCAAAACAGCTAAGTGCCTCAGGTTCTCCCAACCGTTGGAACAAAAAGGGTGAATTTGTACTTTATAGCAGTTCTTCTCGCTCACTTTCCACACTGGAACTGGTTGTGCATCGCAATGCCATAAAACCAACCATCCCCTATAAAATCATGGTGATTTCGGTTGCAGATGATGATAATTTAACTCACACCATCAAAACAAAAGACCTACCAAATAAATGGAACGCCATGCAAGCCTATGCAGAATGTCAAGAAATCGGCAGCCACTGGTACCAAAACAAAACCAGCCTAATCCTAAAGATTCCATCGGCAATCATTCAACAAGAACACAACTATATCATCAACACCAAACACTCAGAATTTGAAAAACAGGTTCAACTAATTCGCACAGAAAACTATTTTTGGGATGAAAGGTTGTTGCCCCCCATCTCAGATTAAAGATTTTCGAGGCAACATACTCCGTTGGTGGGTAAACCCACCTTACATATATCAACTCAAATTAATCGGATCT
Source organism: Lysobacterales bacterium (assembly GCA_026988115.1). Taxonomy (GTDB): domain Bacteria; phylum Pseudomonadota; class Gammaproteobacteria; order Xanthomonadales; family Marinicellaceae; genus NORP309. The sequence goes on along the minus strand of JALSLV010000047.1, from coordinate 69,987 downwards.
AAATCTAAGCTCCAGATGATATTGTTGCAGATTTTATTGTTTCTTAGAAAAAACACGATGTGCGATAGGCTTTGGTGCAGGGATTTGCGGTCGTTGCCGTTGAAGATTAACTGCATTTGGTATTGACCCATTTTTTTGTACATCGGTGCAGGAATTGGTCCCATGATAGAAACAGTTGGGTTTTGGTTTGTGTGCTCTAGAATGTATTGAAAAAATGCTTCCACTGTTTTTTCATGGCGCGAGCGGGCACGGATAATTGCCATATAACTGGCTGGAGGAAAGCCCACTTCTGTGCGTTGTTGCAGTTCGTGGTGGGCATAATCTTCGTAACTCTTACCAAGCAGTAACTTAAAAAATTCGTGTTCAGGGCATTGGCTTTGAATAATTACTTTGCCGATTTTATCCTTTCGCCCTGCTCGCCCTGAGACTTGTATCATTAATTGCGACAAGTGTTCGGTGGCACGAAAATCCAGTGAAAAGAAACTGTTATCAACATTAACGATAACAACCAAAGTTAAATTGGGGAAATCATGCCCCTTGGATAACATTTGTGTGCCAACCATAACACAGGGAATACCTGATTTAATTTCATCCACCGTGCGTTGCCATTGATTGGGTGTTTTAACCGTGTCTCTATCAACGCGAATGACCTTTGCATCTTTTAAGCTGCTTTCAATACCCACGTGAATTTTTTCTGTACCGACACCCATGGTTTCGACTTTTTGTGAGCCACATTCGGGGCAAAATTCGGGTATGCCGTAGACTCGTTCGCAATGATGGCAGCGTAAACGATTGATGTGCTTGTGGTAGGTCACGTAAGTATCGCATTCGTCGCATTCTGCCACCCAGCCACAGTCATTACAGGTTAATTTGGGTGACCATCCACGACGATTAAGAAATACTAAGGCTTGATTGCCTTTCTGAATTTCTGCATCAATTTGTTGCAACACCACTTTGGATAAACCTTTTTGCATTTTGTGTGAACGCACATCCAGCACTTGAATGGATGGCAAATCTTTTTTATTAGTGCGTTGCCGCAATCGCAACCATTTGTATTTTCCTAGCTTGGCATTATTAAAGGTTTCCAGTGATGGTGTAGCAGAACCCAAAATAACAGGGATATTTTCCAACTTTCCGCGCATAACGGCTAGGTCACGAGCGGAGTAACGGAAACCGTCTTGTTGCTTAAAACTTAAGTCATGTTCTTCATCGACTATAATCATGGCAAGATTTTTAAACGGTGTAAAGATTCCTGAACGGGTGGCAACAATCACATCAATTTCACCCAATTTAGCCTTCTGCCACGCTCTGGCACGAGCGATTGCAGTCAATCCCGAGTGAAAAACTGCCACACGCCCCTGTATGCGATGGGCAAATTCATGAAACAATTGCGGCGTGAGACCAATTTCAGGAACGAGCACCAGTGCTTGCTTGTCTTTATTAACCAGTTCTTTTACCAAACGAATATAAATTTCTGTCTTGCCCGAACCCGTTATGCCATCCAATAAAAAAGCCTCAAAACCATTAACGCGTGAAATCGCCTTGACTGCCACATCTTGGTCGTCAGTTAAGGTAAAATCTGGATCTTTCGGTGGCTGTGCATCAACAAAACATAAGTCAGATTTGATTAATGCTTCTTTTTTCAGCAACGCATTGCAATGCGCCGATGCCCCCTTTTCAATGTGACTCATTTGTCTGCTTTGCAACGGGCCATTTTCTTGCAGGTATTTAAAGATATTTTGTTGCTTTTCGCTCTTAAATCGAGTCTTTATTTCATCCTGAGTTAATCGTTGTTTAACTTGCCACCATATTTCCTTTGGCAAAGGCGGGTTTTCGGTATTTTTAAACCATTTTGGAACTCCTGTAAAAATCACTTCGCCCAATGGCATTAGGTAGTAACGATGCACCTGATGCATAAACTTTAGCACTTTAGGCGTCATAAACTCCGAGGAATCCAAAACCTTAAGGATGGTTTTTAAGTTTTTAGTAAACTCGCCGCCATGAGTTGCAATCACAATCGCCACCATTTTTTTATTCCGAAATGGCACAACAACACGTTTGCCAATGCTAATTGAATCCATGGCTATTGCATCAGGCACAAGATAGCTTAATCCATCCGCAAAAGGAACTGGTAATGCAACTTGAATGGTATTTTGGTAAAGTGATGACATAAGGGTATGTTAATTTATTCGACCAATAAAACAAGCCTTATTTTTTTAAAATTGACAATCAAGACCTTAGAGCAAAAAGTTAGATTTTTTCTACAAACCTGCCCTAAGTTGTTGTTTTAATATCTTATTACGACTTATCCACAGAAATTGTGAATAAGTCTGTGGATAAGTTACAATTTACCCTCTAAAAATACAGCTATAATAACAAACTCTTCAATTTGGTTAAACTTTAACCATTAACATTATTCACTTATATATCAATAAGTTATAAAGTACTAATAAAAAATATTTGTAACAACAAGCTTAAACTATCATCATCTCCACATAAAAATGAGTTTTGTGCATAAACTCTGATGAATATTTTATTTTACACTCTATTGTAAACCATAACTGCCATTGAGCGTTAAAGAGACAACTATTACTAAAGCACTCTCATTCATGACATGTTATGATTACGACAACAATCAATCAAACCGCTATTGAATCAATGGATAATACGGCACGACTTAACCAATTTTTTATTGCGCATGAAAAAAAAGCTTATGCCATTGCTTTTATGTCATTAAAGAATCAAGCAGATGCGTTGGATGTTGTGCAAGATGTGATGATTAAATTTGTGCAGAAATACTCCAAAAAAGACCGTTCTTGCTGGGAAGCTTTGTTTTATCGCATGATTAATAATCGAGTAACCGATTTCCATCGCGCCAATGCAAAGAAAAAGACGTTATTTGGATTTCTAATGCCAAATGAAGAACACGACAAACCTCTAAGAGAAGCTGTAGACACAAATCAAATTGACATCATTAACCAAATAAATAACGAAATGACACTTTCACACTTACAAGTCGCTTTAAACGACTTACCAACAAGGCAGTTACAATCTTTTATGTGTCGTATTTGGGAAGGTCTATCCGTGTCTGAAACTGCACAATCAATGAAATGTTCGCAAGGCAGTGTTAAAACACACCTTTACCGAGCACTCTCTAATTTACGTTCAAAGGTGAACACAAATGAATAAGCAATTAAAAACCTCAGTGGATAAAATATTAAAAGAAAGCCAAAACAGTCTTTCTGCAGAAATACGCTCAAAGCTTAACCAGTCAAGGCAATTGGCATTAAGTCAACCTTCTGGTTCAACATTGGGTCGTCTTTTTTGGCTTGTGCCTCTTGCTGCCAGCATTGTTATAAGTGTTTATGTATTAAATCCTTTAACAAATAAGGCACCAACAAACAATCCTAGAGTAGCTGAAATCGTCAGCAACAACTTTACACTTGCTGAGGACATGGATGTTTCGGAAGATTTGGATTTCTATTTGTGGTTAGCTCAAGAAGAATCGATTAATATTTAAGGAAGTTTGAAATGAAATTTATTTATTTTATCATTGTGTTGACTTGTTTTAGTAACAATGCCAATAGCATAGATTGGAACTCATTGGATTTAAAACAACAACGACTTTTAGTCCCCTTTGCATCGGACTGGAATACGCTTGATGATAAAACCCAAGATTTTCTTGCTAATAAGACGAGTCTTTGGATTCAGAAACCCAAACAAGAAAGGCAAAAAGTAAGGCAAATTCTAAACCGATTTAAAGATAAAAACACGCAGCAAAGAAAAGCCATTCTTAATAAATACATGCGTTTTGAAAAACTACCTGCAGAAAAAAAGAAGCAAATAAGGCAAGCTCAACGTCGCTTTAACAACCTCTCACCACAACAAAAAAAGCAATTAAGGCAAAAGTACAATCGTTTAAACCCGAAACAAAAAAGACAAACCATGCAAAAGAACAAATTAACACGGTTCATTAGTCAATTCGAAAAGAACAAACAAGCCCCACTGCGAGCCATGATTACGTCATTTGCACCACGATACAAAAGAACAATGAGGCAACACATGAAACAACTGACCCATGAAGAAAAACAAGCCTTTGCTTTGCACTTATTAGCCATGAACCCGACACAAAGACTCAAGCTTCTCGAAGAATTATTAATCAAACAACAAGATATTAAAAACTAATGCTATAATCAAAATTTATAGTTTACTGTTTTGGAAATGCCAATGCTAATGATAAACCCAGCAATACTTCGCACTCCTGTTGCTGATGAGGGCATTTTATTGCTAGAACCTGCAACTGGCAAATACTTTGAATTAAATGAAACATCGGCAGTAATTTACCAACAATTAGAACAAGGCTCTGATATTCAATCCATTGTCAAAACACTGGTTACTGTTTTCGATATTGATGCACAAACCGCATTAAGTGATATTAACGAAATAATTGCACAGTTTATCCAAAACAATATTTGTATTGAGGCATAAAAAAAACCAGCAATTTGCTGGTTTTTTTCTTTATTTTATAAAGCCCTAACTGCTTATTTTTTTTCGTCTTTCACTTCAAGTAATTCAACTTCAAAAATAAGTGTGCTGTTTGGTCCAATAACAGAACCAGGACGAGCATCCGCACCATAAGCTAACTCAGGTGGAATAAAGAAGCGGTACTTAGACCCTGCATTCATTAATTGCAGGCCTTCGGTCCACCCTTTAATCACTTGATTTAAGGCAAAAGTTGCGGGTTGATTGCGCTTAACTGAACTATCAAATTCGGTGCCATCGATTAACGTACCAACATAATGAACCACAACAGTTGCATTAGCAGAACCAGGTTTCGCGCCTTTTCCTTCTTTCATCACTTCGTAGAGAATACCAGAGTCGGTTTTTTTGATGCCTTTTTCTTTGGCTTTCTTGGCTAAAAACTTTTTACCTTCTTCTAAATTTTTAACTTTATCTTCTTCAAGCTTTGCCATCGCTTTTTTGCGCTCTTCTTCTTGCTTAGCGCGCTGTTTAGCTTGTAAGTCTTGTCTGATTTTGCCAATCTGCTCTTGCGACAATTTTAAATCTTTGCCTGCGTAAGCGTCGTTTATACCTGCCATAAAAGCATCATTATCAAAATCAATACCACTTTTTTGAATATAAGCACCAACATCAGCACCAATCATGTAGTTTGTTTTTTGTTTATCAGAATCTAAATTACCAGCTAACACAACCGAGGTTGCCAATAAAGTTCCTACCATTAAACTTGCAGTAGTTTTTTTCATACACTATTTCTCCAAAGGAAATTCAAAATTAAATTTTTTTTGTAAATATGGAGTATTTACCATATTTCAAGAGTTTCAATCACTATTATAACCATTTTATTTTTATAATCACAAATTGAAACCCTTTTTGTTTTTAAATGTCCAACTTTTCAACCTTGATTAATATTTACAGGTGTTGAACTCTTGTTTAATACAATGTATCATTAGTCAATTATTTTACTAAAAAGTTCATGAGTCCTATTTAATGAAAACATTTATACTAAAATCTCTTATTATCAGCACACTCTTTTTGGGGTTTCAATTAAACGCGCGTTCAATTCCAACCACATTGAAGCCAGAGCCTTATCAAAAAGAAACCAGTCGCTGGCTAGTGCGCTTACTAGAACAATTGCACTATAAACCTATGAAGCTGAATGATGAATTCTCTAAAAAAATATTAGATAATTATATTGATATATTAGACCCAAACAAAGTCTACTTTTATGCTGATGACGTCAAAAATTTTCAACAACATCAATACGAACTTGATGATGCGATAAAATCAGGTAATGTCGAACTTGCCTTTCAAATTTTTAAACTTTACGTTCAAAGAATAAAAGAGCGCACCGACTATTCTGTTGCCTTACTCAATAAACCTTTTGACTTTACTAAAGATGAAAATTACATATGGGATCGTGAAGATCAACCATGGGTTAAAACTGAAGATGAAATGAACAACCTATGGAGAAAAAGAGTTAAAAATGATTATTTAAATTTAAAACTCGCTTCTAAAGAAGAAAGTAAAATAAAGGAAATACTTTCCAAACGGTATAAGCGCATCTATAAACGAGTCAGTGAATCAAATAATGAGGATGTTTTTCAATATTTTATCAACTCCTATGTTAATTTGATTGAGCCTCATACTTCGTATTTAGCACCCAGAACATCTGAAAACTTTAAAATCAACATGAGCCTCTCGTTACAGGGAATTGGTGCTTTGCTTGGTTTTGAGGACGACCACGTAACAATCAAAAAAATAATTAAAGGTGGTCCTGCAGAAAAACAAGGCGGACTTAAAAATGGCGATAAAATAGTCGCCGTTGGTCAAGGCGACTCGGGTAAATTTGTTGATGTTGTGGGTTGGCGAACCGATGATGTGGTTGAAAAAATTCGAGGCAAAAAAGGCACAGTAGTTAGGTTATCTGTCATCAGTGATGATGATCTAATTGGTGCTAAGCCTCATACCATTACCATTACCAGAGATAAGGTTAAACTTGAAGAACAAGCCGCACAATACAAAATACTCAAAGTTCACTCAGGTGACAAACTGCATAAAATTGGGGTTATTAATCTACCTGCCTTCTATCTTGATTTTGAAGCCAAAGCGCGCGGGGATAAAGACTACCGCAGTACGACCCGCGATGTAAGAAAGATTTTGCAAGAATTCAAATCGAAAAATGTTGAAGCTTTGGTCATGGATTTAAGAAATAACGGAGGCGGCTCTTTACTTGAGGCTCGTGATCTTACTGGTTTATTCATTGATAAAGGACCTGTGGTTCAGATTAAAAACTCAAGAGGGAACATTCAAGTTGACCGTGACACTGACAAATCAGTTGCCTGGGACAAACCAATGGTGGTTCTCGAAAATCGTTCTTCTGCTTCTGCCTCAGAAATTTTTGCGGCTGCTTTACAAGACTATGGTAGAGCTGTTATCGTTGGTGAACGCAGTTTCGGCAAAGGCACCGTTCAAAGCCTGATTCCATTAGACAACTACAGCAACAACAAAGAACACCCAATGGGTCAGTTAAAATTAACTTTATCTCAGTTTTTTAGAATTAACGGTGGCAGCACACAAAATCGTGGTGTTATTCCCGATATAAATTTTCCATCACATGCTGGAGCAGATAGTTACGGCGAAAGTGAATACGAAAATGCATTGCCATGGACAAGCATTAAACGCTCAAATTATACAATGCAAGGAAATTTAACCCAAGATATACCAGTTTTGCGGAAAAACTATAAGACCAGAGAAACGGTTAATCCTGAATTTGGTTTTATCGATGAAGACCGCAAGGAATATGACAAACTCAAAGAGGATATTACTGTCTCTCTTTCTGAAAAAGTAAGAAAGGAAGAAACTCAAGACCGAGAAAATAAGAAAATTGAACGCAAGAAGAAAAGAGAAGCCATTCTCAAAGGTGAACTTAATCCTTTAATTTCTGCTGTTGATATCTTATTTGATTCAGAAGATGATAATGCCGAAATTGATAAAACTGATGATGAGGATGAGTTAACCAATACAGAGAATAATTCGGAACCTGCTGATGACTTTATTCTAATGGAAGCGGCACGAATTGTGACCGACTTGGTTGAACTTAAAAGTGAGAAATTATTGGCTCAAACAAATAAAACTAAACCAAAAACATGAAAATATTCATTCTTATAGTATTGGCATTTATTATATACAACCTTGGTTTAGCCATGTATTACATGATAAGAGACAAAGGACAAGGCAAAAATACGGTGCGATTCTTAACGGTTAGAATCGCAATCAGTTTTGCCTTATTTCTGTTAATTATTATTGCCTTAAAAATGGGTTGGATACAAGCGCACTCTATTTTACCTAAGAGCTAGGAGCTTGTCCGAGGAATCAACTCATATTTTAAGGCAAATGTATACCTGGGTTTTGTACACACCTTGTGAGGAGCATTGCCTGCATGTTTAATAGCACCATCAAATATGGCTAATCTTCCAGGTTTTGGCGTCACAACAACCTCAGCATCATCCTCTTTATTATAAAAGATAGTTTCACCACCCCACTCAAAATTCCATTCATCTTGTATAAACCACAGGGCTGTCATTTCTTTTGCATTGGGCATACAGTCTGTATGAGGGTAGAGCATATCTCCATGCGAAGCAACATTACAATAACAACGGTATAATCTGTATTTATTGTCAAATAATGAAGCAATGACATCATTTGCCTTTTGCACCAGAGGCAAATCCTTAGCTTTATCTAAGGGCATATTAAAAGCCCAGTGACGATAAGCCCCAACATCAGGTCTTGCAATTTCTGTATGAGTAAAAGGTGCTACCGACAGAGCATTGGTAACTTCATCGATAATTTTTTTATCGAGCAAATCATCAAACACATAAATTGGTCTACCATCTACTGAAACACTTCTTTTGGGTTTAAATTGACTCATAGGTTGGTCCTCTGTTTGTATTTTCTGGTCTAATCCAAAGTGTTGCCAACCATTTTTCACCCTTTAAGACAGGTTGACCTGCATGTAAAGATTCTAAATAAGGTTCATCTGTCTGAAAATCTATATTTTCAAAAAACACCACCTTGCCTTTTTCTGGTATGACGCTTTTCTTTAATCTAGGAAAACTCGTCTCACCGCCTTGTTCTACATCGTTTAAGTATAAACAAATTGTTTTTATTCTTTGCAGTTCATTATTAAAGTTATGCATACCATCAGCTCCACCAAAAAAGTCATAGTGCGGTTTATATTCCTCTCCTACCGAATAATGCAACACCTGCATAACTTCTGATTGCCTTTGAGCCACTTGAAATTGTCCAGTGCACTTTTTGATTATTAAATTTATTACAGGATCTTCTGCTAACCAATCAATTGACGCTGAAAAACTTGTTCTAATTTCATCCTTTACATGATTTCCAGTAATTGGATCAACAGTCATGGATTCCCTCATATAGGGAGAAGCAATAAATTTTATGTATTCGCACTCGATTGCCGATAAAAGATTTGAAACGGTAAAAATATCTGGCTTAGAATTAATCGTTTCTCTTTCCTGCTTTTGAAATTTAACTGGCCACTTAAATTTAGATACAAACTGAATTTGTTTGCTTTTTTTGTTCAATAAACCTTTATTATTAAGGTGTGTTGCAAACAGGTCCTTTAGTATAAAATTATGGTATAAAAGGTTTTGGCATTTTTTTGTTTTATTCTTTAATTGATAAGCCAATGCCATCAGGTTTATCGCTGGACTAAAACCTTGTTTGACCGATTTAATTAAGTATTTTTGTGATTTTTTGAAATCTCTTTTCAACCCATACCCAAAATAATAAAGTTTAGCTAATTCGTATTGAGATTCTGAGTTTTTCTTTGATTTCTTGAAATATTTAACTGCCTTAATTGTGTTTTGATTTAAACCAATACCGTGCAGATAACACAATCCAATTTCCTTACTCGCAGGTGCGTAATCTTGGGAAGAGGCTGCAATAAAGTCCTTTATGCCATTCGGGAAATCACCCTGACTAAATTTTAACAAACCCTGTTGATACAATTTTTTTGCTTCTTTCATATAATATTTTCTGATGAAATGGTGTATTCTAATACAGAAATAAAAAAACGCCTTATCTCTAAGGCGTTTACTGACTTATTATTGATAACTATCAAAGTTAGATAATATAAACAAATATAAACAGACCCAACCAGACGACATCAACAAAATGCCAATACCATGCCACTGCTTCAAAACCAAAATGAGATTCAGGTTTAAAATGACCTCGCATCATTCGAATGGTAATAACTGTTAGCATAATCGCCCCTAATGTCACGTGCATGCCATGAAAACCTGTCAACATAAAAAAGGTTGAACCATAGATGCCAGATTTCAATGTTAAATCTAGGTGCTGATAAGCTTCGATATATTCATCCACTTGGAAAAATAAGAATGTAGCTCCCAGAACAACCGTTGCAATAAGCCAACCAATAACTTTTTTACGAGCGCCATCAACAAGTGCATGATGAGCAATTGTCAATGTTATCGAACTTGCCATTAAAAGAACTGTATTTATTAAAGGCAAATGGAATGGGTCAACTAACTCAAATTTGCCCCCTATATTGCCAGGCCCATTTGTTGGCCAAACACCTTCATAACCCGACCATAATTCTGTATTTGTAAAAACACCCGTGCCTTCACCGCCCAACCAAGGTACTGCCATATTTCTGACGTACCAAAGAGCGCCAAAAAAGCCAGCAAAAAACATAACTTCTGAGAAAATGAACCAAATCATCCCCATGCGAAAAGAGGCATCAACTTGTGGATTATACTTATTGCTTTCTGATTCTTTTATCACTTCTCCGAACCAACCAAACATCATGAAAATTAATGTAGCGAAACCCAAATACATGACAATAGGAGAATCGAATTGATTGTTCATGTAAATAGCAGCACCTACTGCTGTCATCGTCATGCCTATCGAACCAACAATTGGCCATTTAGCTAAATGCGGTACATAGTATTGATCATTATTTGTGTTTGTTTGTGACATATTACCCTCTTGTTTATGTATTTCTTCTTTACGACTCTAACTTAAAAAATGTATATGATAAAGTCATTATTTTTACATCATTTGCCAATTTAGTATCAACGATAAACGTCACTGGCATCTTAACTTCTTCGTGTGCTTTTAAAGTTTGTTTGGTAAAACAAAAACACTCTGTCTTATTAAAATATAAAGACGCTTTTGCAGGAGTTACGCTATAAGTAGCTTGTCCTGTAATGTCTTTACTAGATAAGTTTTTTGCATAAAATTCCGTGTGATAAAATTTACCTGGTATGACTTCCATTTCAAACTCAGTCGGTCTAAATTCCCAGTTAAGTTCAGAATTTACACTGCTGTCGAATTGAACAATCACTTTACGGTTTTCATCAATGACTTGATTTTTAACTAAACTCGCCTCTACTTGACCACTTGTTTTTCCATTTAATCCTGTAATCTCACAAAATGTGTTGTACAAAGGAATTAAAGCAAAAGCAAAGCCAAACATTAAAACCGCAAAGAGAGCCGTTTTTAAAACCGTTTTTTTCATTGTTATTATTACCTAATATTGAGCATATAAAATGCTGCAAAAATGGCAACCGCAAAGAAAACCAACCCAATCGCTGTGCGACGGGCTGCTTTTCTTCGCTTTTCTAATTCTTCTTTATCCACTTTTTAGTTTATTCAATATGTCTTAATGTGAAGACACGTGAGCTAAATGTTCATCGTTTACTGGTGCTCCATCTTGGAAAGTATGGTGAGGTGCAGGTGATGGAATAAACCACTCCAATCCTTTTGCTCCTTCCCAAACTCTGTCTGTTGCTTTGCTTGTGCCTTTACCTTTAATGGTTCGCCACACAATAATACAGAAGAATATTTGTGCCAATCCAAAGGCAAAACCACCAATACTTGACCACATATTCCAATTAGCAAATTGAACGGAATAATCAGGGATACGGCGTGGCATACCTGCTAATCCCAAGAAATGTTGTGGGAAGAATAAGACGTTGACGGAAATAACAGACCACCAAAAATGAATCTTACCCAATCTTTCTGAATACATATTACCCGTCCATTTTGGTATCCAGTAATAAACACCACCAATAATAGCAAAGACCGCACCAGTAACCAAAACATAGTGGAAATGTGCCACTACAAAATAAGTGTCATGATACTGAAAATCAGCAGGAGCAATTGCAAGCATCAATCCAGAGAACCCACCAATAGTGAACAAAATGATAAATGCAACAGCAAACAACATCGGCGTTTCAAAAGTCATGGAACCCTTCCACATGGTAGAAACCCAGTTAAAGACTTTCACACCTGTTGGGATGGAAATAAGGAAGGTTGCGTACATAAAGAACAATTCACCACCTAATGGCATGCCCACTGAGAACATGTGATGTGCCCAAACGATAAATGACAAAAAGGCAATGCCTGCAGTAGCATAAACCATCGACACATAACCAAATAAAGGCTTGCGTGCGAAGGTTGGAATGATTTCGGAAATAATACCAAATGAAGGTAAAATCATAATGTAAACTTCAGGATGACCAAAAAACCAGAATATGTGCTGGAACAAGACTGGATCCCCACCACCTGCAGCATTAAAGAAACTCGTACCAAAATAATGATCAGTTAACAACATTGTAACTGCACCGGCAAATACAGGCATAACCGCAATCAACAAGAATGCAGTAATCAACCACGTCCAAACAAATAGTGGCATTTTTAAGTAGCCCATGTTTGGTGCACGCATATTCATAATGGTGGCAATAACATTAATGGCGCCCATAATGGATGAAATGCCCAACATGTGAATAGCAAAAACCGCAAAGGCTAAATTATGACCACCCTGTAATACCAATGGAGGATATAAGGTCCAGCCTGCAGCTGGAGCACCCCCATCCATAAAGAATGTTGAAGCAAGCATGGTAAATGCAAAAGGCAAAATCCAAAAGGACCAGTTATTCATGCGTGGCAATGCCATATCTGGCGCACCAATCATAATAGGAATCATCCAATTGGCAAAACCAACAAAAGCAGGCATAACAGCCCCAAACACCATAATTAGTGCATGCATTGTGGTTAACTGGTTGAAAAAATCGGGTTGCACAAATTGCAATCCAGGTTGGAACAATTCCAATCGGATTATCATGGCTAAAGCCCCACCAAATATAAACATGATGAGTGAAAAGATTAAGTATAAAGTACCAATATCTTTATGGTTGGTTGTCATTAACCAACGTTTCACAAAACCCTTTGGCTTGTGGTCATGATCGTGATCATGCGAATGTGTTTCTGCGTGACTCATTATTTATACCCTCAACTATTCTTTATCTTTTTAACATCTTTGGGCTGTGCAGCATCTTTTGCTGTATTACCCCAAGCGTTTCTTGTGTATGTAATTGCAGCGGCGATATCACTCTCTGACAATATGCCACCAAATGCCGCCATTGATGTGCCTTTACGACCAAAAACTACAGTCTTTATTTGCTCATCAATTGGACCATTAACAACCGCACTGCCATCTAAAGCAGGAAATGTTGGCGGCATGCCTTTTCCTGTTGCTTGATGGCACGTTGCACATTGTGAATTAAACACTTCTTTGCCCTTACTGATTAAATCCGCCTTTGACCACTGAGCATTGTTTTTAACGGCAGCAACTTTTTGCTCACCTTTTTGTGATTCAACCCAGTTAGCATAATCTTCTTTTGAAACAACATTAACCACTACTGGCATAAATCCATGGTCTTTACCGCATAATTCTGCACACTGTCCACGGTAAGTACCGATTGTTTTGACATTTGTCCACGCTTCATTGACAAAACCAGGAACCGCATCGCGTTTCCACCCAAATTCTGGAACCCACCAAGAATGAATAACATCATTAGCCGTTAACAAAATGCGGATGTTTGTATCAACAGGTATCACCAATGGATGATCAACATCTAATAAATAATTTTCAACTGTTGCTGGGTTTATTCCTGATCCAATTTGGCGAGCAGTATTGCTGTCAGATTTCAATGTACTTAAAAATGAAATGCCTTCATCTAAGTAATCGTATTTCCATTTCCATTGAAAGCCTGTGACCTTAATTGTCATGTCCATAACAATATTTTTGCCCTCGGCATCGGTTGGTGCTTCCATCTTTATCAGTGCTTTTGTTGCAGGAAAAGCGATAATAATCAAAATAACAATGGGAATAACTGTCCATATTATTTCCGCTGTGGTGCTGTGTGAAAACTGCGCAGCGGTAACACCTTTTGATTTTCTATGAGCAAACATAGAATAAATCATAGCACCAAACACCAATACACCAATGACGACACAAACCCATAAAACAATCATGTGTAAATCATAGGCAATTTTTGAAAATTCGGTTACGCCTTGCGTCATGTTAAGTGATGACTTTGCCAGTGCAGAGCCATTGACTAACAGGACTAATGCAACCCATAGGAATATTTTTAAACCACTGCTTGAGTAGCTTTTCTCTTTGTTCATCTATTTTTTACCCTCAATTATTCTTTTCTAACAAATTTTAAATACGTGCCAATATAAGCATTTAAAGATAGCAAGCACAGTTTTAAGACTTGTTTTTGCTAATTTTTGGAATTTTATCACGAGCTATCACAATTAGTCTTGTGGATTTTTGATTTTTATCAATATTTTTTATTTTAATCTTGTAAGTTTCTCTTGTAAGATTTCCATCAACTCGTATTTTTCCTCTTTCACTAAACAACTTGCAATGACTGTTCTTTTATTGTGCAGCTTTAAATAAAGCTTAGGCTCGTCATGTTTTTTTGTGTCATTAATCATTTCGACACGAAGCCAAGAGGTTTGAAATTTATTTATTTGTCCCTCCAAAGAGGAGCCGAAGTAGGTGTTCTTTGAATCAATGGTGATGTATTGTACATTTTCACTGCTTTGGTAGGCTTTTTTAAACCCCCACCAGACGAATAACAAATGCAATGCGGCAAAGGGTACGATAACCCATGTACCCTGATATGCCAACACCACTGCTATTATCATGGTGATACTTGCCAAAACTGAAAACATCAACCAATAAGCGTGGAATGACATTGACTGGTTTGGATAAATCAGTATGTGTGTTTTATCATTATTTGTTTGGACATCAATCATAACGAGAATATAATAGCATTGCGCCTTTAATTTACCATATATAATCATGAATGCAAATACCCTAATTGCTTTAGAATGCTCTAAAAACTACCTCGCTGACGAGAATACACTCATCAATCAATTACTTGAACAGGCCAACCCTGGTTTTGAAAAACGTCAAGAGATAAAAAAGTTAGCCGTTAAATTGGTCAACAATGTTCGCTCAAAAATTGATGAAATGGATGGTGTTGATGCTTTTATGAAGGAGTACGATTTATCCTCAAAAGAAGGCATTGTCCTCATGTGCATGGCAGAAGCCTTATTACGAATTCCTGATAAAGAAACCGCTGAAAAACTCATTAAAGACAAATTACTGGATGCGGACTGGAAATCGCACATGGGCAAGAGTGACTCGATGTTTGTGAATGCATCGACTTGGGGTTTGATGTTGACAGGAAAAATCATTGATGTGGATTCGGCTAAAAAAGGCTTTTCAAGGATTTTAGATAAACTCATCAATAGAACGGGCGAACCCGTTGTCAGACAAGGTGTTTATCAAGCGATGAAAGTAATGGGTCGACAATTTGTTATGGGTGAAACCATTAAAAAAGCCCTAAAAAGGGCAACCAACAAAAGACACAAAGCCTACCGTTATTCTTTTGACATGTTAGGTGAAGCCGCTTTGACTAAAGCCGATGCCGATAGATACTTAGAATCGTACCTCAATGCAATTAAATCCATAGCAGAAGGCAACCGTAAAAAAATGGCACAAGATGCTGCTAGTATTTCCATTAAATTATCGGCTTTGCACCCGCGTTATGAAATTGCTCATGTTAAGCGCGTCTTAGCCGAACTGGTGCCCAATGTTAAAAAAATTGTGGATTTAGCCACCTCTTTAAATGTGGCGGTGACTGTTGATGCAGAAGAAGCCGACCGACTTGAATTATCGTTAATGGTTTTTGAACAAGTCTATGCACAAACACAAGCCGGCTATGATGGCTTTGGGTTAGTGGTTCAAGCCTTTTCAAAACGTGCAACAAATGTGATAGAATATTTAATCCAACTGGTTGAGAAACATGGGCATAAAATACCCTTACGATTGGTTAAAGGAGCTTATTGGGATACGGAAATCAAACGTTCACAAGAACAAGGCTTAAGTGACTATCCCGTATTCACACGCAAAGTTAATACCGATATTTCCTATTTGGCTTGTGCACAAAAACTATTAGACAATCGCGATAAATTTTACCCGCAATTTGCCACCCACAACGCCAATACGGTCGCTGCTGTTCGGGTAATGGCAGGTGATAATCTAGGATACGAGTACCAACGCCTACACGGCATGGGTCAAGCATTGCACCAACAAAGTATCGACCCCAAAGGATTAAATGTGCCTTGTCGAGTATATGCACCCGTGGGAACGCACGAAGATTTGTTGCCGTATTTGGTGCGCCGATTGCTAGAAAATGGTGCCAATACTTCTTTTGTTAACCGTTTGGTGGACTTGGAATTAGACATCAATGATATCACCAAAGACCCCATTGAAGTGGTGCGTAAACACCAAGACCACCGCCATCCTCAAATTCCTTTGCCACGCGATATATTTCAACCCGATCGGGTAAATTCTATGGGCATAAATTTACAAGATGTGGCAACCTTACAAAACCTAGAAAAAAATTTGGCGGCTTTCAAGCAACAAAAGATAACCGCAACACCGTTAATTCCTGGTTATAAAGGCACCGCTGAATCAAGAGAAGTTCACTCTCCCGTTGATTTAGACTTTATTGTTGGTCATGCCATTTATGCAAATCAACAAGATGCCAAACTGGCCTTATCCAATGCGCAAAAATCATTTACCCGCTGGAATGAAACCCAAGTGACTCAACGCGCCAAAATTATTAATAAAATTGGTGACTTGATGCAAGAAAATCAGGACATGCTGATGTATTTATTGCGCCACGAAGCGGGCAAATCATTGACTGATAGCATCTCCGAAATAAAAGAGGCCATTGACTTTTGCCGATATTACGCTGCCCAAGCAATCAATAAGATGAACGAACCCATAAAAATGCCAGGGCCTACTGGCGAAAGTAATTATTTACAGCTACAAGGCAAAGGAGTATTTGTTTGCATCAGTCCATGGAATTTTCCGTTAGCAATTTACGCAGGACAAATTGTCGCTGCCTTAGTTACTGGCAATACGGTCATAGCCAAGGCTGCTGAACAAACCTCAATTATCGGCTATTATGTTGCCACCTTAATGCACCAAGCAGGCGTGCCTCAATCGGTTTTACAATACGTCCCTGGATTGGGTCGCGATATTGGCAACACCTTATGCCAATCCAATAAAACCACTGGCGTCGTCTTTACCGGCTCAACAGCCACTGCACAAATCATAAACAAAAACCTTGCTTGCCGTGAAAATGCTGCCATTGCCACATTCGTTGCCGAAACTGGTGGTCAAAATTGCATGATTGCTGATTCCTCTGCTCTACCAGAGCAATTGGTCAAAGATGTTGTGGCATCGGCCTTTGTCAGTGCAGGGCAACGCTGTTCAGCTTTACGGGTTTTATTTATTCAAGAGGATATTGCTGATAATGTTATGAAAATGCTGGCAGGAGCAATGGATGAAATGACCATCACTCATCCACAAGACTATGCCTGCGATGTGGGTTCTTTAATTGACAAAACCGCACTTGATAAACTTAATGCCCATGTGGATTTTATGAACCAACAAGGTAAATTAATTAAGTCTTTAATAGTGCCACCGCAACTAAATGGGTTTTATTTTGCACCACATGCATATGAAATTGACTCCATAAGCTTATTAAAGGAAGAAGTTTTTGGCCCTTTCTTGCATGTCATCCGCTTCAAAGCCAACGAACTGGACAAGGTGATTAATGAAATAAACAACACGGGTTACGGCTTAACCTTTGGCATCCACAGCCGCATTAATAACACTATTGAGCATATTGCCAATAAAATTCGTGTCGGCAACTGTTATATTAATCGCACCACCATCGGTGCAGTCGTCGGTGTTCATCCATTTGGCGGGATGGGATTATCAGGCACAGGTCCAAAGGCGGGTGGCCCTGCTTATTTAGAAAGCTTTGTGACCGAAAAAACCATCACCAATAACATCGCCGCAGTCGGTGGCAATGCGGATTTATTAGAGATTAGTGAGGATTAGATGCAAATTAAAAAGGGTTCTATATGAACCCTTGTTAAAAATTATCAAACTACAATTTATTAAAAAACATAACCTAAGGAAAAAATCCACAATTCGTCATTGCCACGCAAAATTCGATCAGGACCTCTGGCATTGGCATCTTCGTAGTTGAGATTTAACATGACAGAAGACGTTGGTTGCAACCTTAATCCAAGGGTAATGCGTCTTTCATAATTCTCTGCTACTGATGGATCAAAAAAGTTTTCAATTGTTGCTTCATCATACTGGGTGACAAAACTTAAACGTGCGTGTGGAAAATCTGCTCCCAAAAAGTTTTCGGGCAATAAGCCATTCAAAGAGAGAATGTTTCGTAAATAGTAGCCATCTAAATGAGTGTCTTTTCCAATTTCTTGTTCAATATCCATATCCGTGTATTCTCCCAAAATTTCAAACCAACCTTTCTTGTAATCAAAGTCAACATTAAAGCCAGTCATGTCTTTGGTTCCCGTATCATTGTAGGCGCCTTTATAATAACTCAGCCCTATGTTGAAACCTGTGGTGTTTTGCAGTGTTAACTTGCCTGCAAATGCTTTACTGTTATTGTTATCCAAGCCAAAACCCTGACGCGTGCCTCTCAAACCTGTTGTGGTGATGTTATCATCTAAGCCTGCCATAACATAAGCTTGGTAATCGGCTATCCATGCATCAGAAAGATTAAATCGTCCATTTATCCCGAAGCCATTATCAGACCAAGCTGCTGGGGCAATGGCGTAACTGGTTAAGGGTTGCGACACCACTTCTCGTATGGGAGCAAAGTGATCTCGCTCGATATTACCAAAGGGCACCAATAAAATGCCTCCCCTAAAGTTCATCCACGAAGTTAACTGAATATCGGTATAAGCCTGTTCAACCAAAACTTCCCCACCCCGTGAGGTGCCAACCGCTGCTGCGCGCTCAAACTCCAATTCGGTAAAATAACTGATTCTTTTATGCGGTTGACCACTAATAATCAACTCAAAAGACTGCCCATCTATTATAGAATCCTGCCCATTGGCTTTTCCTGCTGTTATTGTTCCATAAACACCAATATTGGGTTTGTTCTGTTGTTCAACAGTTATCCTTGCTACCTCGCTTTTATTTTCTTCAATTTTTTCTTGCACTTCGCTAAGGACTTCATTTAATTGAACAGCATAAGCCTCAAGGTTTGCTAGCCTTTGCGCATTTTCCTCAGAAACATCAGCGCCCATATCTCTTCTCAAGTCATTAATTTGCTGTTGCAAACTAGCAAAGCCTGCTTCGAGTCTCTTTATTTTTGTTTGGTAGTCTGCTGTTGCACCTACGTTTGTCAATAAAATCAAACAGCTGGTCAAAAGTATAAGTATTATTTTTTTCATAAGGTTACTTCCATCAATAACGGTTTCGTTTTTTTGTTTTGGTAAAAGCCAACAAGAGAAAAATCTCCCATTGACGCATTGGACTGTGCGTATAAGGTGACCTGAATCAAACTGTCTTGTAAATCTTTTATCTTTCTAATTTCCACTTGATTGAATTCAGAAAGTCCGCGCATAACTTTAAATTTGTCAATCGTTATGCCAGTGGGCAACTCAACAGTAATAGACTTCGTCGTGCCTCTGGATATTTGCGTATCTGAACGTGTTTTCAATGCCACTTTATTCGCATTTGGTGTAAGTTCTGGCAACTTAAACACAGGTTTTGTATTGACTTTCTTTTTGGGTTTTTGGTAAACAATAACAGGGGGTTTGTACTCTTCTTCCACTGACTCCTTAACAGGCGTTTTTACCACTTTTACTGGTTTTTTCTTAGGTTTTTTTGCCTTTTGTTTCGCCAATTCTTCTCGTTTTGCTTGTTCTTGTTGAATGCGCTCTTGCTCTTGTCTGGCTCGTTCTTCCTGTCTAGCCAAGTCTTCTTGTTTGGCTTGTTCTTGTTTAATTTGCTCCTGCTTTGCCAGTGCTTCTTGCTTTGCCCGTTCCTTTTGCTTAGCAAGCTTTTGTTGTTCTATGCGCTCTTGTTTAGCGCGTTCTAATTGCGCTAATTCTTGAGCCTTTATCTGCTCAACATGATTTTTATAAACAAAGCCAACTGCGACAACGACCATCAATAAAGCCGTTAATGCCAACCACTTAAGATTCTTTTTAGGCGATTCACCGATTAAAACTGTTTTTTCTTGTGACCTTAAATCCTTTGAGTCAGTGCTGGGCACAATTTTCTTTTGCAACACCGATGGTTTGGAGATTAATTCCAATGCCATTTGTAACTCTTTGGGTGAATTGGGTCTTTTTTCAGGGTCTTTTTCCAAATAGTCATCAACAACCTTTGATAAATCAACAGGGATGTTGGGGTTTATCTTGTGTAAGGAAACTGGAATCTTGGTTAATAAACGTGTCATTGTTGCTTCAAATGTTTCGGTCGCAAAAGGATTGCTTCCACAAAGCATGGTATAAGCCAATAAACCCAAAGAGTAACTATCCGATGTTTTCGTGTGCGTTGTTTCTTGTAAAATCTCTGGAGCTAGGTACTTAGGGGTACCAATAAAAAAACCCGTAGCTGTCAAGCCTGTATCTTCACCCGTTGCAATGCCAAAATCCAATAGTTTGGCATCTCCCGATGGCAATACTTGAACATTGCCAGGCTTTAAATCTCGGTGGAGTATTTCCTTTCGATGGGCAAAACTAATAGCACTGCATAAATTCAACAATACTTTTTTATGTTCTGCTAAGGTATGGGTCTGGTTAATCCATTTTTCCAAAGACAAACCATCCAAATATTCCATGACTAAAAAAGGTTTATTGTCATCGATTCCATATTCCAACAGTATAACTATATTGGGGTGAGATATTTCGCCCATGGTTCGCGCTTCGTTTTTAAACCGTTCTAAAGCTTCCTTGTCACCTGTCGTGTGCAGCACCTTGATGGCTACTTTTCGCCCAATATCAGGGTCTTGCCCAAGGTAAACAACCCCCATACCGCCAACACCCAAGGTGCCAATGATAGGAAATCTGCCAATTTTTTTTGGTTGTTCCGATTGCTCTGTCATTTAATATTTTATACTAAAGTAATAATAATTACATATAGTAACTTTTAAACTCAGGCTATTCAAGAATAGTAGATAAGAATATAAAAGAAACCAATGCGATTTTGAAAAGGTATAACTCTCTTTACTAAGAGCGATACAATCAAAAAAACAATCGTTTTAATTTAGCCTAAACCCAAACAATGATGACAACTTAAGAGCATTCTGCCTTTTGATTTATATTTTAAAGCAACTAAATCCTCACATTCGGTTTGAGATTCTACCAAACTTTAGTTTTATTCAAAACTTGCCTTAAATATTGTTTCTATAACGGAAACTTTAGTCACAGTCGCTAATCCTATTCCACCAATACCAATTATTTCTTTTGGTGCTGAAATCACGTTTGATTTGTTCGTATTTTCGGGATCATCTTCTAATTCCTGTTCTATCAATTCAATCACGCCTCCCGTCAGTATTTGCGTATTTACATCGTATGTTGCATGTTCAATTTTGACCTGCATACCCACTTGAAGCATTGCAAAAAATGCATTAATATCAACAAAACCAGTCTCTATCTCAAATAGCGAGGCGCTTGCATCTATTGCAACTCCATCCAGTTCAAAGATTGGCTGATTTAAAGCGGTAATGTCACCTCTCAGTTTAGTGTCTGTATTATCGGGTGTGCCTTTGTCTTTGACTCGCAAGGCATAAACATTTCCCATTGAGTCGACAAAACCTCTTACTTCTACTTGTCGTTCTGCTATAAGACCAGATGAAACAATGGCATCGTCATCTCTTGTTTGTGGTGTAATAGAAACCTGCTTGCCAAAAATTAAAACACCCTCGCCTATGGTAATATCGGCAGGCTTAACTGGCGCCACAAATTTAACTCTGTGGTGAATAAATCGAATAGTTGTTGCATTAATAAAACGGGTATTGGTATCAAGAAATCCTTGCACTTCTATTTTGGTCCCGACATCTATATGCTCTGACTCACCGTTATCAAAACTTGTACTGCCATCAAAAAACACCACTAAGTCATTAATTCTAAACGATGATAAGTCTATAATTTCCGAAACCATCGCTTCAACTACGACTGGAATACTGTTATTAGGGTCTTCATAAACATCTGGAGTCTGGCACTGTATACTTGTTAGCGTCGACAATGGATTGCCTGCAACATAACTGGCATCAGGCATTGCCTTAACCTCAACAAAAACATTTTCAATAAAACCATTGCTACAATCTATTGCGGATACTGCATTAATATTAATGGTTAAATTACCAATGGTAAAATTTAGTGCCGTAATATTTCTTGCAAAACCACGGAGTTTCCATTCCGAAAGACCGTTATCTAATTCTAATCGTGATAATTGCATAGAGTTATCAACCTCGTTAATTGAACCACTAACTTTTAATAAGTCACTTACATTCAAGTCTGCTACAGATATTAAATTTATAAGATTTGTGTCTGATGTAATAAAAGTCGGTTGCTCCAATATAGTTAAAGGATTAAGGTTAGTTATAGGCCCCTTAATATCAGATATAAAGTCTAGTTCACTCAAAGTTCCGGTAGAAATTGTAGTGTTTACATCCCCACCGACTCTAAATCTAATTTTATATCCGCCATGTCCTATTATTTCAAACAGTGTATTATTGTCTATGATTACACCATCAAGAGAAACCAATGTTTTGCTATCGATAATAAAATCTCGAATACCATTCACTTTTATCAACTGGGCATTTATAAGTGTAGAAAATATTATAATTAACAACACAAGGATAGTTTTAATTTTTTTCATGATTTACCTCTTCAAAATAATATGTTCCCAACCCTAATCGAGTTGTAGGTTCTGATAACTTACTCTCCGCGAGCTCTGACAATTTTTGATCAACTACTGACAACAGTACATCCGTTTTTTCTTTAATAAAATCAATGGCTTCTTTTTTATTAGATTCTGGAATAGTTCGATGAAAAACTATTTTTTGAAATCTTTTTTTCTCTTCATCAACCTCAATATCGTTATATGTAATGGTGTTTAAGAGTTCCCCAATATATATTCCATAAAACTCTAGATCAATCAATTTTGCCTTATTCGGAGTTGGTGCATAATCTGTTCTTATTAACCTAACATTATTATTACAAATTTCTACGGAACCCACATAAACTAATTCATCTAAAACTGAACGCATGGTAGCTCCACCGCTGTAATTGTCAACTAGTGAACTAAATGAATGCTCTCCATAAATTGGTAAATCTTTAGGTTGTCCATTTTGACTAACGTACCTAGAGTCATTCGACCACCCAGATAAAACTTTGGTTGCTCGATTCCATTTTTGTTCTGTTACTTCTAGGGGTTTTTCAATTTTCAACACCCGATCTATTTCAACACGCGATAAACCCGTTAAAACAGCCACTCTGGTTTTGGTTTGTTTTTTATCAGGGTTTATCCTAAACTCCTTATTTTCCAATGCCACATCGACATAGATTCTTTTTAACCAATCCGACGCAGTTTGATAAGGAACAGAATTTCTCAAAAACAGAATAACCAACGGCTCAAAGATACGATAAGCCATGTAGCTTAATAAACGATTGAGTTCAGCAATTTTAGGCATATGAGTCATTTAAAGTTATTATCAAAGTTATTTAATCTCTAAAAAAACATAATATTTAAATTGTAAAGTTATTTGCAAATATATTATTCCAATGTTAAAAAAACCTTAAAACAATTGTTAAGGCTTTTATTTTATTGTGAAATACAATTATTAACTATCTGTGCCACTACTATTTTTTGGGGTACAATAAGTAGTAATACCACCTATACCTATTATTTCACTTGGAGATCCTCCAATACCTATTATTTCACTTGGAGATCCTCCAGTACCAATAACATCCGATGGAGATCCTCCAGTGCCAACAATATCTTTATTGATAACATAACAGTTTTTATTCACTTTCGTGACTTGTTGTGACCATGCAAAATTTGAAATAAGTACCAATGTACAAGACATAATTTTTATTTTATTTTTGATTTTCATAATATTTTCCTTTATTTTAGTGTTAATTCTCAGATTCATTTAATAGTGCCTGACCGAGAAAGAAGTAATCTACTGCTGAAAAGCTGGATTTATGCATAAATTGCTTCAAACCAGACATTCCCTCGCTACGATTCCTTTCGCGGTCAGGCACTAACTATATTCTCAAATTTGATGAATGTAAACTAATTTACAATTTATAACTGACATTCTATCTGATCAATATCAGTAATTCGGGTAGCATTTAATACACCTTGACCATAAATTCCGATAGGCGAATCGTAACTCACCGACAGTGAGTTGCAGTCATTTATCTGCATTTGCATGGTTCCCCAGTTGATATTATTGACATTCGCTGGGTTAAAGTTTTCTCCAAAAAACGTGCCATTCTTTTGACTCATATTGGCAAAAGTAATGAGGTTATTTGCATCAATCGTTCCGACATCTAACATCCACTTTTGGTTACCTAGGTTATCATAAGAAAACCAATACATCAGGACATTATTGCTTCCAAGGTATTCTAAAAACCACCCCTCACCATCATGTGTTGGGTCATACCACGCACCAGATATTCCATCTAAAACATCTGTTGATTGAGCATGTGTTGTACAATTTGCTCCAGATAAACTGGTTAATCGGGTTGTTGCGTGATCGCCATCACCGTAACTGCTACTTATGGCATTGTAATTGATAATTCCTGCATTGCAGCCATCAAATTCAAAGGAAATATCTCCCCACACTTGACGTTGCACTAATGCAGGATCAAAAGTAGGGCCAAAAACACCGCCCGAGGTAATTTGTACATTTTCCAAAAGGATTCTATTACCATTATAACTCCCTGTGCCTATCAACCACGCCTGTTCAGCTTGATTGGGTAAATACGTAAACCACATCACAAGCACGCCATTATTGGGCAACATTTCGATTATGTAGCCTTCTCCACTGCGATTGACGTCATACCACGAACCTGAGGTGGTGTAATCCGCAATGAACTCTGAGGGAGTTACTGTGCTGGCATAGATTTCTAATTCACCCAATATTTGCGAAGTGTTATTATCTTCTTGTTCCCAAATTAATAGGGCTTCGCCTGTATTGCTGTTATAGCCAAGGTCCACTCGCCTAGCATCATAGACCAATGACCCCTCAGGACCTGCGTGTGAAATCCTTTGGCTTGTTTGCCCTAGCCTAAGCTGTGTTTTTCCATCAAGTCTTTGCATAAATATTTCAAACTCACCATCCACATCAGTATCCGCTCGGTAAGCCACCAAATATTGCTTTGATTGCTTCATGTATTCGACCTGTGGTCTAAAGGCATCGTAGTTATTGTTTCCATCGGGTCCTATGTGGCTGATAGCAAAATCATCATCTCCAATTTCACTACCATCTGCTGCTAATATTTGCCCGAATATTTCAAACTCATTACCGACATAAACCCCTGTGGCTGGATCAGCAGACCAAACAACGAGGTATTGGTTATCAATGCTGTTCCACGCAACTGATGGAAACTGAGCTGATCGCGTGGCAAAACCAGGAACACCTGTTTCAGAAATTTGAAAATCATTAACCCCTACTTCTGCCCCGTTACTTGCATTTAAGCGCTGGCCATATATCTCAAACTCACCACTGACATGTCCATTTTTATCGTCATCCCCATACCAAACCACTAAAAATTCATTATTGGTTTTATTGTAGGCAATTGATGGTGAATAGGCATCAAAAATGGGCTGGCCATTCGCACCCATATCCGAAATTCTAAAATCATTGGCACCAATCTGAGCACCAGAGGCACTTAACTGCTGACCATAAATTTCAAACTCTCCTATTGCATTTACTGTGTTACCATCTTCTCCACGCCATACCACTAAATAAGTGTTTTCTATTTCATTATAAGCAATCACAGGATCGACAGCATCGTAAGAACGGTTGGCAGTCGGCCCCATTTCTGAAATTTTAAATTGCGAGCCAACAGGCTGTCCATTTGCTGCATTTATCCTTCTTCCCCATATCTCAAACTCTCCTTCTACCGTATTAGCCCCGCTTACAGAGTTGGTGTCTCCATACCACACCACTATGTATTCATTGGCTTGTGGGTTATAGACTACATCTGGTTTTCTGGCATCATAGGTGGTATTGCCAGAGGGTCCCATTTCGCTTATTTTTATCAGTTGAGCAAGCGGGGCATTTGTTGTGGCATCAATTCTTTGGGCAAAGATTTCTATAGCTGCCTTAACATTAACACCTGTTCCTGTAATAGAGTCTGTTCCTTCAAAGACGATTAGGTACTCATTATTTTGTGAGTTGAATGCAACAGCAGACTCTTCAGCATCGTATTCTTTATTCGAATCGGGTCCAACATGGCTTGTTCGTATAGGTGCGGTCACATTAATGGCTGTAACTTGACCACTAATCGCAATCAATAAAAGTAATATAAAAATTTTCATAATATCCTCTGATTAAAACTCAAGCTGAAATCTGGCTTGAAGTATATTTAGTGTTTGATTTATTCCAAAACTATTGGGTGTTGTTTTCGCTTGTATGTAATTAAACATTAAACGATTTTTATTGCTTATATAATAATTTATTCCTAATGAAATATTTTCTTCGTATCCTGCATTTAAGTTTTCATCTGTTAAATCTAAATAACTGTAACGAGCCGACACTTCCCAAGTTCTGTGTTTTTTTACCTTGGTCGATGCCCACTCACCTTTCCTAAAACTAAATCGCCTTTGACCATTAAATATTTTACTTATAATAAAATACCCACCGTCGTATTTAAGGTCTGGCTGCACAAAATCTCGGGTAAACTTATTCTGTATGTATTCTGCTTGCATTGTCCATAAGCCTTTCTTCCATAGAGCCTCCAACCCATACTTTTCAATCGAATTAATAAAAAACAATGTACCTGTATCAAGTAGTTTATAATTAAATGCATTAGATTCTGGCCGCGTTCTAATTCTGATTGATGTATTAGGTTTTCTATATTGAAAAGAAGCACCAAAATAAAACTTATTGCCAGCTATTTTTATTTTTTTACCAAATCGGGTCGTCATGGCTTTGCCATAAAAACTTGAACTTCCCAGTTCGTAGTGATCATCACCAAATAGTCCAAATCGAATATTCCAATCTTTCCCATAATGGATGTAGTTAATCCCAGTTCCAAAACGCTCAGTTAAGGCACTAGAAATAGAACGTTCCATAAAAAAATGGTATTTAGAGTTACTGACGCTCTCAAGACTAAATGGCATTTCCATTTTACCTGCAAAAAATTCATTTCTCTTATTTGGTCGATAACGCAACCATACCGCTTGTGTTGCACCTTTTCGCTTCCTCTCAAAATTAGAAATATCAGATTGAAAATAGGCAGAAAACTTCTCATTAAACTTAGTAAACAAACCAAATCGAAACCGCCTAACATCCCATTCTTTATCAGGAAATATATTTTGGTCGTCATCATAAAAACTATAATCAGCCTCCATTCTTGCACCAAAATCGTAGCTGATTTTTGCATTCAGGTTCAAACTAAATGCCATTATTAGTAAACAAATTAAAAATTTCATGTTTTAATCTTCTTGCTTAAACCAACGAGAAACTTTTCCACACAGATGACCCAAATTATCAGCTAAACTAAAATCGTGGGTAACATTCTCTAAAACTTCTAAACTGACTCTGTTTTTTATCGCGTATTTTTCAAAACACTTATTCATTTTATTTGTCCAACTTTCAGCTCTTTCTAATCGGTTTTGACCCTGCAATCTGTCAACTTTTTTGCTTTTATTTAGTGATTTATCACGCAAATAATCTTTTTCTCCAACATACACACGGTATTTAACTCTCAAGAATCGCATGAACTTAAAATCAATATCCGAAAATTCATTTCTGAGCTTTAAACCATAAGGGTAATACTCACTAAAGCTTGGCATGGTATACCAACCTGCTGACACAATGGCTACTTTTTTCACCTGAGCAGGATGGGCAAAGGCATATCGTTGCACAAATTGAGCTCCTGCTGAAAAGCCAAATAAATTTATCTTATTCACTTCAATATCATACTGAGTTGACAACTCATTGATGGTGGCTTGCAGTATATAATCGGCTCTTGGTCCTTTACTTTTCCGACCTAAGCGTTGGTAATCAGTGGCATAATCTTTAGAAAAAACTGGTGCGATTAGTAAGCTGTCAGGACTCATCTGTTGACTAAAACTGTTAATTATTTCTTCAGCATTTCTGGAAATACCATGAACCAAAACCACAATATTGCTTATTTCGTCACCGCCCTTAACATAATAGTACTTTAATTTATCACAAGAAGATAAACTGCCTTTCTTTATGCTGCCGCTAAACTTTGGGTTGTTTTTATTTGTTTTCTGCATAATCATTTATTAGTCTCACTGGAGATTTGTTTTTCTTTAAACTATCCATATTCCACTCTTTATGGCAAAGCTTTATTAATTCGATATTGTGTGTCGCCATTAAAATAGTACCTTTATACTCTCCTAATAGGCTTTTTATGATTTCAAGACCTTGTTTATCTAGATAACTCTCAGGCTCATCTAATATCAATATGGCAGGTTTCCCTAATAAGGCCCTAAATAATAAAATGCGTGCTTTTTCGCCCGAAGATAAGTTCTTTCCTTTTTCTAAAATGCGTGTATTCAAACCCTTGGGAAGTTTTTTGACTAGGTTATTTAATTGACAAAACTCCATTAATTCATCAAATCCTTGCAAATTTTCTTTGCCTTTACGGTAACATAAATTTTCCAACAAAGTGCCTTTGATAAGACCCGCTTCTGCCGAGGCAAAACCAATATGATTTGCTCTATCTAACGAAGGTGTCTTATTGGGCGCACTGCCATTAACTCGAACAAAACCTGAGTCCACTTTTATCAAGCCAAGTACAATCTGAATTAATGTGCTCTTGCCTGAGCCATTAGTTCCAGTCAATGCAATATGCTCACCATTTTGGGCACGTACAGACAGCTGTTTAAACGTTTCTTTTACGGTGGTATTTCTTAACTCAATTCGCCCAAGCGAAGCCGAATCTTTTTCAATCGTTTCGTGACTGCTTTTGCCTCTGACTATTCTGGGAATGGCATACAATTCTTCAATTTTTGCGATGGATAATTTCGCTCCTTGGTAATATTCTTGCGTCCTACCCAATTCCCTAATTGGGGAATTTAAAAACAAAATAATACTTATCAAAGCCGTGATTTCATCTAATGCCAAAACATGATTATTTAGCCCATTAAAGACAAAAAACACACTGATTAAAATTAATGAAGAAGAGTCTCCTATGCCGCGGATAAAACCCAAAAACACCCCCTGTTTTGCAATGTTTTTTTCTAATTTTTTTGCTTGTTTATTAATTCGTGCCACTTCACGCCCTTCTTTTCCCATAGAGCGAATTGTAGCCAATGACGACAAGCGTTCCACCAACAAACTGTGAATGGCAATCCTATTGCGCCGAACAACCCTAATGCTATTTTTTAAAAAACCACCAACAAGCACCGACAACACCAACAAAGCCATTAAGGTTAATGAAATAACAACACCCAATGACGCATTTATCTTAAAAACCAATAGTGTCGTCAATAGCAACAACAAGCTGTGTGTGATTAATCGTGAAATCCCTAGACTCAACCATCGCTTTAAAGCAGATAAATCACCTGCCAAACGTGAAGATAAGTTTCCGATAGTCCGCGCTTGAATGTTTCTAACCGAGGCACGCATTAAACGTTTAAGCAAGCCCGAACGAAGTGAATTGATGTAACGTTGTGACATTTTTTCTGACACGTAGCGTTCATGCACCCGTAAAGCCACAATTAATCCTGCTGCGATTAACAAATAAACAATGGTGTGCGTATTGATTTCTTGTTGATTCCTTATCTGCGAAGAAAGGTTTTTCACCCAATAATAACTGCCAACAAC
Organism: Lysobacterales bacterium; assembly: GCA_026988115.1. GTDB lineage: Bacteria > Pseudomonadota > Gammaproteobacteria > Xanthomonadales > Marinicellaceae > NORP309. The sequence goes on along the minus strand of JALSLV010000047.1, from coordinate 40,171 downwards.
AACCGATGATTTGAGTAAACCATTAATAATCAGTTGCACTATTTGGAATCGAGATTTCTTCCAATAATTGGCTGGAGGGTTAAAGGGTGAAAATTGATTTTTCATGGCGTTTTATTTATCCACTCTTAGGGGTGAAAGACTTAATTCCAAGAGCATGTCATGCAATTGATGACCAAAACCCGCCGCCACCGTTTCTTTTTTCTTAAAAATTGGAGTAGAGGTCATTTTTTCCACTTCTTGAACACCCAATGGATTAGATGAAACGACCCCTGATATTCCCAAAACTTGATAACCCAGTGATTGCAACCAATTATCGCCATAAACTGCGGAAGAACTATCACCTGCCGTATAAACCATTGCTGTTGTTGCATTGATTATTTCTGGTGATTCAAGCAATGCTTTCGTTTCACCTTGTAAAATACCATCTGCCACTTCCACTACGATTACATCTGTTTGCGGTGTTTTTAAATAAGTTATCATTTCATCAAATAACCGAACCAAGCTTTGATTTGACATAAGGTAAGTTGAAACCAGCCCTGCATCGGTAAAATCAATTGCTTTTGATACACCTGCATCAATAAAATGCCATAAATCACCACCAGAGCCTGTGCCCGTAACTTTTGCAGCCGAAACATTAAAGCCATCCGCTGTTAACCCTTTAATCAGGCTAGCAACTGTTGTTGTTTTGCCTGCGTTCATGGAAGATCCAGAGACAAGAAGAATTGGAATGTTTTTTGAAGTTTCTGTTTTAGAAGGAGTCAAAACATTGTATTGATTCAGATTTAAAACTTGTCCATGTTTATTGCCCAACAACCCTAAAGGCTGAATTTCAGTAGCGGGTTTAACCTTCGGGCTTTTAAAACGCATGTGAGAGGCAACGCCACCACCTGCCACCAAATGGCATGCACTTAAATCATCAGGAACAACTGATTCAAATTGATCAGGCGCATAGCGGTTTCCATAACAAACAACAATCTTATCATGCACAAACATTCGACTACGCCGTCCATTTGGCTGTTCAATGCGGCAATGTTGCCTCAAACGGGTCACTTCACAAAGAACCAAATCTCCTGCTTTGGGCTTGACTTCTCCTGTTAACAGGGTATGCGCATCACCTAAATTGACATGTCTTGTGGTAAACGCTCGCTTGCACTGGTTAAGAACAACAGGTATGGGTTGCACCTGGATGTTTTTATTAGCTTGTGATTTAACCAACTCTATCTTTCTTGTCTGTGTATTCTTCATAATAACCTCTTGCATTAATATTAGTACTTTCCATTTTCAATAAATCCATTTATACCTAGCTCAAAACAATAGTCAACACCTATTTGTAAATATATTTACAATTTGTGATTGGTATCACATTTAAACTCCTTTTTTAACCTGATTAACTAAACCAACAGGGGAAAGTGACGTACTTTGTTGATTAGAGAACCCAACTAAATTTATCAATCTAAATTAAAAAACAAACGAACCATTTCACAACCCTTTTAGTGGTCTCAATAATTAAACCTGCTAGATAATATAAGCAAATGCTAATTAGTCTTTTAAATCCAAACTTGGTATAATACGCGCGAATCTAATCAGGCTATACTATGACAAATCTAAATCAATCAGCAGGATCCTTATTTCGCGCGGCTGTTACCAACAATAAACCCCTGAGCGTTGTGGGAACAATTACTGCATTAACCGCACTTATGGCAGAAAAGATTGGACACAAAGCCATTTATTTATCAGGTGGAGGTGTGGCAGCTAATTCTTTGGGCATGCCTGATTTAGGTATTTCATCATTAGAGGATGTATTAATTGATACCAGAAGAATCACCGATGTGTGTAAATTGCCACTGTTAATTGATGTTGATACCTGTTGGGGCGGTGCTTTTAATATTGCTCGAACCACACGCAGTGTTATCAAAGCAGGCGCTGCAGCCATGCACATGGAAGACCAAGTAGCAGAAAAACGCTGTGGTCACCGACCCAATAAAGAAGTGGTTACCAAACAAGAAATGGTCGATAGAGTCAAAGCAGCTGTTGATGCCCGAACAGATGATGAATTTGTCATTATGGCACGTACCGATGCCATCGCCATTGAAGGCATAGACTCAGCCATCGAACGCATGGTGGCTTATGTAGAAGCGGGAGCCGACATGATATTCCCTGAAGCGGTACAGTCACTAGCCCAATACCAACAAATTAAAAAGGCTGTAAAAGTGCCAATACTTGCCAATATAACCGAATTTGGAAAAACTGAATTATACTCTCAAAAAGAACTGAGCGTACACGATGTCGACATTGTTCTTTATTGCTGTGGTGCTTACCGAGCTATGAATAAAGGAGCACAAAATGTTTACGAAGCGCTATTAAAAGACGGTCATCAACGCAATGTCATCGACATTATGCAACCGCGTGAAGACATGTATGAGTTTTTAGGCTACCACAGATACGAACAAAAATTAGACGAGTTATTTTCAAAAAAATAATCCTAAGATGGGACTGACCCATCATGGAACAACTAACAACTATTTAATAAGAACTGATGGGCAGTGCCTATCCTACAAATTATAAGAGAAAACATTATGGCAGATCAAAAAGCAAAGAAAGCAGGCGGAGCAGGTCTTCGTGGACAATCAGCTGGCGAAACAAAATTATGCACCGTGGGCGTTTCAGGCTCAGGCTTAACTTACAACGGTTACGATGTGGCAGATTTAGCCGAAAACACCACCTTTTATGAAACAGCATACCTCATTTTTCATGGTGAATTGCCAAACCAAACACAACTGCAAGAATATTCAGCCAAAATCATGGCTAACCGTGATTTACCCGAAGCCTTAAAAGCCACTTTGGAGATGATTCCAAAAGACACGCACCCAATGGATGTCATGCGCACAGGTTGCTCTATGTTGGGTAACTTAGAGCCTGAAATGGATTTTTCACAGCAACAAGATGCCGCCGATAGGTTACTTGGTGCTTTTCCATCCATTATCTGTTATTGGTATAAGTTTACCCATGAAGGTGTGCGTATCGAAACGGCTTTGGATGATGATTCAATCGGTGGACACTTTTTGCATATGCTACGTGGCGAAAAACCCAATGCTTTACATGCACGTGTGATGGACGTGTCCTTAATCTTGTATGCCGAACACGAGTTTAATGCTTCAACTTTTACAGGACGCGTTGTTGCCTCGACTTTATCGGATATGTATTCGTGCGTAACTGCAGCCGTTGGCGCACTACGCGGACCACTTCATGGTGGGGCTAACGAAGCAGCCATGGCAATGTTGTCGCAATGGAAATCGGTTGATGAAGCCATTGCAGGAATCGATGATATGTTGGCAACCAAACAATTAATCATGGGATTTGGGCACGCAGTTTACACCGAAAGTGATCCCAGAAATGCTTTAATCAAACGCTGGTCAAAAGAATTGTCCGAAGATGTCGGTGATGAATGTCTGTATGATGTTAGTTGCGCGGTTGAGAAAAAACTCTGGGATGAAAAACACATTTTTCCGAATGCCGATTTTTTCCACGCATCGGCTTATCATTTTATGAACATCCCAACCAAACTGTTCACCCCGATATTTGTCTGTTCACGAATCACAGGTTGGGCTGCTCATGTGATGGAACAACGCGCCAATAACCGCATTATTCGACCCAATGCTGATTACGTTGGAGTTGGCCCAAGAAAAGTGACACCACTATCGCAAAGAGCATAAAGAAACACGGAACGCAAAGCCCTCAAGGAAAAATACAGTGGAGCTCCTTGCGAACACCATTTTTTACGAAAACCCAATCGATTTGCATTTATTGATAAGTGGGATTTATCCCACTTACCGATGAATGCTAGTTTAAGGACTCTACCCTGTTGCCAATGACCACCTGGGGCAGGGACTTTAGAGACTGTGAAAGTATTATGGGGCGAAAGAAAAAAACACATGGAGTGTTTTTTCACGCAAGCCGCGAAGCGGTAAGTATCAGGACGATACGCATAAAAATGAGCAGAAAATTTGCTAATAAAGACGGAAAACGCAGTGACTAGCTAGCTAATTCCAAGTTTTTCAACGCATAGTAGCGAAATTTATGCCATTTTTACTCGTCATCAGAATACTTTCATAGTCTCTTTAGTCCCGTTGTTTTGAAGACGGACTAAAGTCCGAACCCCGCTAACTCATATTATTTTAGAGGCACTGTTGGTTTTATTTTCTTTCAATTAAGTAATCAGTGGTTAGGTCTTTAATTGAGTTTTGAGTGGGATAAATCCCACTTGCCGATGAATTCTAGTTTAAGGGCTTCACCCTGATGCCAATGACCACCTGGGGCAGGGACTTTAGTCCCGTTGTTTTGAAGACGGACTAAAGTCCGAACCCCGCTAAATCATATTATTTTAGAGGCACCGTTGGTTTTAGTTTGGCATTGAGAAATAAGTTCATGGATAATTTATTATTTGGTGGATTATTGTCGCCTTTTTTGTTTCGTGTAAAATCCATTTTTCTCTTTTTATTTAAATCGTGACATAGCCTTGTTATTTCATTTAAATCCTAAGATTACTACGCTAAGTTATTGATTTATGCACACGAAGAGCTGTCAAGAGATTTTTTCATTATTTTTTTTCTGACTCTGTGCATAAAAAAGCGACTCTCACATCTAACTCATTGAATTTATTGTGTTTTTATAGACTGGTTAATAATTAACCAAAATGATAAAAATCCTTATAGATACTCGTTAAATAGAATACTTTTGTGCAGTTACTCACAGACTTATCCACAGGCTCTGTGGATAAGTCGTTTAGCTATTATAAAACAACAACTTACAGGATTTTAATAGAAATTCCATCAAGAGTTAGGGCTAAAGTGCCTTATTCTCACACAAACCTAAGTCGCCATAAACGCTTTAATTTTTTCTTCTTGAGCCAACGCATCTTGATAACCCAGTTCTATCAATGCCTTGGTATATCCTGGTTCAAAAAGAAGGTAACTGGGCATGCGCCACTCTTTTCCCCAACCGCCTATTGCTTTGAGTAATCGTCGAACTGGTGCAGGTATGTCTTTGGCATGCTCCTTAGTGATTTCTCGTACATCAACACTGGGTTTAATGATTAAAGTCTCTAGTTTTTGCAGTTGAGTTTTGCTTCTATTTTCCTCACTAATTAAATCAAGGGTTCGATTAATTCGCCTTAGTCGAGATAAGTCCGCCATCAAGGTATCCATGAATATTGTATCCAACATATAACCACCCAACTCTCCCATGGAAGGGTATTCAGGAACTTCAGTAGGAGTTGGTATCGGACTCTCATCGCGTGTACCAATGACTAGAATTTTTTCTGCTCCCAAATGTATGGCAGGAGATAACGGCGCACTCATGCGCAAGCCGCCATCGCCATAGTATTCTTTTCCAATGAGTTGTGCTGGAAACAAAAAGGGCAAAGCCGCAGAGGCTAAAATATGCTCAACCCCAATTTTCTGCGGAAGTCCAATTCTTCGGGTTCGGTTCCATGCATTTATAGATTCTTTTGCTTGAAAAAAACTCTTAGCAACTGAAGTATCATAAGAGGATGCCGTAATAGCCAACCCATCCAAACTTCCCTTCTCTATACATTCCTGTATTTGTGATAAATGCATGGTTTTTGATAAGTAATGAAACAATGGCTCATTATCCAATAGTGAGCGTGGTGCTTTTACTCCCAATTTACCAAAAAACATGGAACCCAATACTTTTGCCATCGTTTTAGCAATCATCCAACCATCGGTTCGATAAACATCTGGGCAATGCAAAGTCATCCAAAACTTTTCAAGCCGATGTGTACCGTATTTTATATCATCGGCATAACTTGCCAAGACGACCGCATTAATCGCACCGGCAGAAGTCCCTGTTATGATAGGAAAAGGTGCTTTATTTTTAGGTAACAATTCCATAATGCCTTTCATAACACCCACTTGGTAAGAACCACGCGCTCCTCCACCTGGCAACATTAACGCGATTTTAGATTTATTTGTATTCATAACTTAAAGACCTAATTTTTATCTACCTGCTTGCATTTCTATACATTATAATCGAGTCATGCCTTTTTATAAAATATTATTTTTCATGACTGCTACAACACTGTCACATGCACAACCTCTATTGATTGCTCATGCCAGTGGTGGTTTTAATGGGCTAGACTACACTAATTCACTGGAATCATTAGAAACCAACTATAACAAGGGTTTTCGAGTCTTTGAAATTGATTTCTCATGGACATCCGACGGACAATTGGTGTGTTTGCATGATTGGGATAAGCGCTTTAAAAAAGTTTTTGGTTATTCGATCAAAAAACCATTAAGTTACCACGAATTTCAAATGGCTCTATACCACACCGATGGCGCGCATCCCTGCACACCCGAAACGCTTGCTAATTGGGTACTTGATTTTCCCGATGTTCAAATCGTTACTGATGTGAAGCGCGATAACCTTAAAGCAATCAAACTTATTCTTAAAAACCACCCTAAAATACAAAAACAACTTATCGTTCAGTTTTATCAACCTGAAGAATACAGTGTTTTAAAAAAATTAGGCTTTAAAAACTTAATTTGGATTTTATACCAATACCAAGGTTCTTTAAAGTCTGTTGCTACCTTGGCTGAAAACATGGATTTATTTGCCTTGAGTATGCGCGCATCACAAGTCAAGAAAAAGCCTATGCAAAGCTTAAGAGAAAAAGGGATAAATCTATTTGTTTACACCTTAAACACAAAAAGCACACTAAAAAAAATGACAAACAAGTATGGAGTCAGTGGGATTTATACTGATTTTTTACCAGCTAACGTTTCCACGCATAACTAAATTTCATAAAAAAGGTTCGGTTGGTTGTGGTTAAATCAAAGTCTTGAGCTTCGCGACCCGAATCCGAATAACCTAAAAATAATAACGTTTTTGGGTTGACTTTGTACGAGTATATCAATTGGTTGCTTAAACGTCTTGTGTGACTATCAACTGATGAAGAATAAAGACTGGTATCTCTATTCACATTGGTATTGATTATTGACAAACGCAATCTTTGACGAATATTAAACTGATAAGAAAAACGCAAATCGGACTGATTAGCGATAAACACATTACCGCCATCTCGCGAATATTTTCTAAAAGTATGATTAAGATTCATACTTAAATGTTGACCAAGGTTTATGTTACTAAAGACATAAGCACCTGTTCTCCGAGCTATCTTATCATTAGAAAAATCAATCGCATCTCCGATAGAAACCCCTCCACCCAATGTCAGGCCCGATTTAGGTTGAAAAGCAAAATCCATTCCAACTCTATCCTCGTCATACATCACATCATTCCAAAGTGCCACACGCGTGTAACCACTGATTCCAAAATAAGATTGCTTATTGGCATTTAGATTAATACTGGCTTCCAATTCTTTCTCTATTAATCGACCTTGCTGATCATGGGTAATGTCCCAGTCTGAATAAATGCTAAAGCGGTTCCACCATGAACTCTTTTTAGGTCGCCAAGTGTATTGTGAACCAATAAGTGATTTTCGATAACCAACTTGACTTATAAAACCTAAATCTGCACGAAAATCATCACTGTAATCCACATGCCTTAAATGGTAAAACCAGTTTTCATCCGAATGAACATAACGTAAAGAATAAGCATCGCCTGATGTTTTTTGCTCTAAATCAAAGTCATTCATCAATTCTTGTGAGTTTTGTGTTGAGGAATTAGCGTATTGAAATTGAACTGAATTTTTGTCTGTTATTCGATAAGTTCCATCAATTGAGGTTACGGTATTATCGTAATTCCCTGCACTTCTTCGAGTAACAAGCCCACCAACCGTTGAAGAATTGCCAAAATCACGGCGGTAACGTCCAACCAGATTTATACTGCTTTGGTTCAAGCTTGCCAAATTAGAACCAAACACTCCTGGCAATAAAATATTGGTCAAGGTGTCATCGGTAAAGAAAAATCCGTAAGCGTTTTTGTCGCTTTTACCAACCAATCGAACACCGTAATCAGGGTTGGCGACATTGCGGGTATGAATTAAATTCATGTGGGTATTAAAATAATCTGAATTTTCTAAGAAAAAAGGCCTTCTCTCAGGAAAAAACAAGGCAAAGGTTTGGTTTACATCTAATTGAGCCGAGTCGGACTCGACTTGTGAAAAATCTGGATTTAAAGTGGCATTTAATGTGAGGTTTGAATTAATTCCCCAGTTGACATCTAAAGAGGGCTCAACATTATAATCAACTGGAGAATAATCACTGGATACAGAAGGACGCAATTGATTAGCGATAACCGTCACACTTGGCGTAATTTCCAAGTCCATTCCTCGTTTGGCATTAGCAAACCCTGTGTATTTACTTAATTGACACAAAAAACAACTAACATCTCGATCGAGTTTATCGTTTTGAATCTGCTTTCTAACACTGCGAGGGTACGAACGAAATAAACTAATTCCCCACGTTTTTTCACCTGCTGCACTTGGCATTTGCAACTCATTGTAGGGGATTTCCATTTCCACCACATAGCCTTCATCAGTAATCTTACCTGCGGAATCCCAAATGGCATCCCAAGAATCATCTTCATTGCCACCACCTCCTGTTTCATCTCGGATTAGATCCATTTGCACACCTAAAGGATTAACAAAAAATTCCAAAGCCCGCCTTTCATCATTATAAGTATCCAGCATGACACCAACAAAATCATCCTGATAAGCTGAATCTCTATCGCGCAAAAAAGCACGAATTTTTTTAGGGTTTGGATCACTGGCTTTAAAAGCAAAAACAATGGAGTTTCCTCTGTCAATGATATAAGCCGTCGTTTTTACTCCAGGATTAATGTTATACCCAGGGTCAACTTCATAGTTCAACTCAATTTTTAAAGCGTTTTGATAGATTGACTCATCTAACACACCGTCAATGTTAACTTCCTGATCAAATAAAGGCACTTGATAAGTTTTTGCATTGAGCAGCAATGGTAATAATAAGGTAAGTAGTATTTTTTTCATGGCTTCATTCTATATTTTCTTATTAAACGAAAACATAGGGCAAAAGTAACAATTTAATTTCAAATCACGCAAGACTCCCCTGTGCTTGACTTGGGACGAACAATACTGAGATAATCCCCCCCATTATTAAATGCAGCAAAAAGATGCCAAAAAAACACATTGTTATTGTTGAAGATGAACCAAGTATCTTAGCGAACTATCAGGCAGCACTCGAAAGACAGGGCTACCTTACCCAAGGCTATAACGAATTACATCAAGCAAAAAAGGCTTTAGCCGATACTTTACCCGATTTAGTCATTATTGATGTTGGTTTAGGCGATGAACCTGATGGTGGTTTTGAACTGTGCCGATTTTTACGCACGCAATCAGAATCCTTACCACTGTTATTCCTAACCGCACGTGATAATGAGTTTGATATGGTATCAGGTTTGCGGCTTGGGGCGGATGATTACTTAAGCAAAGATATTTCTATTCCACATTTATTAGCACGCGTAGCGGCTTTATTTAGGCGACAAGACTTAAGCAATCATTCTGTTGAAGAAAATACCATTAAGCAAGGCGATTTAACAATTTTAACTGATAACTTACAAATTTTATGGAAAAGCAAGGCAATTGACTTAACCGTTACTGAATTCTGGATGATTGTTTCATTAGCGCGTCACAAAGGGCATGTCAAAACCCGTGATCAACTGATGAGCGATGCCAACGTTTACGTCGATGAATCCACTATCACTTCGCATATCAAACGCATTCGAAAAAAGTTTCAGCTAGTAGACAGTAGTTTTAACTGCATCGATACCGTTCATGGCATGGGTTATCGCTGGAAAACCTAAATGAAATTAAAATACCAACTGTTACTCTTGGGGTTATTAAGTCTTATTTTCCCTATTACTGGTTGGTATGCCCTAAAAAGTGTTGATAATGAATTTCGTAAGGGTTTAATAAATGCGACAAACAATAACTTAACCTCTCTGCAAGCTTCTGTTTCTCAAATTGTCGCTAATGATGAATCTCTTAATCTTTCTGGACTGGTTTTAGCGGATTTAACCGAGTTAACACTTAATGGCTATGAAAGTGAATGGCATGACATTAAAGCCTATGTGTTTTCAAATAACCGCGATGAATTATCATTTAAAATTGCTCGTTATGCTAATCAACTGGCTCTCTTGGTAAAAAGCAATGACCGTTCAATAAAAATAAATCCAACAAATTATGATAAAAATGATTATATTTTATTAGGCATTGTTGATGAAAGCGGCATGCATCAATATAAGTTTTATCGTCAAGCTGAAGGAACAATAACTCCAAAAAACAACTCCCAAAACAGTCCTTTTATTACCGCAATTTGGCATGAAAATTCTAACGGTTATATTTTAGAACTGGCACTTAAACATTCAAATATTAGCCACCTTGGAATAGCCTCGATTAATATCTGGACTAATACCGATGGCATGCAAAAAACAATCACAGGCACTTTAGAAGACCAAAACAATACCTCATTAAAACTACTGCCGATAGTTTCACACCAAAAGAAAATGCAATTGTTTGTTGATAGTATTACGCCACATAACAATCACTTTATAATAAGCGATCAAGACAAACGCATTATTTACCAAAAAAACAAACTCCCAGACAGCACTTCAGCTTCACCAAGACAATGGCTTATTACGCCTTTATACAGTTGGTTATTTGGCAAAAAAAATGCAACGAATCAACAGTGGTTTTACCGCGAGTCTGATGGCATGGCTGGTGTTATAGCAACTAAAAAGCTTGGTGGCATCTCCTATCAACTTAAGAGCATGATGCCTGAAGGTCAACAAAGCATGATTCAAACACTTCTAAAAGCCTCTTTAGCAATGATACTTGTTGTTTTGTTACTCGTGCTTGCCTATTTGATGTATTCTCTTTGGCTCGCTTGGCGTATTCGCCGATTAAATAATGCTTTACATAAAGTTCTTGATGAATCGGGACAACTGACGATTGAGATGCCCTCCAGTCAAGCACAAGATGAAATCGGACAATTGGCTCGAGGCATTGAGTCGATGTTGTCAGAAATGCAAGAGTACACCTCTTATTTAAAAGAACTGGGCTCTCGACTCTCTCACGAAATGAAGACACCACTTGCTATTGTGCAATCCTCATTGGACAACTTGGTTCCCACGACCTCAAAAGATGAACAAATATTCTTGACCAGAGCACTTGATGGTTTACACCGCCTAAAATTCATACTCACGCAATTGAGTCAACTTGGTCAACTCAAACACAGCTTAGAAACAACCACAAAACAAAAAATTAACCTAACAACTTTATGCACAGAGCTGGGTCAAGCATACCAAAGCTATATACCGCAGTTAAAACTCAACACCACGCGAGATAATATATTTATAAATGGATCAAACGAACTATTATCGCAACTCATTGACAAACTCATTGATAACGCAGTTGATTTTACCCCACCTGACGGTGATATAGTTTTGAAACTGCAACAAAAAGAAAATCGCGCCTATTTATCTGTCACCAATACGGGTTCTCAACTTCCCAAAGGCATCAATGTATTTGCCTCCATGCAATCACAGAGAAAAGAAAAGACCGAGAATGCCATTCATTTAGGTTTAGGACTTTATTTGGCCCAATTAATTGCTCGATTTCATGGCACCGAAATTCAAGCAAGAAACCATATTTCACTCAAAACTGTTGAATTTTATATCAATTTTAAACTAATTTAATGATTTCATAATTCTTTACATTCTGTGATTAGCTTAAACAAAGCCCGGAAATGAAATAAATTTCTTTTTACTTCAATAAGATGCGCAATAAATCGATAATTTACTGTACCTAGTTGCTGTAACTGTTAATTTGTTTAATGTGATTATTTGACTATAATAAAAAACAAGTTTTATCAAATTTAATTTAATGGAGAGTAATATGAAAAAGAATTTATTAATAATTAGTGCCGTTGCTTTAGCACTGGGATTAGGCGGATGTAAATCGACATCGCAAAATACAGTGTCAACAACCGATCATTCAGATCAAGTTAAACAATTACAAGCAAGACTAGCATCTCAAGATGCCGAGTTAAATCGCGTAAGAAGTGCACTTGCTAATGCCAATATAAGTGGTGACACAGCAATGGTTTCTCAAAGCGACTCATTATTGCCACCTAATGCGAAAGCGGGTGAGTGTTATGCACGTGTTTTGACTCCTGCCACTTACAGAACGGTTAGCAAAGACGTTATAAAGAAGAAGGCCTCAAAGAAAATTGAAGTTATCCCTGCCACATACGAAACCGTAACAGAACAAGTTCTCGTTAAAGAAGCTGGCGAAACTATTTCCACAATTCCTGCTGTATACGATTGGGTTGAAGACCAAGTATTAGTTTCTGCTGAATCAACTAAGCTGGTTAGCCACCCTGCTGAGTATGGCACCGAAAGTGAGCAAATTTTAGTAAAACCTGCTTACACAACGTGGAAAAAAGGCCGTGGTCCAATTGAAAAACTAGACAATGGTACGGGTGAAATTATGTGTTTAGTTGAAGTTCCTGCGCAATATAGAACAGTCACCACTCGCGTGGTAACAAAGCCAGCTTGGACTGAAACTATTGTTATTCCTGCTGTTTACAAAACAGTGAAGAAAAAAGTTATGGTCAAGCCTCCTCAAGTGGTAAGAACTCCAATTCCTGCAGAATACAAAACCATTACAGTTAAGAAAGTTGCCACACCTCCACAAGAGAATGTGATTGAAATTCCTGCTGTTTATGACACTGTTGTTCAGCAAGAAAAAGTGACAAGTGCTGAAATGAAATGGAAGCCAATTTTGTGTGAAACTAACACAAATTCTGGTATTATTTTACGCATCCAAAAAGCCTTAGATAAAGCAGGATACAATCCTGGAACTATCGATGGCGTTATGGGCAGTGCAACAATGTCTGCTTTAAGTTCATTCCAAGAAGCCAATGGTTTGGCATCAGGTCAATTGACAATGGAAGCTCTTAAAAAGCTTGGTGTTTTATAAGAATTAATTATAATAACATTTCAATACTAAAAAAGGGTTGCTTTATGCAACCTTTTTTTTATTGAAAATGTCCTAATAGATAGAGCAAAATAATATGACGATTTTTACACCCTACCAACTTAATAATACAATCACTCTTTCCAACCGAATTATTATGGCGCCATTAACGCGGTGCTTTGCTGATAATAATTTAGTACCTACGCAATTAATTGCTGACTACTATGCTCGTCGGGCAGATGTGGGGTTAATCGTATCTGAGGCGACGATTATTGACCCTCTTGGACAAGGATACCCAAACACACCTGGCATCTATACTAAAAAGCAAATAAAAGGGTGGAAAAAAGTCACTCAGGCTGTGCATAAAAAAGGCGGGAAAATATTTTGTCAATTATGGCATTGCGGTCGAGTTGCTCACTCATGCTATACTCAAGAACAACCCATTTCAGCATCCGCCACCTCATGGCATGGCAAAGTACCACGCACCGAAAATTTAGAATACGAAACATCAAGAGAGCTCACAACTAAAGAAGTCAAAAGACTCATAAAAAAATACGTAAAAGCAGCAAAAAATGCTATTAAAGCCGGCTTCGACGGTGTTGAAATTCATGGCGCTAATGGTTATTTAGTCGACCAATTTTTACGTCAAGAAACCAATAAAAGAACAGACAAGTTTGGTGGTAGCAAGAAAAAAAGAGCTAAGTTTGCCTTAGAAGTTGTCAATGGCATTAGCCATGCTGTTGGTTCACAAAAGACTGCCATACGTCTTTCTCCTCAAGCCTATGTTCATCTTGAATACACTAAAGGAGATGAAAAAACTTACCAATACTTACTCAAAAAACTAAATAAGAAAAAAATTGCCTATGTTCACCTTGGTGCTTTTAGTGACCATTATACTTTTGAGTATCTGAATAAGGGTAAAGCCAGTGAGTTTATTAGAAAGCACTACAAAGGCAATTTCATTACCTGCGGAGGTTATGATGCACAGGCAGCAAATAGAGCAATTAGTGAGAAAAAGGCCGACTTAGCGGCCATCGGTCGACCCCTTATTGCAAATCCAGATTACATTCAAAAAATTAAAAACAATCAAGATTTAGTTGAGTACGATATGTCGATGTTAGCAAAACTTATTTAAAATTCTAACTCTGGAACACAATACCCTGCATGCGGGGCATAAAAATCATCCACAGATTTCGTTTGACTAAATGGCATGCTTTCTGGCATTGTTTTTAATCCAATGGCATAAAGTATAATCAATACCGATACGACCTTTATTGCTGCGTGAGTTTTATTTTTCATATTCTTCATTTTTGCGCCACCACAACTAACCGATCAGAGGCTAAATCATAAGTATCGGCTTGCAATGAGCCATAACAATCCACCTGCTTAAATCCAGCTTGATAACACATCTGCGATAGTTCCATTGGCGTGTAAACAAAATGCTGGTAGTCTCGTGTAAAGACTTTGTCACCTCGAATAAGCATCCATTGATTTGAAAAAATTTGCATATTTTCAATCAGCACTGGTCTTTCAATGCGAATATCTCCATTTTCATATTCCGACAAATGCACGGGTTGTATGGTTCGTGCTAGCGTTTCTTTGCCTACTGTATCCAGCAGTAAGGTTCCTTTGTCCCCGAGGTTTTCATAGGCGGCATTTAACACCATTTGGTTGTCTTCTTGGGTATCAAAATACCCAAATGAGTTAAACATATTGACGATTAAATCAAATTTTTTATCACTCTTAAAATCAAGCATATTTGCCCGAATAAACTTAACCGACAGATTAGATTTGAGTGCTTTTTCTTTAGCCCTAGATAACAAAAACGCACTGGTATCTACACCAGTAACTTCATAACCCATTTTTGCCAAAGCTAAACAATGACGCCCTGGACCACAGCCTAAATCTAAGACTCTGCATACATCAGTAGAGACTAATGAGAGCAGCTCGGGTACTTGCTCTTGAGCCTGAATGAAACTTTCTTCATCAAACATGCACTCATAAAACATTTCCCATAATTTATCGTCTTCATACCAAGCCATATTTTTTCTCGCATAAAAAAAGAGCACAAAGAGTGCTCTTTAAAAAATTTAATTCATTAAAACTTATCTTTCATCAACAAGCTTAGCATCAGGTGCATTTTTAGCCACCGATTTCATGCCATTAGCGCAACCGCTCTTAGTTTTATACATTTGACTACGTCCAATCTCTTGACCATTGTTGGCTTTCAAAACCCAATAATCACGACCATTTTTAGCTTGTCTAACTTCAAATTTTGACTCATCTTGTGAGTTTACTCGTACTGACTCGATACCATTTTCACAACCCGAAGCAGATTTGTAACCTTGAGATGACATAATCACCTCGCCATTACCTGCTTTAAGAACAAAATAGTCTTTACCGTCCTTACCTTTACTTATTACAAATTTACCAGCCATAATTAAAATCCTCTTAAATTAAAATAAACATCCCATAAACTTGCCGAAACCAAGTTTTAAGGAAAAAAATCAGCAATATCCGCAGACATTCTTCATTACACATATTAAAATAAGTCTCCTCCGTTGTAAAATGGAAATCCTAAAATTTAACAAAAGTTTATATGAATAACACCATTTCAGTAAAAATTTCGCTATTTTTACTTAGTCTTACCTTATCAGCCTCTTTTTCAATAGCGCAAAGCCTTGTTGAAAAATCCCAACAAGCATCTTGCGTCGAATCAGCCATTCAAGAATCGACCTCTATTGATGCGGAATATTTTATCCCACAAGACAACGAAACAATTAAAATTGGTGGGAATGTATGTATTTCTACCACCAAACAATCCATTACAACCAAAGAACTGGTTTACGACGATAAAAACCAAAATATTAGCATTGCAACCAAGTTAAAGTACCACGACAAAAACCAATCCATTCAAGCACAGTCTGCAAAAATAGACCTTAACAACAACCGCGCCGAACTCTCTCATGTATCCTATCAGTTACAAGCAAGCAATGCCAACGGTTCTGCCCAGTCGTTGATAACTCAAGAATCAACCAGTCACCTCGTTGATTTAACTTATTCAACCTGTCCAATTGAGAACCAACAATGGTTTATCAAAGCCCAAAGCGCCGACTTAGACCAAGAATCTGAAATAGGTACATTTCGAAAAATGACTCTGCGCTTTAAGGGTGTACCTATTCTTTATTTGCCTTATGCCAAAATGCCCCTAACCAACAAAAGGCAATCGGGTTTATTGGTACCAGAAATTAGCAATTCAACAACCACAGGTTTCGACATTGCTCTGCCTTATTACCTTAATATTGCCGAAAATATGGATGCCACATTAACCCCTCGTTATTTATCAAAAAGAGGGAGTATGTTAGGAGCACAGTTTAGGTATCTTGGTCAAAGTTTTAAAGGGGAAATAAATGCGGAGTATTTACCCAATGATCGCACCGATAAGATTGATAGAGGTCGAATCGACTACAAACACAACCAAAACCTATCAAACCATTGGTTTTTAAATACACGACTCAGGCATGTTTCAGACATACGATACTTTGAAGACTTTGGTAACAACATCAACACCACTGCCCAAGCCTTTGTCTACTCCTACCTCAATGTCACTGGATATGGCGAGCATTGGAATTTTAAGAGTCAACTTAATGATTACCAGATTATTAGCGACACCGTCAGCCTTGGCAGTCAACCCTACCAAACACTGCCTAAACTATCCTATAATTATTTCATTGATGACGATTCATTATTGCGTTATGGTTTTGACAGCCAATGGGTCAATTTTTATAAAGAAAAATCCATTACCGCCTCTCGATTAGACTTAACCCCTTATATCGAGAAATCCTTTCAAAACAATTATTCTCGTTTAACACCTCGACTGGCTTATCGCACAACCAATTGGGATTATTCAAATACCCAATTTTCCAATCAAACCAACTTGACTCGCTCTCGGTCTTTACCTATTGCGTCACTGGATTATACGATTAATTTTGAAAAATCTTTCGAAGATGGAAGCTTCAGCAGCATTGAGCCTCATTTGTATTATTTGTATGTACCCTACCGGAATCAACAAGATATCCCTTTATTTGATACGCGCAATCTCACTTTCGGCAATAGCTTATTGTTTTTGCCTAACGCTTTCTCAGGAGCGGATCGACAAAGTGACGCCAATCAACTTTCTGTTGCCATTTCGCAAAGACGCTTTGATTACAATGGCAAAGAACAGTGGAATTTTACTTTAGGGCAAATTGCCTATTTTGAAGATCGTCAAGTGCAAACCAACAATACGATCGAAACACGAAGCACTTCACCAATTATTACAGAGTTTAATTATTTTTACCGAAATTGGAAAGCCACAATGAGTGTTCATTGGGACACTCAAATCAATCAATCGGAACGGGCGCTGTTTAAAATTCAGCGCAAAGGCAATAATAATTCACTTTTTAACTTCGCCTATCGCTTTAGACAGGGTAAAATTGAACAAATAGACTCATCAGTTGTCTTACCGTTTGGCAAAAACAAGCGTTTTGTTTCCCGTTGGAATTATTCACTTGATGCCAATAGAACAATTGAAGCCATTGCAGGTATTGAGTTTAAAAACTGCTGTTGGGCAGCGCGAATTATTGGAAGACGGCATATTATTAATGAAGCTGGCGACTCAACAAATGGCATATATTTTGAATTACAATTAGATGGCTTAGGTGCCATCGGCCGTAACCCAAGACGGTTACTCAAACAATCAATCCTGGGTTATTCAGAGGAATTTTAAAACATGAAGAAAATACTATTAATCACCACATTACTTGCCACTCACTTTGTAAACAGAAGTTATGCAGAAGAGGAATTACTCGATGAAATTGTCGCAGTTGTTGAAGAAGGCGTTATACTTCGGAGTGAATTGGATAGAGCTGTTTCAAATATTACCAAACAACTCAAAAGCAGTGGCACACAATTACCACCTAAATCAATTCTTGACAAGCAAGTTTTAGAACGTTTAATAACAGAAGAAATACAGTTGCAACAAGCCGATTTGGCAGGTGTTCGCATATCTGATGCTGAAATTGATGCCGCTCTAGCTGAGGTTGCATCAAAAAACAATTTAACTTTGAAACAAATGCAAATGGCTATTGAAAATGATGGCATGAACTTTGCCGAATTTCGAAATGACATGCGCAAAGAGTTAAAAGCTGAAAAAATTCGCAACGGTCTAGCCAACCAAGAAGTCAAAGTCAGTGAGCAAGAAATTGATTTATTTTTGGCAGATAATCAACTCTCTCAATTTGAAGTACGTCTGGGGCACATTCTAATACCCTTAGCACCCGATGCAAAACAAGATGAAATAGCTAAGGCTAAAGCTAAAGTGGACAAAATCTATCAAGAACTGGAAAAAGGAACAGGCTTCGCAGAACTTGCTACTAAATATTCTGCTGGTCAAAAAGCACTAGAAGGTGGCGATTTAGGCTGGAGAGCCAGCAGTGAACTTCCTACTTTATTTGCTGACCAGATTAAAGCCATGAAAGTAGGAGAATTCACTCACCCTGTTCGCAGCCAAAGCGGTCTGCACATTCTAAAATTAACCGACAAACGTGAACAAGCCAGTCAAATGATTGATCAAGTCAAAGCGCGCCATATTCTTATCGAAAACTCAGAATTAGTGACGCCAGCCCAAGGCATGGAAATCATCAACGAAATCTATCAACGTTTACAAGAAGGTGAAGACTTTGCCAAACTGGCAGAAGAAAAATCAGATGACGTTAACTCAGCGGCATTGGGTGGTGATTTGGGTTGGTTTCAACCTAATGAATTTGGACAACGATTTGGAAGTGTCGTTGAGAAACTTGATGATCAAGAGGTATCTGCCCCATTTCAAACTCAAGCTGGATGGCATATTGTGCAAAAATTAGGTTCACGGAAAAATGATATTTCTGATGAAATTAAACGCATTCGAGCTAAAAGAGCCATCCACGCCCGTAAAATGAATGAACAAATTGAAAGTTGGTTGACCGAGATTCGTGGCGAAGCCTTTGTGGACATTCGCATCTAAACCCATGCCACAACCCATAGCCATTACCCTTGGTGAACCTGCAGGAATTGGTGCAGAAATTGTCGTCGATTTGGCAAACCAAGGGCAACTAGATGATTGTGTCATTATTGGTGACTCCACTTTACTCAAAGGACTGCCAAACACCATAAAAACAAAGCATATCCCCACCAAAGAAAAAGTAAAACTCGGGGTATTGGATGTTAATAATTCAGCCTATGTTCTACAACTGCTGGACACTGCCGCACATGGATGCATAAACGGCACTTATTCTGCCATGGTAACTTGCCCCTTGCACAAAGGCATTATTAATGACTCAGGACTTAACTTTACTGGTCACACCGAATATTTAGCGGCACTAAGCCAAACAAAAACAGTCGTCATGATGTTGCTCAATCAACACATGCGCGTTGCACTAGTCACAACCCACATGCCGCTCAAACAAGTCGCACAAAACATCACAGCCCACAATATTAGCCAAGTACTTGACATACTAATAAAGGACATGCAAACGAAATTCGGCATCGAAAAACCCATTATTGCCGTCTGTGGACTCAACCCTCATGCAGGTGAGGATGGTCATCTGGGTAGCGAAGAAATTGAAATTATTAATCCATTAATTAAATCCTATCAAAACAAAGGACACAATATTATTGGAGCAATACCTGCTGACACCTTGTTTACTACAGAAAAACTAAAAGGCATTGATGCGGTACTTGCCATGTACCATGATCAAGGTTTAGCACCATTGAAATACGCAGGATTTGGCAAATCAGTTAACATCACTCTTGGACTACCCTTTATTCGCACTAGCGTTGATCATGGAACCGCACTTGATATAGCAGGAAAAAATTTAGCATCAAGTGATAGTTTGCTCGAAGCGATAAAACTAACACGAGAACTCATTAAAAATGTCAAAAATGTCAACTAAAATACGTGCTAAGAAAAAATTTGGGCAAAATTTTTTGCAAGATCAATCAGTAATAGAGCGTATTATTAACGCATTTAATCCACAAAAAGAGGATGAAGTATGGGAAATAGGGCCAGGACAAGCCGCACTTACTGACCACTTGGTAGAATATTCTGACAACCTCAACCTTGTCGAGATTGATAACGATTTAGTGCCAAAACTGCAAGCAAAATTTGCAGGCAAAAACAATGTTACCATTCACCATCAAGATGCCTTAGCACTCAAATTTTCCAATACAAATACGCGCATCATAGGCAACCTACCCTACAATATTTCAACACCTCTCTTGATTAGTTTTTTATACCAAGCCACTCACATTAAGGACATGGTATTTATGTTGCAAAAAGAAGTGGTCAAAAGAATATGCGCACCAGCAGGAATCAAAGCCTATGGTCGCTTAAGTGTCATGCTGCAATACGCTTTTGAATGCGAAGAGCTCTTTATCGTGCCACCAGAGGCATTCATCCCTAGACCCAAAGTGGACTCACAAATCATCCGCTTAACCACTCGAGAGAACCCACCAAAAGTGCACTTGCCATCCTTAGAAGCATTGGTGAAACAAGCCTTCGCACAAAGACGTAAAACCATCAAAAACAACTTAAAGAAACTCATTACTGAACAACAGTTATTGGATTTAGGAATCGAGCCAAAAGCTCGGCCAGAAACACTCACCGTTGCAGATTATGTTAAGTTAACCAACACTTATGGGAGCGCAAGCGGCTCGCCTGCAAAGTAGTTAAAAAGACTCAATCACCCGAAATATACTTAGGGCCAGAACCGGTGACTTTTTCATAAACCCCTTTGCCCGCACGTTTATACTTAGTAAACCCACCTTTTTGAGCCGCTTTATCCGTAGTTAAGTGTGCTTTACCTGCCACCACATTGGGAGCTGAAATCACTTTTTTGACCAAATTACCACATTCAGGACACCGTTCAACTGGCTGTGCGCTCATGCGTTGCAATACATCAAAACCAGCTTGACAATACTCACAACATTCATCAGTCGCACATTGGTAGGTATAAAAAGGCATAAGAATCTCAATAAAGTCGTAGGGTGGGCTTGCCCACCAAAAAAAAACCTGCTAGAACAATTATCCTAACAGGCTTGTTAAAACAATGATTGTTATCCTCTATTTAATGCCATGCATCATCTTTTTCAAGACAGGAGTTAATAAAATAGAAACAATCCCAGCACCAATTCCTAACTTAAAGAGAAAATAGAATAACTCTGAGTATTTAGCAGCTTGTTCTGCAATAGTTGCCGTTTCACCTGTAGTTATATCTATTGCTGCCATTTGTGATAACCGAGCCGCTAAGGTTTCGGAAAAAGCGGTGGCTAAAAACCAAGTCCCCATGACAAAACCAACCATGTGTTTTGGTGAAAGTTTTGTTACTGCTGACAGACCTACTGGTGACAAAGCTAGTTCACCTGTAGTATGAAGTAAATAGGCCAAAATTAACCAGATTGCTCCAACTTGTCCTAATTCATTTGGGTGCTGTGACCCATAAACCAAAACACCAAACCCAAGGCCTGCTTGAATGAGACCAATGGCAAACTTCATCGGGATACTTGGATCAAGATTCATTTTATCTAATTTCATCCACATCCAAGCAAAAACAGGTGCTAGTATTACAATAAATGCCGCATTAAGCGATCCAAATTGACCCGCTGTTGGATTAAGTCCCATAATATTTCTGTCCACAACTCTGTCTGCAAACAAAGTCATGCTTGCTCCTGCTTGTTCGAACAAAGCCCAAAATATAATCGTAGATACAATCATAATCATTAAAGCAATTAATCGATCTCGTGTAACCTTATCTGTTTTCATAAAGGCATATATCATGGTTCCACCAACAGATAAGGTTAATAAAGTATATTGAGTAGCTAAGACCCAAGGTTCACGTTTTACTATTAACCACACAAATGCAACTATAAAGAAAGAACCAAGATAAATCGCCCACTCTTTATTAATCGGCCCTAAAAAGGATTCTTTTAATACGCCTGGATTTTTAGGTTCAGACTCACCGTGCAGGTATTTTTGCCCTGCCATCCACATAACCAAACCCACGAGCATGCCGATACCTGCCGCCCCAAAGCCATACTTCCATCCATAAGTTTCACCCAAGTAAGTGCAAATTAAGGTTGCCAAGACAGAACCAATATTAATGCCCATATAGAAAATGGTGAAACCCGAGTCTCGTCGTGGATCACCATCTTTATAAAGCCGACCAACAACAGTCGACACATTGGGTTTTAAGAAACCCACTCCAATAATAATCAAAGAAAGTGCCAAATAAAAAACATCCAAGGCAACTGTATCCCTTACAATAACACCAGCGGCATCTACATGCGCTTTTGTGCCTTCAAACGCCATGAGAAAGTGCCCCATAACCAGTAGAATTCCACCCCATAAAATGGCTTTTTTCTCACCCAAATACCTGTCAGCCAACATCCCTCCAATCAACGGAAAAGTATACGCCAATCCAGCATAAGCTCCCAAAGTTTGCAAGCCCATTTCATCGGTAAATAAATGGTATTTGGTGACATAAAGCACCAATAAAAACTTCATTCCATAAAAAGAAAACCTTTCCCACATCTCAGTAAAAAAGCACACATATAAACCTTTTGGATGCCCAAAAAGCTCGTCCTTTGCATCACGAGTAAATTCTGTACTCATAAATTAAATCCCCTTAAAAAATAATTAGTGTATGCCGTGCATACGCTTTTTCAAAAATGGTGAAATGATAAGCATTAAAACACCTGCACCAATTGTTATTCCTGTAAACAATAAAAAGAAGGTTGATAAGCCATACTCTTCAGAAATTTTGTCAATATAACTACCAGATGCACCAGCGAGCTTATTGGCGATGGCATTGGATAAAAACCAAATACCAAACATTAAACTCATGAATTTAGCAGGAGCCAACTTGCTGACATATGATAAGCCAACAGGAGATAAGCACAATTCACCCATAGTATGTAACCAATAAGCAATAATTAGCCACCACATAGAAACTGTTGCCGTTTGGTCACCTAGACCAATGCTTTGAGAACCATATGCAAGCACTGCAAAACCAACGCCCATTAATATCAAACCTAACGCAAATTTGACAGGACCTGAGGGGTTATATTTTGTTGCCCATAATTTTGAAAACAGTGGTGCAAAGGCAATAATAAAGAAAGAATTTAATATACCAAACCAAGAAGCAGGAACAGTGACAGTATCACCACCAGTGTATTGACGATATAACATCCAAAGAACAAGAAACCAAATAAAAGCAAACCCTAGACCTAAGATAATGTTTGAAAGTGTGTATTTATGGAAAGTTTGTTTAAACAACAATAGTAGAACCCAAGTAATTATAGCAACTGGACCAACAGTCAATATCAAATTCACTGTGGTAAATAAAGTGGCAGTAGTACCCGTCAAAGCACGCTGAGTGTAGTCTTTAGCAAAAATGGTCATAGAACCACCAGCTTGCTCAAATGCCATCCAGAAGAAAATAGTAAAAAAGGCAAGAACACCAATAACTATTAATCGATCTCGAATAACTGTTGGATCCTTTTCTTCGTGTTCATCCTCTTCTTCAAAACGTTCAGAAGGTTTAGCTCCTATATGACCAAAAATGCCTTGCGCTAAATAAAATTGCATCATGCCCACAAACATGAAAATACCTGCTAGTCCAAATCCATAATTCCAACCGACACTTTCACCAATATAACCACAGAGCATTATGCCTAAAAATGCACCTGCATTAATACCCATGTAAAAAATAGTATAAGCCGAATCTTTTTTATCACTGCCTTTATCGTATAAACCACCAACAATAGTTGAAATATTTGGTTTGAAAAAGCCATTACCTGCAATCAACAATCCTAAACCAAGATAAAAGAATATTTCAGTTTCCATTGCCATGGATGCATGCCCAAGCGTCATGATTAATGCGCCGAGTACTACACAAAAACGCGCGCCAAGAAACTTATCAGCAATCCAGCCCCCTAATATTGGCGTTAAATAGACAAGTCCCGTATAAGTACCGTAAAGCTTTAAAGCATCGGCTCTCTCCCAGCCCCAACCATTGGCTGAAATATCACTGACCAAGAATAAAACCAATAATGCCCTCATCCCGTAATAACTAAATCGTTCCCACATTTCGGTAAAAAACAGGATAAATAATCCTGCTGGATGGTCTAAAACTGTGCCAGTAGCACCTGCGCCCAGTTTGTTGTTTAAATTATTTGCTGTAGTACTCATGTATAAATTGCCCTCTTTTAGCTTTTCTACTTCGGTTTTTAATCAAAGCGTATTATCATATCATAACTTTTGTAGTACTGAAATTTTGAACCCTAAACTTTTTACAATAATTATGCATATAAAAAATCTCCCTTTCCTTGCTTTGGTCACCTTATTCTTTAGTGCCTTTATTCAGGCAGAGTCTCTATACGACACCAACGATAAATTTCGCCAACTCGAAGAAATTTTGCCAACACCTAACGATCAACGCATAGCCAGTGGTGCACCAGGACCTAAATATTGGCAACAACGTACGCAATACGTAATTGAAGCAAGCTTAGATGATAAAAATCAAAAAATCACAGGCTCTGAACTTATCACTTACCACAATAAATCTCCACACGAATTAAGTTACCTTTGGATGCAACTGGACCAAAACCGATACCAAGCGGACTCAGATAACATCTTAGCCGAAACCGCACCGAAAGATTTTGAAAAATTTGATTACAAAACCTATGCCAAACTACTTAAAAGAGAAAAGTTTAAAGGCGGATACGCCATAACCGCAGTCAAATCTCAAGATGGCAAAGCCTTAAAGCACACCATCAACAAAACCATGATGCGAATTGATTTATCCCAACCATTAAAAGCAGGGCAATCCATGACTTTTAGTGTTGATTGGTGGTATAACATTGTTGACGCCAAAGTTATTGGTGGTCGCGGCGGCTACGAATACTTTGAGAAAAATAAAAATTACATCTACGAAATTGCCCGCTGGCAGCCTCGTATGGTCGCTTACATGGATGTAACTGGATGGCAAAATAAACAGTTTTTAGGTAATGGTGAATTTACTCTCGACATGAGTGATTTCACTGTTAGCATCACGGTTCCAGCTGACCATATTGTGGCAGCAACTGGTGAGTTGCAAAATACAGATGATGTCCTTAACAGCCTACAAAAGAAACGATTAGCACAGGCAAAAACAGCAGATACTCCTGTTTATATCGTGACTCCCAAAGAAGCCCAAAAAATCGAAAAGAAAAAGTCCAACGACTCTAAAACTTGGATATTTAAAGCCGAAAATGTGCGTGATTTTGCCTTTGCATCCTCACGTAAATTCATCTGGGATGCTCAAGGGTTTAATCAAAATGGTCATGTCATCATGGCAATGAGCGCTTATCCCAATGAAGCCAATCCTTTATGGCACCAGTATTCAACTCCGAGCATTATTCACACCATGGATGTCTATTCCAAATACACCTTTGATTACCCTTATCCAGTGGCATGGTCGGTCAATGGACCTGTTGGCGGCATGGAATACCCGATGATTTGTTTTAATGGACCACGTCCCTTTGATGACAAAACCTACAACGGTAAAGCCGATGAAGACCATGAATGGAAACATTCAAAATATGGCTTGATTTCTGTCATCATTCACGAAGTGGGTCACAATTATTTTCCCATGATTGTTAATTCCGACGAACGCCAATGGACTTGGATGGATGAAGGTTTAAACACCTTTTTGCAATTTTTGGCCGAAAGCGAATGGGAAGAAGACTACCCTGCCCGACGAGGCGAGGCAAAAAACATTGTCGGCTACATGAGTTCCGACAACCAAGTGCCTATTATGACTAATTCCGAATCCTTGTTGCAGTTTGGCAATAATGCTTACGCTAAACCAGCCACCGCACTAAACATTTTGCGTGAAACTATATTGGGTCGTGAGTTGTTTGACTTTGCCTTTAAAGAATACGCACGACGTTGGAAATTTAAGCACCCCATGCCAAGTGATTTTTTCCGCACCATGGAAGATGCCAGCGGCATTGACTTAGACTGGTTTTGGCGTGGGTGGTTTTACACCACTGATCATGTTGATATTGCTATTAAAGAAGTGCATTTGATGCAAATGGACACACGCAACCCAAAAATTGATAAAGCCAACTTGCGTAAAGATGACGAACAAGAACCAACCACAATCACACAACAACGAAACAAAGATTATAATTATTTGGTTCAGCGCAAACCTGAACTCAAAGACTTTTACAACAGTTATGACCGTTTTGATGTAAGCAAAACGGACAAAAAAGATTATAAAGAGTTGCTGGAAAAACTGGACGAGAATGAAAAATCTTTACTCAACATCAAACGTAATATTTATGTCATTGATTTTGAAAACATTGGCGGCTTAGTTATGCCAATTCTATTAAAAGTGACTTATACCGATGGCAGTGAAAAGATGATGCGAATACCTGCTGAAATTTGGCGAAAAAATAACCATAAAGTTTCTAAAATGATTATGACCAAAAAAGAAATTAAGTCCTTAGAAATTGACCCAAACTTAGAAACAGCAGACACCAATGTTGACAACAACAACTGGCCAGCAAAATTGGTAAAAACACGCTTCCAGTTATGGAAGAAGAAGTACAAAGACTCACCCATGAAAGAAGCAAACGAATAATAAAAGGTAAATTATGTATTATAAAATTCAAACAAATAAAGATTTCGAAACCGCCACAAGTGACCTAGAAAAATGTGTAATTGATGGTGGCTTTGGTGTTATGCATATCCATAACATCGGCAACACTTTACGCAGCAAAGGGGTGGAATTTGCAGAAAATTGCAATGTATTAGAAGTCTGCAACCCAAAGATTGCAGCTCAAGTGATGGCTCAAGATATGCAACTCAACATGGCTTTGCCTTGTCGAATTTCTGTTTACACCCAAAACGGCGACACCTTAATCGGCATGATTAAACCAGAAAAAATGCTCAGTAGTTTATCGGATAGTGACGAACTCAAAACCATTGCCCTAGGCGTGGAACAAACACTTATGCAAATGATTGACAATGCCAAATAAATTAGAAAATAAAACAATCTTCCTCACGGGTGCCTGTGGCGGACTAGGCTCTGCTCTGGCTTTAGAATTATGCCAGAGGCAAGCCGATGTCATTATTTCGGATAAAAATCCACGTTCCTTAAACATCATGTGTGACAAAATAGTCGAACAAGGCGGCAAAGAACCCATGGTTTATCCCATGGATTTGGTTGGGGCAACACCCGATGACTTTTATCAACTATCCAAAACCGTTGATGAAAATATTGGCAAACTCGATGCTTTGGTGCATACGGCTGCTGAATTCAGCGGATTGACTGAATTTTCGCATTATGAAGCCACTCGCTGGTTGCAAGAAATGCAGATAAACCTCAACTCCCCTGTTTTTTTAACTCAAGCTTTATTACCTTTGCTTAAAAAAAGCCATGGTTCAATTATATTTACAACAGAAAATTTAGACACTGTTGCCAAAGCTTATTGGGCTACTTATGGTGTAACAAAAGCAGGAATCAACCATTTTGCCTCCATATTAGAACAAGAAATGGAGGACTTCAATGTCAGTGTCAATACCCTGTACCCACAACCAATGAAAACCCAACTACGTGCCAAAGCGTGGCCAGCTGAAACAGGGACAAACTTAGCACAACCCGAAACAGTGGTTAAAAAATACCTAGAATTATTAAAGATGACTATTGGCAGATAGCATTACTCTTTAAAAGACTTATAATCAAACCCATGAATACACAAACACAAAAATCTACTTTACGTAAACTTATCGAGTTCATTCCAAATACATTAGTTAAATTGGCAAATTTCACTCGGCATTTTATCCTCCTCATCATTCTTTTTATTTTGGTTAAAGTCATTTTCTTTAATGACAAAATCAAACTCAAAAGAAATACGGCATTGGTGATAGCTCCCAATGGCATGGTGGTCAATCAATTCAGTGGCACACCAACCGAAAAATTCATTAAACAATTGCAAGGTTCAGATGTGCCCGAAACTCAATTGCGGGATTTGATTAAAGCCATCGAAAAAGCAGCCTCCGATGAACGCATTTCTGTACTGGTACTAAGTCCTGATTTTATGTGGGGAATTGGTTTGGCTGATTTAAAAGAATTAGAAAAAGCCATTACGCAATTTCGTAAAACCTCCCAAAAACCCATTATTGCACTAGCAGAAAACATGAGTCAAAACCAATATTACTTTGCCAACTTGGCAGATGAAATCATAGTTGACCCACAAGCCTTTATGTTTTTTCAAGGTTACGGCAGTTACCGCAATTATTTTAAAGATGGACTGGATAAGCTTGGTGTTGATGTGCATTTATTTCGCGTCGGCGAATACAAGTCAGCTGCCGAACCCTATATTCGTAATGACATGTCAATAGAAGCTAAAGAAGCCTCTCTCTACTACATGAAAGATTTATGGAAAACTTATGCCCAGGGCATTGTGAATAAAAGAAACATCTCAATGGAAGATTTTAACAAAATCATTGAAGACCAGGCAACTTTACTCAAAGATTCCAGCGGTGACATGGCAAGCATGTACAAAAAAGCAGGACTTGTTGACCAAATCAAAAACCAACATTTTAAAGAAAAGTACATAGCAGATTTAAGTGCCACAGGCGAGGATAACAATGGCTTTAGAAATATTGGTTTAGTTGATTACTTAAGCGTTATTGAGCAAGAAAAATCACTACCAAAACCCAATAAAATTGCCATCATTGTAGCCGAAGGCACTATTTTGAATGGTGAACAAGATGCAGGCAGTATTGGAGGTGTTTCGACTAGCAACCTCCTTCGTCAAGCCCGTTTGGATAAATCCGTTAAAGCCGTAGTGCTAAGGGTCAATTCTGGCGGTGGCGCGGTTTTTGCCTCCGAACAAATCAGACGAGAAGTCGATGCCATAAAAATTGCAGGCAAACCAGTGGTGGTTTCTATGGGCAATGTTGCCGCCTCAGGTGGTTATTGGATTTCCATGACCGCTGATAAAATTTATGCCTCTGATGCCACTATTACTGGCTCAATAGGTATTTTTGGCATGTTTATGACTTACCCAAAAACTCTAGCTAAAATTGGTGTACACACCGATGGCGTTGGCACCTCTGATTGGGCGGGAGCTTTTCGAGCGGACAGAGAACTAAACGAAAACTTAGCCGCACTGATACAATCCAATATTGACCACGGTTACCAACAATTTATTTCATCGGTGGCGATGGCACGAAACATGGACATTGAACTGGTTGATAGCATAGCACGTGGACGTGTGTGGACCGCCAAACAAGCCAAAGAATTTGGTCTTATTGATGAAATTGGCACCTTATCCGATGCGATTGCTGATGCCGCAAACAAAGCCAGTATTGATAATAATTTTGACTTGGTTTGGATTGAACCTGAACTCACTGCCACCCAACAGTTTTTTATGTCAACACTCGCTCAAGTTAGCCATAATTTTGATATTGATATTCTACCAAAACAAAATAAGTTGATTGAAAAGATATTGTCTCCAATAGAAAAGTCCTTAGAACTGGTAACGCAGGCCAAACCTGGCGAATTAACTCAATACGCACACTGTTTGTGTGATATTAATCAATAATTTAAACTTCATGATTTTTGAACTATTGCGTTAAATACTTGTCCTAGTATATAATTCGAATCTCTGTTGCTTCATAGGAAGGACAGATTTTTATCTAACACAATTATTTGCCGATTATCGGGAATAACTAGGAGTAATAAAATGAAAAAAGATTTAAAAGAAATCAATTCAAATACAAAAGGCATAGCTAAAATTCCAACTCTTTCTGGATCTTTAGAAAGCTACATCAGTGCAGTCAATCAGATTGCCATCTTATCACGAGAAGAAGAAATCGAGCTTGGTCTTAAAGTCTTTGAAAACAACGATTTAGAAGCGGCTCACCGTTTAGTCACATCGCATTTGCGCTTTGTGGTCTATGTGGCTCGCTCCTATGCAGGTTATGGCTTACCAGTTGGCGACCTCATTCAAGAAGGCAACATTGGTTTAATGAAAGCCGTTAAACGCTTTGATCCATCACACAAAGTTCGCTTAGTGTCTTTTGCTGTGCATTGGATTCGTGCCGAAATACACGAGTACATCTTGAAGAACTGGCGCATACTTAAAGTTGCTACAACTAAAGCACACCGAAAATTGTTTTTTAACTTACGTAAAAACAAAAAACGCTTGGGTTGGTTGCGTGGACCAGAAATTGCAAAAATTGCTAAAGATTTAGATGTTAAACCTGAAGTGGTTGTCGAAATGGAATCGCGTTTACATGGACAAGATGTCTGTTTTGATATGCCAATGGATGAAAATGACGAAGACAATACATTTTCACCACAAGCGTGGTTAACCAATTCTTCTCCATCACCTGAAGACATCCTTGAAAAAGAAACACGTGATGATAAAAACCACAACTTATTGTTTAAAGGCTTAGACAAACTCGATGAACGCAGTTTAGACATTATCGAAAGCCGTTGGTTACAAGATAAAAAAGCCACATTGCATCAACTGGCTGACAAATATGGCATCTCTGCTGAACGCGTTAGGCAACTCGAAGCCGTTGCTTTGAAAAAACTTAAAACTCAAATGCAAGCTTAATTTTTATCAAAATAGATACAATAAATGGCAACTTAAATAAGTTGCCATTTTTTTTGTAACATTTTTATATTGCAGGCGTTTAAGTAATAAACACAACAAAAGGTCACAACCATGAATAAATACAAACTCATCATTATAGGCTCATTATTTTCATTAACTGCTTGTGCGGGATTTCTTGGCAGCAAGTCTGTTGAAGATGGAACAAACGCGCCCAACAAAGATTACGACACAGTCAATGGCAGCATCAAGGTTGGGCACAATGCAAATGTTGGCGACTTATCCACTGTCAATGGTTCAGTACGAGTTTCATCCGATAGCCAAGTAGGGGATGCAAGCACCGTCAATGGCAGTGTAACCTTTGCAGAAAATGTCAAAGCCGAATCCGCAGAAACGGTTAATGGTTCAATTAAATTGGGCGACAACTGCGACATTGAAGAGAATGTCGAAACCGTAAACGGCTCAATCACAACTAATTCAGGTTGTATCATCCATGAAAATGTGGAAACCGTTAATGGCAGTATTAAAGTTTATCATTCCGAGATAAAAGGCGACATTGAAACGGTAAATGGAAACATCTATTTATTACAAGGATCCACGGTTGATGACATCATCGTACATAAACCCAATAAGGGTTGGTTTAGCAGTTCAAAAACCAAAACGCCCAAAATTGTTCTTGGTAAGAATAGCGAAATCAAAGGTGATTTAGAATTTGAACGCGAAGTTAAACTCTACGTTCATGACAGTGTTGAGATAGATGATGACATAGAAAATGCAGATATTATCAACTACAGCGGAGAAGAAAAACCTTATTAGTCACAACAGGTCACATGGCAGAAATACACCTCTGCCACTTAACCTTAAATCTCACTAGCCCGAATATTTCATAGGAGAATGGAGTTTAAGGGAAAAATAGCGAAATAGGTTGCATAAATGTCACTATATACCTAGTTATTCATAGGTTTTAGTGATATTTGTGCAAGATATGAAGCTAGTTTTTCTTTAAAGCCATTTGTACAAATGTGTAACCGTAACAATGTTGAGTTAAGGTGTTGTTATTTAGAGATAAACGCCTTATTTTTGGCTTATCATATGAAATATTCGGGCTAGTGTAAACACGAGTCTAGGAGCTTGTCCGAGAACATAAAATCTATTACAGAAAAGCTGGATTTGTACTATTTGACTCATTTTTTTCTTGATTGGAGCTTTTTTCATACTTTTTTCCATCATCCCAGAGTTATGCAAAGGTCTCATTTAAATGTTTCTCTAAGTTTATTCCTAAATGAGCATTTAGGAAGTTTTCTTGCTGTGTTTGCATTACATTGGAGGCACTTTTAAAAATTGAAATGAATTTATGAACTACAAAGCACCTATAATGGGATTTATCTGGGGAACGTTATTATTTTTATTGTGCGCCTTAGCAGCAACATACGGAGAAAAACACTCTTTGGAATGGTTGCAATTTGTATCCTTTGCCATGCTAATTGTTACGCCTATTTCTGTTGGTGCGCTAACATTGTTTTTAATTCCAATAAAACAAGCAGAAGATAAATCTAAAAGAAAATACTATGCATTTCTGCCTGTATTCGGGTGGTCAATTATTTCACTCATTGTTCAATGGGAAACAATCATTTGTATTTTTATGCTTTTACCTCTTTATTTGCCATTAGCATTTTTAGGTGGCAAAATTGGTGCTGGCATGAAAGTCAAATATAAATCAAAATATAAAGCTGGTATCATTTCATGTTTTGCCCTTGCTCCATTTTTAATGATACCATTAGAACAACCCTTAACGGCTAAATCATTACGTTATTCTGTCACTAATTCGATACAAATAAATGCGCCAATCGAACGCGTTTGGAGAAATTTGTCTAATATAGAAAACATTAAGCCCAGTGAATTAAAATGGAATATTTCACACTTTATTGGCTTACCAAAACCACAAAAGGCCACAACAAAAGTAGTTGAAATTGGCGCCATAAGAGAAATTTATTGGGAAAGAGGGGTTCATTTTCAAGAGAGAATTACCAATATAATTCCCCAAAAACTGCTTGCTTATGATGTTATTATTGATGAAAAGTCCATGGAAATTGCAGAACTTGATACCCATATTACCGTTGGTGACCAGTATTTCAATGTGGAATCTGGCTATTATTATTTATCAGAACACCAAGGACAAACTTATTTATCCCTAACCACAAGTTACAGAATGACCACAAAAATTAATTGGTACGGGAAATTTTGGGCAAATTTTGTATTAGATGACTTTCATGCTTCAGTTTTACACATGATTAAATTAAGAAATGAGAAGAAAAATCCCAGCAATGAATTTATTTAAATTAAGTTATTCTGATTTTAATTGATAATTATTGTAAGATAGCCTTCAATAAAAAATAACAGAGAATCATGGCACAATACATTTACACCATGAACCGTGTGAGTAAGACGGTTCCTCCAAATAAAGAAATCATCAAAGACATTTCTATTAGTTTTTTCCCAGGTGCCAAGATTGGCGTTTTAGGTTTGAATGGTTCAGGAAAGTCCACCGTTCTTCGCATTATGGCAGGCATTGACAAAGAGTTTAACGGAGAATCACGTCCACAACCTGGCATTAAAATTGGTTATTTATCACAAGAGCCTGAATTGGATGAAGAAAAAACAGTGCGTGAAAATGTCGAACTTGGTATGAGTGAAGTTAAAGGCATGCTGGATGAATTCGATGCCATTTCAGAAAAATTTGGCGAAGAAATGTCCGATGATGAAATGACAGACTTACTCGCAAAACAAGCCGAATTACAAGATAAAATTGAAGCGGCAAATGGTTGGGAATTGGATAGAACACTAGAACGTGCTGCCGATGCTTTACGTCTACCTGAGTGGGATAAGCCTGTAAAGGTATTATCAGGTGGAGAAAAAAGGCGTGTGGCTTTGTGTAAGCTATTGCTTTCTGCTCCTGATATGTTGTTGCTTGATGAGCCAACCAATCACTTGGATGCCGAAACCGTTGCATGGCTTGAACGCTATTTGGCAGACTTTACAGGCACCATTGTGGCAGTTACGCATGATAGATACTTCCTTGATAATGTCGCCGAATGGATTTTGGAATTAGATAGAGGTCACGGCATTCCTTATGAAGGCAATTATTCTTCGTGGCTGGAACAAAAAGAAGCCCGTTTGATTCAAGAAAAACGCTCTGAGGCATCGCACATGAAAGTCATACAAAGCGAATTGGAGTGGGTTCGCTCCAATGCAAAAGGCAAACGCACCAAATCTAAAGCTCGCCTCAAACGTTTTGAAGAACTGCAATCCAAAGAGTTTCAATCGCGCAATGAAACTAACCAAATTTTTATACCTCAAGGTCCTCGTTTGGGCGAAAAAGTTATTGAATTTAAAAATGTCTCCAAAGCCTTTGGCGATAAATACTTAATTGATGATTTAAGTTTTAAAGTGCCACAAGGGGCTATCGTTGGCATCATAGGTCCAAACGGAGCAGGTAAATCAACTCTATTTAACATGATTGATGGCAATGAAGAACCCGACAAAGGTACCGTTGAAATCGGTGAAACCGTTGAACTGGCTTATGTCAAACAATCTCGCGAAGACCTCAACAATGACAAACCCTTATTTGAAGACATTGGCGATGGTCAGGAAGTATTAAAAATAGGCAATTATACCGTGCCAGCACGTGCGTGGTTATCCCGCTTTAATTTCAAAGGTGCCGACCAACAAAAACTTGTAAAGAATTTATCCGGTGGTGAACGCAACCGTTTGCAACTGGCCAAAGTGTTAAAATCAGGTGGCAATGTGTTATTACTTGATGAGCCAACCAATGATTTAGATGTTGAAACTTTACGCGCCTTAGAAGAAGCGGTATTAAACTTTGCAGGTTCTGTTATGGTCATCTCGCATGATAGATGGTTTTTGGATAGAATTGCCACACACATTTTGGCTTTTGAAGACGAGTCTCATGTGGAATTTTTTGAAGGCAATTACAGCGAATACGAACAAGATTATAAACGCCGTTTTGGTGACATTCCGCAACCACATCGAATTAAATATAAAAAACTAACGTAGAAAACGACTTATAATTTTAATTACATAGTATGAAAAAAATGAACAATGCTTGCAGAAATATCGCTGCAAGCTTTGTTTTTTATAGTCACTGACATGATTATTACTTTGACTGGATGTCCCTTGGTAATGAATAACTTCAATCTGCGGATTCAGAATAATTCTATAACCTGCATCAAGACTGCGTTTACATAAATCTAGATCTTCAAAATGCATAAAAAAACCTTCATCAAACCCTCCTAGTTCCTTGAAAATTGATGCGTTAATAAAAATATATGCACCTGAAATTGCTTCGACTTGTTTTGCTTGCTTAAACATTGGCTTGTAATTGAGATTGACTCCGGCAAAACAACCACAGTATTTAGCCAGTTTTTCTATTTTAGTATAGGTTTTTATTGCCCGCCATAAAGTGGGTAGACCTCGGCGTGTCGCCTGCTGTTCAGTGCCATCCGAGTTCTTTACCAAAGCTCCAACAATTGCAAGTTTGCAGCTCTTATTAAAAGTCTTCACTGACTCAACGATACTGTCTTTTTGAATGAGGCAATCCGGGTTGAGAAACAGCAGGTATTCAGACTGGGCGTGTTTAGCTCCTAGGTTACAACTACTGCCAAAACCTGCATTGGTTTTACGTAAAATTGTTTTAATCTTAGGGTTATCTGGCAACAACTCCATGCTGCCATC
The DNA here is from genome assembly GCA_026988115.1 of Lysobacterales bacterium. GTDB lineage: Bacteria > Pseudomonadota > Gammaproteobacteria > Xanthomonadales > Marinicellaceae > NORP309. Next base: position 4,734 of record JALSLV010000047.1, on the reverse strand, counting down.
GGTAGAGTTATTATCCACCACAATAATTTCATCAACACCTTGTGCTTTTATCACGCAATCAATGACTTGAGACAACAATTTCCCAGTATTGTAATTGACGATAATAACGGCACAAGAGTTCATTATTGGCTGATTTTACAAAACTCCCATAACTGCGGCCATAACTCCATCGCTGTTGCCACTCTTTTGAGTTCATGACGAGCTGTTTCAACGCAATCTTGTTTATCCATTGACTTATCCCAACCCGATAAAATAGGGGGTTTATTCTGAATAAGTGCTTTGCCATTTGCCTCAACTATTTCTCTAACATCGGCCTGCCAATAAACTGGCGCATCGGGAGAATTTGCCATTTGAGTCTGCATACTCAAAACCATATCGGAACGAATCTGTGACAAGTATTCTTTTAGTCGGTTATGTATTGTCTCATCTGTTGCATCGGACAAACCCAATACGTAATCACTCAGGGTTTTCAATCTTATGGTTGGATCTAAAGCATCTGTTGAATCCACCAAGGTTAAAGCATAATCTGCAATAAATTTATTAAAATTCGGTGTTCGCGCCAAATGATTTGTTGCCGATCTGTCTTTTCTTTCTGCTTGAATATGCCCCAACATAAATGGGCACTGCATTGAAATTTGGTTAGGGTAACAATAAAGTGAAACCGCATTAAAAAAATAATCCTCCAAGGTATCACTTGGCATTGCAAATGGCGTCAATGAAGAGTTGTCAATGGCAGATGGTAAAAATCGAGCCATGGATAGAAACTCGTATTCATTGGAGTAGTGCATTAAGTTTGAGGCTTCAATATTATCCAAATAAACTTCTCGTGACTCCCAAAAAGCCTGTTTCTGCTCTCCGTCTAAGTAGTAGAGCCAATAATTATGTTCCGAACGAGGGCTTCCCCAAGTGCCTGTTCCAACTGATTTTATCAATGATGTGGACTGAATTCTTTGCAGCTCCACTAAGCTCAAGTGATCAACTGCCGAATATTTCACATCTCTGGTTGACAACCAGTTCCCTGTAGTTTGCCCACAACTATTTATCATCTGGGTTAATACGTCTTCTTCGTATTGATTGGAATTTTGCTTAATATCAGTTAAATTAAGCGAAAAATCCACACTCAAGTCTGTTTTATTATTTAAGTTGACTAAATTATTGTTTTCACTTTTTATTCGGGCTTCAAATATATAATTGTCATCGAAAAATAAGAATTTTTTTCCTGCATTGTTTAATAAAGCAAGATTCCAAATTCTCCCTCCAGAATAGTGCTGACTGGATTGACTCAACAACCATTTTATTTCTTCTGGTCTTTGTGGAAACTCTGTTGTTAACATCTTAATAAATTGATTTTGCCACACCTGCCCATAAAAAGTAATGCGGATTTCAGATTTAAAAGATTTACACACTTCTTCCATTTCTAGTTCGATTTTCTCTGAGTTTGAATCGCTATAGACTTGAACTGAGAATTTTTTATTGTGCTTCAACTGGTATTTTTGTAATGATTCTAATAGGCGATTGAGTAGGTTTGGTTTCTCAAATGCCCTGATGACTATTCCTGCATTCGAGACTTTAATCTGCGAAGAAGATTCAGACAACTGTGCTAACCACTCTTGGTCTTCTAACAACAATTTGTTTTTAATTAGAAAATCAACAACTGTTTGTATGGCTTGTACTTGATTTTGGAGTTCTGGAATATTCTGTCCAATTGTAACAATGTGTTGGTCTAACGGCTTGAACTGTTGGCATAGGCTCAGAGCAAATAAAACCTTATCAGTCATCACATGATTTTCGCCAGTCTCTTTATTCATAAAAACCAGCTCTTCACTCGATAAGGAAAAAGCGACGCCAGCAACCGATGCGTATTTTTTTACATTTTTCTTCACCCCTTGGGTTAAAGTTTTTGCACCGAAATCAAATTCAAATTCCATAACTGTTTATTATTTTAAAAGTGCAACAATTTTACCTAAAAAGCCAATATTACACCACTAAACTCATCCAATCTTGGAGAGAATAGTTTTGCGCACTTCTGCCAAAGGGTCTTTGCTTATGAAATCCTGAATTAACTCAAGGTATTTTGGGTGCTTTTCTAACAATCTTTTCATGCTGCTTTCATCGGGCTTAATGCCTAAATCACTAAACGATTGGTTTCCAACGTGTGCAACGTAGACATTATCGCATATAACATTTCTTAAACCTGCCCTTGTTGCTCGCAATGAATAATCGTTTTCTTCACCGTATCCATGCCCAAATTGTTCTTCATCTAAGTAACCAACCACTTGCTTTGCTTGCTGGGTTATCAACATACAAAAACCAACAGCCGTTGGAATCTCAGGATACACCGGAAGGTAATTGTCATAAAGTTTTCTTGAGAATATATCTATATCAGCGGGTATTGGGTTGTTTCTCAAAAACTCAGGAAAAGAACAAATCTCAGCATTATTAGACCACGCTGTTGCCGTTGCAATGTCTTTATTATTTGTTAAACAATCCTTAAAACCCATTAGCCAATTATCACTGACAATGGTATCGGAGTTTAACAGAATTGTGTTGTTTTTACTGAGCTTAAGTCCTTTATTGGCTGTTTTGACAAAACCTTGATTTACGTCTTGGTAGACAACCACCCAATTATTATCCTTAGCAAACTCATTCAATAGAGGCTTTATTCTCACATCAGTTGAGCAATCGTCGATAAGGTAGATTTTTTCTACTGGTTGTTGGTGTTTAGATAGGCTTTTTAAACACTCTTTAACACTCGCATAAGCATTATAAACCGGAACAACCACATCAATCTTACGCATTAAACTAACTCCATTGAGTATCTAAAATCACCACACCTAGGTCTGTCGATTTAGAATGAACCCTAAATTCTATTGACTCTTCATCCATTATCCTTAAACACTCAGGATCCATAGCATGCGCTTTAAATTCATAATCTGAAGGTAACAACTTAATGTTTTTATATTTTACGGTGAATTCAAATAAATGATTTTTTAACTTTTTTGGTATCGCATTGTGGTTGTCTGAAATAGTCCCATAAACAGGAATATCCTTTCTAACGATACCAAGAGTTAAACCTGGAGGTCTATTGTCGGGTGAAAACACCTGCACTTTAACGGTCAGGTTTTGATTGGTATCAATTAATGTTGTTTCATCACCATTGTCATTAAAAAGTTTTAAAGACATCACGTGATAATTAGACACATCTTTATCACCACTGACTTTAACGCCATCTTTTTTCTTTTCATAGTAACTCTGGTACTCTTGAGAAATCGCATAAGCGTTTCCTTGTTTTTTGATTTTACCATTTTCAAGCCAAATAGCATTCTTACACATTTTTTGAACATGGTAAATACTATGAGAAACAAGTAATAATGTCCCTCCGTTTTTAAGATAACTATCAATCCATGAAATGCACTTATTTTGAAATTGTGCATCACCAACGGCCAATACTTCATCGGTAATCAATAAATCTGGCTTTGTCACCGTGACCACCGAGAAGCCAAGGCGAACCACCATTCCCGATGAATAATTTTTAACTGGTTGATCTATGTAGTCACCAATATCCGCAAACTCAATCATTTTATTTAAGTTTTGTTCTAAATTTTTTTCACTTAAACCAGCCAATGCAGCTGACATTTTTAAGTTTTCTCTACCAGAGTATTCTGGATGAAATCCACTACCTAACTCTAATAGTGCCCCAATAGAACCGTGTACATTAATGCTACCAGTGCTTGCATTAATAACGCCACTAATTATTTTTAATAATGTGCTTTTTCCCGCACCATTTTTTCCTATAATTGCTAAAGATTCTCCAGATTTTATAGTAAGATTTATTCCCTCTAAAACAACGATATCATTACTATTTTTTTTACTAAAAATTAATGAGAATAAAGACTTTAATCTATTGGACGCTGTATTTAATACGGGATATCGTTTAGATATGTTTTTTGCTACTATTAAATCTGACAATTGAGTTATATAGATTTTAAAAGTGCATTATATTATTCATATAACTATTTATATAGAATAATTATTGTTTTTTATTTAAAATATGGAACATATTGAATAATCAGCACTCTAACACTTTAACATAAACTTTAATAATTAATTTACTATGACTACAAAAAAAACTAACCCATTAATAATATTAATATTAATTTCAGTTCTAATATTCATTTCAATATTTGTATGGAATAAATTCCAAGTTGATAACTCAGAAAAAATCACTCCTATTGTTCAAATTGAAAAACCTGTCAAATCAAATTTTAGAAACCAAACTATTCATAAGCTTAAAGATGCAAATTCTGAAGAAAAAATTGAAGTAAAAAATAAAGTTAAATCTGAGCCTTTTATACCAACTAAAACAGATATTAAAAAAATGCACAATTCATATAGTTTTCAAGTTTATCTCTCACGGTTACAAACTCCAGAAAAATTAGTTGAAGCTTTGCTTAAGTTCGAAAATTCAGGAGAAACAGAAAAAGCAAATATGGTTATTGATAAATTATTGTTATTGTATCCAGACTATGAACTGCCACATAGTAATTAACAGTTACTAAATATAATAATTCACCTTATAGCTTTTATACTCCCTTAACTTGGTTGGTTAATTGTCAGGTTTCACAACGTTGTTGATGTAAACCCATCTTGTTAGAAGACTTTAATCTTAACAACCTTTGTTTAAATTGGCTAGGATTTTGTTTAAAGATTTTAGGCTTAATTTGAAACCATTTT
>JALSLV010000046.1 GCA_026988115.1 Lysobacterales bacterium | reverse complement strand
TCTAATAGTTTGTTAATATGGTTCATGACCTGTCCTCTAAATTATGGTATGCAAAGACAATATATTATACTGCCTTTCATAATCCACGTAGATTAGGATGGACAGGTCAAAACATCATATCTAATATTTTAACTGCATCAGGGATGATGCTGTTACACCTCCAAAAACACACCATTTGATTCACTTTTCTAAAACGCCTTTAAGGTTGAATTTATAAATTAAAACCCTATATATCTGGTATATTAAAACTTATTAGAGATGAAAAATGCAAATAGATAAATTTACCAGCAGTTTTCAACAAGCCTTACAGGATGCTCAATCGCTCGCCATTGGTCGCGGTAATAATATGGTTGAAACAGCCCATTTATTGTCCGCCTTAATTGACCAACAGGGCTCTAGCACTAAATCTTTATTAACGAAGGCACAAGTTGATGTTGCACAATTAAGACAAAAATTAAATGAAATTATGGACGGTTTTCCGCAAGTTTCGGGTAACGAAGGTCAAATCAATTATTCCAATGATTTGATTCGAGTACTCAATATTTGTGACAAACTTGCTCAGCAAAAAAATGATAAATACATTTCCAGCGAATTGTTTATATTGGCTGTATTACAAGTCAAAGATAGAACCGCTCGTGCATTGGAAGAATGTGGTGCTAGCCAAGGCAATATTGCCCGTGCCATAGATGAAATAAGAGGAGGAGAAAACGTGAACGAACAAAATGCAGAAGAAAACCGTGGTGCTTTAGAAAAATACACCGTTGACTTAACGGCAAAAGCGGAAAACACCAAACTTGATCCTGTCATAGGACGCGATCAAGAAATTCGTCGCATGATTCAAATTTTATCACGCCGAACTAAAAACAACCCTGTATTAATAGGTGAACCAGGCGTGGGAAAAACCGCTATTGTCGAGGGTTTGGCTCAACGAATTGTCAATAACGAAGTGCCCGAAAGCATGAAAAATAAGCGTGTTTTGTCACTGGATTTAGGCTCGCTCATTGCAGGGGCAAAATTCCGCGGTGAATTTGAAGAACGTTTGAAAGCTTTATTAAAAGACTTATCCAAACAAGAAGGCAATGTGTTATTGTTTATAGATGAAATGCATATGCTCATTGGCGCAGGAAAAGCTGAAGGTTCGATGGATGCAGGCAATATGCTTAAGCCCGCTTTAGCGCGTGGTGAATTGCATTGCATTGGCGCAACCACATTAGATGAGTACCGTGAATTTGTTGAAAAAGACAAAGCCATTGACCGTAGATTCCAAAAAATTATCGTCGATGAACCCTCAGTGGAAGACACCATTGCCATCTTACGTGGTTTGAATGAACGCTACGAAGTGCATCATGGAGTGGAAATTACTGACCCTGCAATTGTGGCAGCAGCCATGTTATCGCACCGTTATATTACCGATAGAAATTTACCCGATAAAGCCATTGATTTAATGGATGAAGCAGCTTCGCGTATTCGCATGGAAATTGATTCCAAACCTGAAAAACTCGATCATTTAGAGCGCAAAATGATTCAATTAAAGATTGAACGTGAATCCTTGAAAAAGGAAAAAGACGATGCATCGAAAAAACGTTTGCAGGAATTAACAGATAGAATCGAAAAAATGGAACGAGAATTTTCTGACCTAATGGAAATTTGGAAGGCGGAAAAAGCAGCGGTTCAAGGCACAACGCATTTAAAAGAAGAGCTAGAAGAAGCCAAAGCCAAGCTAGAAACTGCCATGCGCACCAATGATTATGCCAAAATATCTGAAATTCAATACGGTGTTATTCCTGAATTAGAACGAAAAATTGAAGAAGTAACTAAGACAGAAGATCAAGATTTTAAACTCTTGCGCTTTAAAGTCACCGAAGCCGAAATTGCCGAAGTGGTAGCCAAGTGGACGGGTATTCCTGTCAATAAAATGATGCAAGGAGAAAAAGACAAGCTCTTGCACATGGAAGCCGAAATTCATAAACGTTTAATCGGGCAAGAAGAAGCGGTTGTTGCCGTTTCTGATGCCATTCGTCGTTCTCGTGCGGGATTGTCGGATCCCAACAAGCCTATTGGTTCCTTTTTATTCCTCGGACCAACAGGAGTTGGTAAGACGGAATTGTGTAAATCGTTGGCAGATTTTATGTTTGACTCCACCGATGCCATGGTGCGAATTGATATGTCCGAATTTATGGAAAAACACTCGGTTGCACGCTTAATTGGCGCACCTCCTGGCTATGTTGGCTATGAACAAGGCGGTTATTTGACTGAGGCTGTTAGACGTAAGCCTTATTCAGTGATTCTTTTGGATGAAGTCGAAAAGGCTCACCACGATGTGTTTAATATTTTGTTGCAGGTCTTGGATGATGGGCGTTTAACCGATGGACAAGGGCGCACGGTCGATTTTAAAAACACCGTTATTATCATGACCTCAAATCTTGGTTCTGATATTATCCAGGAAAAATCTGGTGGTGACTATAATGACATGAAATCTGCTGTCATGGAGATTGTTGGTAGGCATTTCCGTCCAGAATTTATTAATCGCGTTGATGATATTGTGGTCTTCCACCCATTAACTAAGGAAGACATCCATAAAATTGCTGCCTTGCAGATTAAATCATTGGCAAAACGTTTAATCCCAAGAGAAATAATTTTACAAGTGGATGAAAGTGCTTTGGATTATATAGGCAAAGTGGGTTATGACCCTGTTTATGGAGCCAGACCTTTGAAACGAGCGATTCAGGATACTCTTGAAAACCCGTTATCAAAAGCCCTATTGTCAGGGAAGTTCGCCAATGGCGATACCATTAAAGCAACTTATGAAAATGGACAAATCACTTTTAAAAAGTTGAATTAATGATATAAAACCGCATAATAGCGACCAGTTAAATTAACCGGTCGCTATTTTTTTAGGGGGAAAACTTATGCCAATATATGAATACCAATGCCAAGCTTGTGGTGAACATTTAGATAAATTGCAAAAAATGAGTGATGAACCTTTAACCACCTGTCCAAAATGTGACAAAGAGTCGTTAAAAAGAATCATCTCTGCCAGCGGTTTTCGCCTCAAAGGCATGGGTTGGTACGAAACCGACTTTAAAAATAAAAAAACCACAAAAGCCAAGCAAAAAGAAAGTTCGGATTAATCCTTATTCATCTAACATAGCTGGTCGAATGGTTTTTAATTCTTGATCGGTTAACAGACGTGAAACCGTCATAAAGCGTAAGCCCATGGGTATTTCTAGTGAAAAACTCGAACCACGACCTTTGCTCACATCAATAGTAATGTGCATGTTTTTGTAATATTCAAATTGATCAGATGCCATGTAGAACTTACAACCGTGAATTTCTCCCAAACACAAGTCTCTTGCGCCAATGAGAAAGTCACCTTTTTCAAAACACATGGGAGCCGAGCCATCGCAACAGCCGCCAGATTGATGAAAAATCAACTCACCAAATTTAGCTCGTAAGGTATTAATAACCTCTTTGGCTTTATCTGTAACAGCGAGTCGTTCTGTGTAGTTGTCATTTGACATTTTTAATGCTCCAAATCAATTAGGTGATTAAAATTTGATTCTAACCACCTAATTTGTTAACTCAAATGATTTTTAGAAAAAACCCAATGGATTTTTATCAAAAGAGGTTAATATGTTTTTGGTATGACGATAATGGTTTAGCATCATTTTATGGTTTTCACGACCAATACCTGATTTTTTATAACCGCCAAAAGAGGCACCTGCTGGGTAAGCATGATAGCAGTTACACCAAACACGACCCGCTTCTATTCCTCGTGAAAAGTATTGCATTTCATGCACATCACGAGTCCAAACTCCCGCACCTAATCCGTACAAAGTGTCATTGGCAATGGCTAAGGCTTCTTCATCGTCTTTAAAAGTTGTGACGCTTAATACTGGGCCAAAAATCTCTTCTTGGAATATGCGCATCTTGTTGTCGCCTTTAAATACCGTGGGTTGAATATAATAACCATCAGGAAAGTCAGGGTTGTCAAATTTATCTCCACCGATTAGTACTTCAGCTCCCTCTTGTTTACCAATATCAATGTAGTTTAAGATTTTTTCGTATTGGTCATTCGAAGCTTGAGCTCCCATCATGGTGCTTGCATCCAGCGTATTACCCATCTTAATGGCTTTGATTCGCTCAATACATTTTGCCATAAACTCTTCATAGATGTCTTCGTGAATTAATGCACGTGAAGGGCAGGTACAGACTTCGCCTTGATTGAAGGCAAATAAAACCAAACCTTCAATGGCTTTATCAAGGAAGTTGTCGTCTTTATCCATAACACTTTTTGTAAAAATATTGGGTGATTTTCCACCTAACTCTAAGGTCACAGGAATAATGTTTTCAGAGGCGTATTGCATAATCAAACGCCCTGTAGTGGTTTCACCAGTAAAGGCAACTTTCTTAATATCTGGGTGTTGTGCTAATGGTTTTCCTGCTTCAGTACCAAAACCATTGACGATATTGAGAACACCAGGAGGCAACAAATCTGCAATGACTTCCATAACAAACAAAATCGAAAGCGGTGTTTGCTCAGCAGGTTTGAGAACAATGCAATTACCAGCAGCTAATGCAGGAGCCACTTTCCAAGCTGCCATCAAGATAGGAAAATTCCATGGAATAATCTGCCCAACCACGCCCAAGGGCTCATGAACTTCCATTGTCACTGTGCCAGCATCTAAATCAGAGACTTCACCAACTTCTGCACGAATCACACTGCCAAAGTACCTAAAATGATCTGCAGCAAGTGGAATATCAGCAGCCATTGTTTCACGGATAGCTTTGCCGTTATCCCATGTTTCAATAGTGGCTAATTTTTCTAAATTTTCTTCAATTCGATCAGCAATTTTGTTTAATATATTGCAACGCTCTGTTGCTGTTGTTTTACCCCAAGCATCCGATGCTTTGTTTGCTGCAGCAACTGCAAGATTGATATCTTTTTTATTGGAGCGTGGAATTTTTGTTAGTATTTGACCATCAACAGGTGAAGTGTTTTCAAAATATTCTCCATCAACAGGAGCGGTCCATTGACCACCAATATAGTTTTCGTATTGACTCTTTAAATCTGGTTTTTTAATTGACATGTGTTTTCTCTTTTTTTGGTGCCACCACTGTTCTAAAGACTTTATTTAAATTGCACCTTTGATGGCAAATAAGGTGAAAATTTTTCTTCTTAAGGTATATTACAATCAATCTAAAATATTTGCATTAGGAAAAAGTGCAAAATTGGATATTTTACCTAATGTCTTGACAAGTATTAAACTCTTAAAAGTTAGAATAATGGATAGACTTGAAAAAACAACAAACAAAGAAGACTTAAAGAAGAAACAAATATGGCACGTAAAAAACGTTTTCTTTTGAGTTCTCGCAGCACCGACACTTTCATCAACTCATAGGTAAGTTCACGTTTAATATCAATTTCATCCAGTTGTTTGACGTATTCATTGAGCGACTTGACTTCATTTGGGTGAAGGTAAAACAAAGCCTGCACTTCTTTGCGCCCACGCAAAATACTGGGAGCCATCTTTCGAGTAGGGTACAAAACAGATACAAAAGTTATTAAAGGAATCATAATTAATGCCCACGACAGCACTAAAACCATAATGCCGGATTGATTTTCAAGCAGTTCTAAATGGGTAAGCTTTGTGATTGTTCCAATAGTAAAAATAAAGCCAATACCGACAATTTGAGCCTTGGTATCATAGGTGCGAATATTGTCTTGGGCTTCTTTGAGTGAAGCGTAGAGAAAATTTAACGTGTTTAAGTCCTTTTGCATAATCAGCCTTTATTTAAAAAATTGTGTAATGAAGTATCGGATAAATGCGATGGCACAACATGGTTCATAGAGCGGGCGATATTTTCAATGCGTCCTGGATTAATTTTCTCCCAATCGTGCAACATCATTTTGATGGCTTGGCGTTGCATATTGTCTTGTGAGCCACAGAGGTTGCATGGAATTATTGGGTATTTGACCAGTTCTGCGTAGTGGATAATATCGGTTTCAGCACAATAAGATAGCGGGCGAATAACGGTGTGCTTACCATCATCTGAAAACAATTTTGGTGGCATGGATTTAAGTGTGCTACCAAAAAACATATTTAAAAACAAAGTCTCAACTCGGTCATCACGGTGATGACCTAAGGCTATTTTAGTGCAGTTATGTTGTTCGGCAAAAGAATACAAGATACCACGACGCAAGCGTGAACACAGCCCGCACGTGGTTTTCCCTTCTGGAATTATTTCTTTAACAATGCTATAAGTGTCTTGTTCAATGATGTGAAACTCAACACCAAGCTCGGTTAAGTATTCGGGTAAAATATATTCAGGGTAGCCGGGTTGTTTTTGATCCAGATTGACAGCGATTAAATCAAATTTTATCGGTGCTTTTTTTTGCAATAACAACAACATATCCAGCATAGCAAAAGAATCCTTGCCACCCGACAAGCAGACCATTATTTTGTCACCTGCTTCAATCATATTAAAGTCAGCGATAGCCTTGCCTGTCAGCCTTTTGAGCTTGTTTTGAATCTTTAAGAATGCCTTATCGTGCATGATGTGTTGAAAAGTTGCCTAAAAATGGTATATTGTATGATTCAGTGGTCATAAGTAAATAAAAACAGTGCAACAACAAGACATTAGAACATTAGAACTGCAATTGCTCGAATTACGTAGCGAACACCGAGATCTTGATGAAATCATCCATGAAATGATAGAGTCTAACCACCCAGACCAACTAAAAATCAAACGCTTAAAAAAACGTAAACTGCGGCTTAAAGACAGCATTATACGCTTAGAGAGTTTATTAATTCCTGATATTGATGCCTAAAACGATTAAATTACTCTTCATCTAATGGTTGCACAATACTAAAAGCCCCACGGATATCGCCCAGTTTAAATCCAGTGGCTGTATCTTGTGGATAAAGTTCTTGAATTTTTGCAGCAATAGCAGGAGCAATATTTTCACCATGACAAACCAAGCACACCTGCTTTGTTTCTATCGCCTGCATAAAACGAAAAGCTGGCTTGCCATTAGCTTCGGCAATGTCTTGAACAAATAAACGCTTGAACCCGTCGCCTTTTTCTTTTTGCTTTTCAAAAGCTTCCATCATGCGCTTTTCCCAGGCATCGGGTTTGGTCGCCCGTGGCTTTAAACTGGTGCGGTGAATATCCCAACCCGATTTTTCGGATAATTCTTTGGCGATTAATGGCGCTTGTTCGTTACACACATTTATGGCAGCAATTGGACCACCTGATTTCATGGCTGCTTGTAATTTGCCTTTGAGTTTTCCCCCAAAAGCCTTAACCATATCCTTACTGGCATCGGTGCGGTGTTCAATTTCCTTATAACTGATGGTTTGTTGCCCGCAAGCGGATACCAAAAGGACAGAACAAAAGATAAGTAAATATTTCATGGTTTTTAGATTAATACCCAAATCCCGATAGTGAAAACACGATTATAGCACAACCCCTTAGCACGCCTTGCAAACCAAGAAAATATCTTATCACCAATGAGGTGACTACGAATTTTATTGATTTGCTATACGCACCAATTGATTGCACTCTAATTCGCGTTTCACTATCGGCATTTGGGTAATATTAGAAAGTTCTAATTTTATTAATTTATAGGCAAGCCTGCAATCAAAAACGCTGTTTAACTGCAATACTCCACTAAAAGCACTACTATTTGACTACGTAAATCGCTTATTTGTAGGAATAATGCTTTAAAAAGTAAAGAATTTCCCAAAAACATAAAGCATTTTGCCGATTTGCACATTTAAAAATATCGATACAATGGGCACCATGTTATTGCAATGACGCAATAACTTTTTATAAATCAAATGGAGAATTAACATGAACAAATTATTATTAACAGCCATCACAGGATTAACCTTATTCAGCCAATCGCTTTTTGCCGTAAATGTGAATACAGCACAAGCAGAAGCAATCGCAGAAGAGTTAAATGGCGTTGGCACAAAAAAAGCCCAAGCCATAGTGGACTACCGCGAAACTAACGGACGCTTCAAAACAGTTGAGTCATTAACACAAGTCAAAGGAATTGGCTTAAAAACAGTTGAAAAAAACCGTGATGCGATTGAATTAACAGGAAAATAAGGAAACAAAAGAAAAGGACATCGTTAAAAAGGATTTTTTAAAGCCAAGGAAGTCAAAGCCCATCAGTGAAAACTCATGGGCTTTTTTAATGGGCAAAAGTTATTCATCGCATCAAATCGACAACCCTACAAAAACTCCTAGGAATCCAATGCCTATTAAAATACTAAGGAACACAGAGCCACGCAAAGGAGGCGCGGAGTGTCGCAGAATTTTAATGCTTTTATTCACAAAAACACTGTGATACGATAGAAAATCATGAAAAACACTAGAAATAAACACGAATTAATTACGATATATGGCATTAGTACATATATATTAAGTTGTTCTGATTTTTTGGCCACAGTATGAAAGCAACAATGCTAATAACTCTACTTATCGCACTTCTATTGGCTCCGGCAATTGCATGTGCAAATGGTGGGTTACCTATAATTTTTTTATTAAATGCGTATGCATTTTTTTTAGGTTCATTTTTTGTAATTGCAATTGAAGTTTTCTACCTAAAAAAACTTGTTGAAGAACATAATAAAAAATTTATACTTAAGTTAGTCCTAAAATTCAATTTGTTCTCCACGCTTTTTGGTGTTATTGCGCTCCCAATATTTATGACTATTGTTCGGCTTGAACCAATTGCATATATGATTCGATCAGGAACTACTGAAGAAACAATGACATTTGTATGGTGGGCATCTCTAAGTACAGACCTGCTTCTTGCATACTTTGGGACGGTACTAATTGAATATACAATCTTAAAAAGATCAGCTCTTTTCAAAGAAAAATACTTACCGAATATTCTTAAAAAGCATGTGTTTATATTTAATGTATATAGTTACCTATTTCTTATATTTATAATTATATTGACGTATGGCTACAATGTTTCTTTAAAATTATAACGTGGCGTTAAACCCACTCCTCATCATTTTCCAAAAAATCTTGTGCTTTAACGGCTTGGTCGATGGTTTTTAATGTGCTTAATAACTGTTCTATCATGTGTAGTTTTATGGCGTTTGGGCCATCGCTTTTGGCAACACTTGGATCGGGGTGGGTTTCCATAAACAGTCCTGAAACACCTGCAGCGACGGCAGCACGTGCAAGTACTGGGATAAATTCGCGTTGTCCGCCTGATGTTCCGCCTTGTCCACCAGGTAATTGTACCGAATGCGTGGCATCAAAGACCACAGGGCAGCCTGTATCGCGCATGACTGCCAGTGAGCGCATGTCTGAAACTAAATTGTTGTAACCAAAACTGGCACCACGTTCACAAACCATGATGTTTTGGTTGCCCGTTGATTTGGCTTTAGTGATAACGTTTTTCATGTCCCATGGTGACATGAATTGCCCTTTTTTGATATTAACGGGAATGCCTGCGCTGCAGGCTTTAATAATGAAGTTTGTTTGGCGTGCTAAAAATGCAGGGGTTTGAATTATATCCACAACACTTGCGACTTCGTCCATTGGTGTGTCTTCGTGCACATCGGTAATTACTGGCACGCCGATTTGGTCTTTGACAGCTTGTAAGATAGCTAAGCCTTTTTCCATGCCAAGACCACGAAAACTTTTCAGTGATGTACGGTTGGCTTTATCAAAAGAGGATTTAAACACAAAAGGAATGCTGAGTTTTTCACACACTTCTTTGAGTTTACCTGCCGTCTGGATTGCTAGTTGTTCGGACTCGATAACACAAGGTCCTGCAAGTAAGAAAAAAGGTTTATCCAGTCCAACTTCAAAATCACATAATTTCATTTTGTTTTATTTCTCTATTTTGTTATCAATGGCTGCTTTTACAAATTTTGCAAACAGCGGATGCCCATCTCTTGGTGTGGAGGTAAACTCAGGGTGAAATTGACAAGCAACAAACCACGGGTGTTGGTCTTGAGGCAATTCAACCATTTCGATTAATTCTCCATCCTCTGAAGTGGCACTCAATTGTAAACCATTTGTTTGCAATATGTCACGGTATGCATTGTTAAATTCGTATCGGTGGCGGTGACGTTCAGTTATGGTCTCAGCATCATAAACTCTATTGACCAATGAACCTTTGGCTAATAATGATTTTTGTGCACCCAGTCGCATGGTACCACCCAAATCCGAGTCTTTATCTCGAATTTCAACTTGGCCAAGCTCGTCTTGCCATTGGGTAATTAAGGCAATCACAGGATGCGGTGTTTTAATGTCATTTTCGGTGGTGTTGGCATCATCCAACCCGCAAACATTGCGCGCATACTCAATCACAACGGCATGCATTCCATAACAGATGCCTAAATAAGGCACTTTGTTTTCGCGGGCGTATTGCACCGCTTTAATTTTGCCTTCAAAACCTCGGTTACCAAATCCTCCAGGTACCAAAATAGCATCGATTTGCCTCAATTGCGATAGCCCTTCTTCGCTTTCAAGGCTTGATGAATCGATGTTTTGGATTTTTACCTTTACGTTATTAGGGATGCCTGCATGACGCATGGCTTCGTTTAATGATTTATAAGCATCGCTGTGGTCTAAGTATTTGCCAACCATAGCTACCGTAATAATTTCGGTAGCCGATTCTTCGGCTTTTATCACTCTGCGCCATTCATCCAAATCGGCTTCGCCACATTTTAGGTTGAATTGTTCAATCACCAAATCATCAAAACCTTCGTGGCTTAAAACTTCAGGTATTTTGTATATGTTGTCCAAATCCACCATGTTGATAACAGCTTTTTCGGCGACGTTAGTGAACAATGAAATCTTTTTACGCTCATGTTCAGGAACTTTTCGTTCAGAACGGCACAGCAATACATCGGGTTGAATACCGATTGAACGCAGTTCTTTAACCGAATGTTGCGTGGGTTTGGTTTTTAATTCGCCAGCAGCTGCTAAATAAGGCACTAAAGTCAAGTGCACAAACATGGAGTTGGTTTTTCCTTGCTCAACACCGAGTTGACGGATGGCTTCTAAAAAAGGCAAGGACTCAATATCGCCCACCGTACCTCCAATTTCGACCATAATGACATCGTAGCCAACGCCAGCAAGTTTGATTTTCTCTTTGATGTGGTCGGTGATGTGTGGAATCACTTGAACGGTACCGCCTAAATAATCACCGCGGCGTTCCTTGCGAATCACTTCGTCGTAAATTTGACCTGTAGTGAAATTGTTTTTACGCCCCATTTTGGTGCGCACATAACGTTCGTAATGACCTAAATCTAAATCGGTTTCTGCCCCATCTTCGGTGACATAAACCTCACCGTGTTGAAACGGACTCATGGTGCCTGGATCAACATTGATGTAAGGGTCCAACTTCATCAATGTGACTTTTAAACCACGCGATTCAAGCAAAGATGCCAAAGAGGCTGCTGCAATTCCTTTGCCTAATGACGAAACCACGCCACCAGTGACAAAAACATAAGATGTCATAATAATTTAACCATTTGAATAATGTCAGCAAGCGAGAAAATACGCTCACCTTGAAAGGATGGACATTATAAACCCAAAATAGTTATATGTTAATTGATTATTCTTTTAATCAGAAAAAACCTTTTCCCAATCTTCAAGTAATTGAATATGGCCAAAAGATTTTGATTTGTTGAAATGTCTTTTGTCAGCGGTAATGAAGGTGGCATTTTCTTTAATGGCGAGTGCATGGTAAATGCTATCATAAATACTTGGATAACCACTTTTTTGATGCCCTGTTTGGGTAATTTCTTCAGCGAGTAACCATATATCTTGAGTAGGAGCAATGACTGTTAGAATGGATTGTTGATGCGCATCAAACAGCGCAAGAGTTTTACTTAATGGTGTGTTGAAATAGCGTGTAACTTCAGCAATTTCATATTTGAATAATTCTGGCGCTAACAATTGTGTTTCGGATAAGGCGCAGGTTTTGAAAAAGACTTTAGCTTCATGAGAGTCAAACTCATCAAATAACAACTTCATGAATACATTGGAATCTGGTACGAGCTTAATTGGCACTTTCTAACCTAATATTTCTGATAACATCAATAATAGATATGTCTTTCTTTTGCCTATCGGTATTATCAATAGCATCGACCAATGCTTTTATTTTGTTCTTTTTAAGCGCAGCAGATATAAGCAATGCAATAAATTTGGAGCGCTCTTGATTTGGAATGGATTTATCCAATAATTCACTGACATCATCAGGCAATGAAAATGTTCTTTTAACAACGGACATAATTTTTCTCTTACTAGCTTATGTATATTTTGATACATAAGTTAGTAAAAGTCAAATTTTGCCCTTTTCGCAGTACATTTATTCTTCTATAATACCAGCTTCAGGGTCATTAAAGACTTCTTCATCAAGCTTTCCTGCTGATTTAGCAACTATGCATGTTACAGCGGCATCACCGGTGATATTAACGGCTGTTCGAGTCATATCCAATAATCGATCAATGCCAAGAATAATACCAATGGCCTCAACAGGCAAGCCAACTTGTTCAAGTACACCCGCTAACATCAATAGACCAACACCTGGAACACCTGCTGTACCAATAGATGCCATGGTTGCCATCAAAACAACTGTTCCAAGTTGTGCTAAAGTTAAGTCAAACCCAAAGGCTTGTGCGATAAATACCGTGGCAACCCCTTGCATGATTGCGGTACCATCCATGTTGATGGTTGCACCAAAAGGAATAGTAAAAGAAGCAACCGATTTGTCCACGCCCATTCTCTTAGTTACTGTTCTTAAGGTAACAGGAATAGTTGCATTGGAACTAGCCGAACCAAAGGCAAAGACAACTGCGGTTTGGATTTTTTTCAAAAAGGTTATTGGGTTGATTTTCCCAAATACGGATAATAAGGTGGGATACACAATAAAGGCATGAATCATCAATACCAGCATTACAGTAAAGAAGTATTTGGCTAAATCGCCGATGGCTTTTGCTCCAAGGTCAGCAAAGACAATCGCGATTAAGGCAAATACCGCATAAGGAGCAAACTCCATAATAATATGAACCAACTTCATCACCACATCATTGATGTTTTGCATGAAGTCAATAATTTTTTCACCTGGCTTACCAGCCATCGTTGCCGCTAGTCCGAGCAAGATTGAGAAAACGATAATTTGCAACATATTACCTTGGGCCATGGCTTTGATGGGATTGGTTGGAACCATATTAATAAGCACATCAACAAAAGAAGGTGCCTCTTTTGCTACGTATTTTGGGTAATCGTTAGGAATATCAAACCCCAAACCAGGGTTGATTAAATACGCCATGCTGATAGCAATGGTTAAGGCAATGGCTGTAGTAAAGAGATAGAATAATAGGGTTTTACCGCCCAGTTTTCCCAATTGAGAAGGTTCTCTCAAAGCAGCAGCTCCACAAAACAACGAAACAAATACCAATGGCACGACCATCATGCGCAAAGCGTTAAGGAATAATTTTCCAACCACTTTAAATAGCCCACCAGTTAAATAAGTTTCAACAAAAGGTGTTTTATTGTAACCAAAATAATTGATTGCAATCCCGACTATTGCTCCAACTACCATAAAGATAATTATTTTTTTCGTTAAGCTCATTGTTACCTACTCTTTTTTTATTTGACCTAAGAGTATAAAAGCCTTCAGCCTTAACTACAAATGAATTTTATTAATCGCATAAGATTTTTGAAGAAGCAATAATTTCTAGTGTAAAATCACTGTCATGAAATATAACTTTGACAAAATAATTAATCGCCATGGTACAAACGCCATGAGTGTTGAGGGTTTTCGAGACTACTTGTTTGGCGATAATCCAGATATAAAATGCGCCTGTGCTGATGCAGACTTAGTGTCGATGTGGATAGCCGACATGGATTTTGCTATTGCTCCTGAAATCATTAATGCCATAAAACAACGCCTTGATCAACAAATACTGGGCTACACACAATTATCTGGTGATAGATACACCCAAGCTTTTTTGAATTGGACAAAATCCCGTTATCAGTTTGATTTCAACCCACAGCATTTAGTTAATTCTTCTGGTGTTGTCCCTGCCTTGTTTGATTTGCTTAACTATTTATGTAAACCAGACGAAAAAGTCCTCATTCACACACCGTCTTATGGATTTTTCAAGCACGCGATTGAAGGCAACAATTTAGGGTTGGTTTGTTCAAAACTAATAAGTGATAAAGGCCACTACCGCATAGATTTTGATGATTTTGAACAAAAAGCTCGGGATGAAAAAGTTACAGTCTTTATTTTATGCAACCCGCACAACCCAACAGGAAGAGTCTGGAATAGGGAAGAGTTAAGGCGTTTAGCAACCCTTTGCTTTAAAAATAATGTAACTGTTATTGCCGATGAAATCCATTGTGACTTGCTGCGAAAAGAGCAAACCTTTACCCCATTGGCAACCTTATTCCCTGATTCGGATAAGATTATCACGTGCATGGCAGCCAGCAAAACCTTTAATTTGGCTGGTCTTATGTTTGCTAATCTAATCATACCTAATGATGAATTACGTGAAAAGTGGCAACAAGAGCATTTTCCAATTGTTAATCCGTTAAGTTTAGTTGGTGTGCAAGCTGCTTATGAAAAGGGTGGTGATTGGTTGCTTGCCTTAACCGAATATTTGGATAACAATTTTGACTATTTAGACAGTTACTTAAAACAAAACCTACCCAAAGCCATATTTCAAATCTCACAATCCACCTATTTGGCATGGGTTAATATCAGTGCCTATTTTGGAAAAGACATAAACCTTACCGAATTTTTTGCACGCAAAGCAGGCGTGTTACTCGAAGGCGGTGATATGTTTGCCGGTAATGCCGATGGTTGCATACGCTTAAACCTCGCCTGCCCACTTTCCAAATTAAAAGACGGTTTAGAAAAAATTAGCCACGCCATTAAAGACTACAAATAACGAGCATTTGTAGGAATAATGCTTTAACCTTTAAAGAATTTCCTAAAAACATAAAGCATATTACCGATTTTCAAATTTAAAAAATTCTCTACAATGGGCACCATGTTATTGCAATGACGCAATAACTTTTTATAAATCAAATGGAGAATTAACATGAACAAATTATTATTAACAGCCATCACAGGATTAACCTTATTCAGCCAATCGCTTTTTGCCGTAAATGTGAATACAGCACAAGCAGAAGCAATCGCAGAAGAGTTAAATGGCGTTGGCACTAAAAAGGCCCAAGCGATAGTGGATTATCGTGAAGCCAATGGACGTTTCAAAACAATTGAGTCATTAACACAAGTCAAAGGAATTGGCTTAAAAACAGTTGAAAAAAACCGTGATGCGATTGAATTAACAGGGAAGTAAATCATAGGGTGCTTCTATTATTTGATGGTTGGTAAGTATCTCCATAAAACATTCGATAGCTTCGACGAAAATGTTGTCAATAGTTCTACTATTAACTTCCATCTTCGACTCGCTCTCAAACACTTTATGAAAATATTTCCTCAGCCCCAAATACTAGAAGCTCCCTAAAACGAAAAGGAATTCGCTCATAAGGACTTGTTAAACCAAGGAAGAAAAGCCCATAAGTTAAAACTCATGGGCTTTTTTTTGTTGAATTTCTTGTTCTATTTAAAATTTAACATTACAATGTGTAAATATATTAAAAAATATACACATGGGTGCTAAAATGAGAACAAATATTGTGATTGATGATAAGTTAATGGTTGATGTGCTCCAAATTACGGGATTGAAAACAAAAAAAGAAGCTGTTGAATTGGGGCTTAAGACCTTACTTAGCTTAAAAAAACAGGGTGAGATTAAACAGTTTAAAGGTCAATTAAAATGGGATGATGATTTAGATAGAATGAGATCAGACTAATGCTTATGGTAGATTCAAGTGTGTGGATTGACTATTTTAATGGCACAGAAAACAAAGAAGTGGCTTATTTAGATGCCATTCTAGGAATAAGTCCCGTTGTAATTGGTGATCATATTCTCACAGAAGTTCTACAAGGATTTAGAGGGGACAAAGAGTACAAAAAAGCCAAACAACTATTAACGGTTATACCAGTACTTCAGCTTTCCAATAAAACACTAGCCATTAAAAGTGTCGATAATTACAGAGCACTGAGAAAAAGAGGCATAACAGTAAGAAAAACCATTGATACAATTATTGCCACTTACTGTATCGAAAACAATATTCAGCTTTTATTTTCTGACAGAGACTTTTTACCTTTTGTTGAGTTTTTAGGTTTGAAGTCAGTTGAGGGTATTTAATTATAACTTTAGAGAGCCATATTCATAATTAAAAAAATAACCTGATTTATTTGCTGAATATAGCAATTAAAAAAAATGTGCCTGATAATAATTTGATATAATAGTAGTCTACAAAAACAAGCTA
The DNA here is from genome assembly GCA_026988115.1 of Lysobacterales bacterium. GTDB lineage: Bacteria > Pseudomonadota > Gammaproteobacteria > Xanthomonadales > Marinicellaceae > NORP309. Next base: position 349 of record JALSLV010000046.1, on the reverse strand, counting down.
TATATCATGCATCAGACACTTAACAAATTATACAACATACAACTTCATTTTCAAACAAGTTTATTCCCACACATCAAACAAGAGCTTGGCTTTTTGACAAAGCTTCAACAGAAATTTATCGAAGTTCTAGAAATTTCACAAATAGATTCATATATTCCCTACATTGGAAAACGAGCTTGTCGTCCAACAAAGTCTCGCATGGCGTTGGCTCGATGTTTTCTTGCCAAAGCCGTTTATAATATGGCAACAACAGAAATACTCATAGAGCGATTAAGGTCTGATTTGTCACTTCGACGTTTATGTGGTTATGAGAAAATACAACAACTACCATCACAAGCGACTTTTTCTC
>JALSLV010000045.1 GCA_026988115.1 Lysobacterales bacterium | reverse complement strand
AAATTAAGATGCAAAAACACATGACGGATATACAAAATCAACCGCAAAGAGTGATATCTTATTTTAAGCATCCTAAAATTTCTTATGCTGCATAAATTGAGCGGTAATATCTAGCAGGGTTAATAAATAAATTAACCTTGATTGGTTTGACGCTGGCCATCGGGATTTTTATTGATGATGCCATCGTGGTGATTGAAAACATCAGTAAAAAGATGGAAGCAGGCATGGATTCGTTTAAAGCCACTTATGAAGGTGTGCACGAAATCGCCTTTTCTTTGCTGGCGATATCTGCCATGTTATTGGCTGTGTTTATCCCTGTGGCATTTATGAGTGGCATCGTTGGTAAATTTTTCAACGCCTTTGCGATGACGGTTGCCTCGGGTATTGTCTTGTCCTATTTGGTGGCCATTATGCTTATTCCCACCGTTGGGGCACGAGTCTTACGTCACAAAGAAACCAAATTTCATAAGATGACAGAAAAATATTTTGTGGCTTTGGATAAGGGGTATGTCAAACTGCTCAAGCCTTTAATTCGCTTTAAATACATCACTGTTCTGGTGACTTTTACCTTGTTAATATTATCCAGTAAAATATTCACCAATGTCGGTATGGACTTTGTGCCAGAACAAGACAACAGCGAATTTCGCGTGGTAGTCAAAGCCAAAGTGGGAACAACTATAGCATCCATGAAAAAACAATTAGCACCACTAATTAAGGCACTTGAGTCCGGTAACATGTTGGAATACACCACTTTTTCCATTGGTTACACCAAAGCGAAGGAAACCCATAAAGCCATTATTTATGCCAAACTAAAACCCATAGAACAACGCGAGCTTGGGCAAAAGGATATCATTGGCAAATTCCGTGAGAAATTTAATAAACTAGAGCATTTAAAAGTCACTGTCGAATCACTTCCTGATGTTGATACGGGTGGCAATAATAAGCCTTTGCAGATTGTTATAACAGGAGAGAGTCTCGAAAAGCTTAACACCATCGGTAAAAAAGTTGAAAACATGTTAAGCACTTTTGGTGGTGTGGTTGATATTGATAGCGATTACGAGTTGGGTCAACCCGAGGTAGATATAAGCATCAAAAGACAAAATGCAGCACGAGTTGGCATTACCGCTCAACAGATTGCTGCTGTACTTAATGCGAGCTATTCGAGTGACATAAAAATTGCCAATTTTGAAGATAAGGGCAGAGAATACGATATTACTTTACGTTATGACGATGCAAACCGAGCAAATTTGGATAATTTAAAAAAAATACAAATTCGCACACCAAGTGGAGAATTTGTTTTTCTTGATGGGTTAATTAGCGTTGAAAAGAGCAGTTCTATCACTTCGGTCAATAGATACGACAGGCAAAGAAAGGTATTAATTAGCGCCAACATAGTCAACACACCATTGAATTCAGTTGTGGCATTTGTGGATGAAAATATTGGTGAATTATTACCCGAAGGCTATGCCTATGTTTATGATGGCGATGTCGAGCGCATGCAACAAACAGCACAAGCCTTTAGCATGGCGGTTGGACTCGCTGTTATCCTTATTTATCTGATTTTAGCGGCTTTGTATGAGTCAATAATTCAACCGATTATCATCATGATAACCATGCCACTGGCATTTACTGGTGTTATAACTGCACTGGGATTAAGCGGCAATAACTTCTCACTATTTGTTATGATAGGTATTATTTTGTTGCTTGGAATGGTCGGTAAAAATGCCATTTTAGTGGTGGATTTCGCCAACCGTGCGATTAAGCAAGGCGAATCGGTGGATGATGCGCTTATTCATGCAGGTGAAAAAAGGTTGCGCCCGATTTTAATGACAACATTTGCCATGGTGGGAGCCATGATGCCGTTGGCTTTTGGAAGTGGTGCTGGTCATGAAATGAATTCTCCCATGTCATTATCGGTTATCGGTGGCTTAATCAGCTCGACAATATTAGCTTTATTGGTTGTGCCTGCTTTTTACAAGATTCTTTATCCTGTGGACAGGTGGTTAAGAAAATGGTATGAAGTTGGGAAAATTTGAGTTTGATATAAAGTTCAGTTAAAAGGAGTCCAGAATAGACTCCCTTATAAGAGTATTTTGTTAAATACCTAAAGCATCTTCGACATCCACATCGTATTCATCGGATATTATCGCAAGTTGTTTGAGGTTGACATCGCCTTTGAGGCTGATAATAGCAAGTTCATCGCCTTTTTCATAGGCTATTATCATGGCATCTTGTAATAATTCACCTTTGACTTTAGCAACAATATAGACTCGTTCATCGCCATCTCTTATGCTGACGAGTTGTTCATAACCTTTGACGGATAATTGTTCGATTTTATTATCAATTATTGAATTGAGTCGATTGTTTTTGTGGGTTTTTCCAAGATCAAAAACAGTCACTTTAATGCGCTTTAGACCATCCATCAAGGCTTTTACCTCTGGGTCATCTTCATCGGCAATTTTCATCAATAGTTTAACAAACCACGTGCCAATATTGATATTGACCTCTGGTTTTGTTCCCAGTTCATGACGGATTTGGCTGACAAAAGATTGGGCATTGGCTGCTGTGATGGTAAAGATTAATAATAAAGTTATAAGTGTTTTTTTCATGTTTTTTCTCTGTTTGTTAGTTTAACTTGATAACGGTCAAGTATTTATTTTGTTACTTATGATTTGGAATTATTTTTGTTTTTTGTTAGAATTGAAGTAAATAGAGGGTTAATTTATGTCAGAGAACTTAGGTACTACAAAAAAAGATGAGAAAAAAGACAAGGAGTATATCAAACCAATGGTCGCTCCAGTGCGAACTGTTGGTATGGATGCACCATTGCGTTGGTTGAAAAAAGGCTTTGCAGACTTTAAAAAAGTCAAAAAATTGAGCCTGACTTATGGCATTGTGATGATGTTCATTTCCATCATCATAACCTATGTTGCTTATTCGGCTAGCTCAATCGTGCTCTCAATAGCCTTGGTTGCGGGATTCTTTTTTATGGGTCCAGCTATAGGAATTGGCTTATATTCAATGAGCAGACAACTTGAAAATGGAGTAACACCAGAGTTTTTGCGTTGTTTGAAAGAAGGCAAGAAAAACTTAAGTGATGAATTGGTTTTGTCTTTTGTTTTCTTGATTATTTTTCTTATCTGGGCGCGTTCTGCCAGTATGGTGCATATCTTCTTTCCTTCTATTTCTCATATGGAATTTATGGATTGGGTTAAATTTTTGAGTATTGGCTCTGCCGTTGGAGCGATTTTTGCGACTCTGATTTTTACCTTTGGTGCTTTTTCTATTCCCATGTTAATGGATAGAAAAGTTGATGCCATTACTGCGATTCTGACCTCAATTAGTGCGGTATTAAGAAATAAAATGGTGATGATTTATTGGGGGATTTTGATTGTCGTGTTAATTTTGATAGGTATTGCCACTTTCTTTATAGGTTTTGCTTTTCTATTGCCAATTGTAGGGCACGCCAGCTGGCATGCCTACCGTGAAGTGGTTGATGCCGATGCATGGGAGCTTGGGCCTGGTTTGGGCAGGGATGAAGAAGAGTAGTTTGGCTTAGCTCAAATTTTCAATAAACTCAAACACCTCTTGAGCATGTCCTTTGACTCTTAAGTTGCGCCATTCTTTGATTAAAATACCTTTTGGGTCAATAATAAAAGTTGAGCGCACAATGCCCATATAAGTTCTGCCGTAATTCTTCTTTTCTTGAATAACACCAAAATAATTGCACACTTCTTGGGATTCATCAGCGATTAAATCAAAAGTGAAATTGTATTTGGCTTTAAAATTCTCTTGGCGTTTGAGGGTGTCTTTTGAGACACCTAATATTTGCGTGTTTTTATCAGAAAATTGCGGCTGCAATTCGGTAAAATCGCAGCTTTCGGTGGTGCAACCTGGTGTGCTTGCTTTGGGGTAAAAGTATAAAACAAGATATTTCCCCAAGTAATCGGATAGTTTTGCCTGTTTGTTACCCGTGAGTAAAATATCGAAATCTTTAATTTTTTCACCAATCTTAATCATTTCTTAACTCGAATTATTATAGAATGCCAACATTATCTTATTTGAAGAACAATGTCCAATTTAACTGCAAAAGATTTAAACGGTTGCATGACTGCTCTGGTAACACCCATGAATAAGCAGGGTGAAATTCACCTTGAAAAATGGAAACATCTGTTGCGAAAACAAATTGCGGCAAAAGTTAAAGCGGTTGTTGTGGCAGGTACAACAGGAGAATCTGCCGTGTTGAGAGATGATGAGTTTGTGCAGTTATTGTCAGCAGCGGTTGAGCAATGCAGTGGTACAAATACAGCAGTCATTGCTCAAACAGGAAGTATTGCAGCGGATAAAGTCATTGCTCGGAATAAAATAGCTTATGAGTTAGGTGCACAAGCCACATTGGTGGTGACTCCTTACTATTTGAGGACAACTCAGGAAGGGCTATACCAACATTTTAACAAAGTGGCGGACAATTCTGATTTGCCGATGATACTGTATAATGTTCCGAGTCGTACACAAAATGATTTGTTACCAAAAACCTGCAAAAGGCTTGCTTTGAACGGTCGAATTATTGGAGTTAAGGAAGCCTCGCCAGATGCAGGAAGAATCACCGAGTTAGTTAAGAGCATTGACTTAAGTGAATTTACTATTATGTCAGGCTGTGATGACACTTTTGTTGATTCAATGGATCAAGGAGCAATGGGAGTTATTAGTGTCGCAAGCAATGTGAGACCACAAATGCTGGTAAAAATCTGTAATTTTATGGCGTTAGGCGATACAATTTCAGCAAAAAAGCTAAATTCTAGTCTTGATAATTTATATAAAGTGTTATCATGTCAACCCAATCCAATTCCAGTGAAGCACTTAATGCATGAAGCGGGGTTGATTGATAGGGGTATAAGATTGCCATTAGTCTGGTTCGATGGTAAGAAAATGAACACCAAAAACGAAATTTTAAAAATTAAAAAAGATTATTCAAATTTATGAAAAAAATACTATTATTGGCAGTAATGACTGTTGTTTTAAGCAGTTGTAAATACGTAAAAACACAAGAGCCTTATTTAAAGGCGGAAGTTGCACCAGAATTGAAGATTCCTGAGGGTGTTGATAAACCAAACTCCACTTCGACTTTGGCTATTCCTCCAGCAAAGGGGGGAGAGGTTTTTGCAAAAGGCGTAGACATTGCACCACCTGATATGCCAATAAGAACAAAACAATCAGAAAAAGGGATTCTGCGAATTGAGAACATTAAAGGTTTTCCATTGCTTACTGTTTTGAAAGACCAAAGTGAAGTATGGACGGCAATGACATCTGTTGAATTGGATAATTGGACGATTAAGGAAACGGACGAGGATTTATGTAAAGTTGTTTTGAGTTATGATGACCAAGATGCACGAGAACGTGAAAAGGCAGGCTTTCTGAAAAAGCTCTTTACTCGTGATAAATATTATACCGACTATTCGGGAGATTTTGCCTTAACGTGTTCTCAATCAGGGAAGGTTGTGCAAGTTAAATTTGCAAAAGTTGATGGTTCTGTAGCTAAAAGTTTTTTAGCCGATAATGTCATGACAAAACTCTATTCATTGTTGGAATAATGTACAACCGCTATTTAAGCGTTTATAAAAAACATTATCCCGCAAAAAAACTGGCCCCCGTTCTTGCTTTAATTATTGCGCTATCCCCTTTTGCAATAGACACGTATTTGCCAGCTATTCCAACCATGGCTGCGTTTTTCTCGGTAAATATACATCTCATTGAATTATCAATTCCTCTTTACCTTATTGGTTTTGCTCTTGGGCAGTTATCTGGAGGTCCAATATCCGACAATTACGGACGCAAATGGATAGGAATCATTGGCATGAGTGTTTTTCTTGTGGCAAGTTTGGCGGTTGTCTTCGCTCAAAGTGTTGAACAATTGTGGGTGCTGCGATTTATTCAGGCTTTTGGTGGTGGCTTTGGGTTAGTTATCTGCGCGGCAATTGTGCGTGATTTATACGATGGCAAAGATGCGGCAAAAATCTTTACATTAATTGGACTTATTATGATGATTGCACCATTAATTGCACCATCTATTGGTTCTCTATTGTTACTTGCCTTTAATTGGCAAGCTATTTTTGTGTTGTTAGCCGTCTATGCCTTTGTTCAAATTATTGTCATCGTTACACTGGTGCCTGAAACTAAAAAGTTACGCATTGTTGCGGGATTTGAGCCGCATTCATTTAGGCAAGTTTTTATTAATTATTGGCACATACTGAACAATAATCGAGCTTTGCCCTTTTTATTGAGCAGCAGTTTTGTTGCAGCATCCATGTTTGCATTTTTGACTGAAGTGTCATTTTTATACATAGAATATTTTGATGTTCTTGAATCAAAATTTGCTTGGTTGTTTGCTTTAAACATCCTGAGTATGATGGTATGCAACCGTATTAATCATTATTTATTGGATTATTGGCAGCCGGTTAAAATATTAAAAATGGGTTTGATTTTACAGGTTTGCGCCTCTGCATTTTTATTGTCATCTGTTTTTTTACAGGCAGTAAGTCTGCCTTTGACAGTGGTGTTATTGATGGTTGTAATTGGTTCATTTGGTTTAATTGCTCCCAATAATATGTCCAGTTATATGCATTATTTCCCTAAAAATAGTGGCGCCGCAACCGCTGTTGTTGGTTCTTCACAATACCTGTTTGGAGCCCTTATTGGTGTTGTTTTATCCTTATTGCATAACGACACACCTTTGCCCATGTTTGCACTGATTTTTTTCTGCTCACTTATGGGTTTTTTAAGTGTGCAATTAAAAAAAAATAAAGAATGAAACTTTTAACTAAAAACAAACTCGTATATATTATCCCTGCGGTATAATACCCCAATACCAATCAACGACTTTTAATAGGATTACTATGAAAAAAATATTTATCTTACTGGGCTTTATTGTAAGCTTTTCAATACAGGCGGAAGTTGAAATTACTATTGTGAAAAACAGTAAAAATGCTATTTCAATAGCCGTTTTGCCCTTTGCCAACAATGCATTAGAGTTAACCAAAATTTCAAAAGTTATTGCCGATGATTTATCTTTATCGGGTCAATTTAGCGCATTGGAAAAACAACAATTGATAGAACAGCCCAAAGCAGCCAATGTAATAAAATACTCTACGTGGCGCTTGCTCAATGCACAATATTTAACCATAGGCTCGATTAAAACAGTGGGCGAAGGACGATATGAAGTTTCTCTTAAATTGTTCTCAGTAACCGATCAAAAGCAAATGATGTCATTGGTATTGCCAGTACGAGAAGGAGAATTTCGCTCGGCAGGGCATTATTTAGCGGACAAAATCTATGAAGAGATTACAGGAATTAAAGGCATCTTTTCAACAAAAATAGCCTATGTCACAGCCACACAAATTACTGGAGGGGTTGAATACCAATTGCTGGTTGCCGATGCAGATGGAAAGAATTCACAAGCCCTAGTGACATCGCAACAACCCTTGCTTTCACCCAAATGGTCTCCACGAGGGGATAAAATTGCCTATGTTTCTTTTGAACGAGGAAATTCAGCCATTTATATTCAAAACTTAGCTACAGGCAAACGTGAATTAATGAGCCACTTCAAGGGCATTAATAGTGGCCCATCGTTTTCACCAGATGGCACAAAGCTCGCCTTAACTTTATCCAAATCAGGTAATGCTGAAATTTATTTAATGGATATAATGACCAAACAACTCACCCAAGTGACTAAAAACTGGGCTATTGATACAGGTGCCAACTGGGCACCAGATGGTAAAAGCCTGATTTTTACCTCCGATCGTGGTGGCAAGCCAAACCTTTATCAAGTCCTATTGTCTGACTTAACAACCAAACGACTAACCTTTGAGGGCGATTACAATGCGGGTGGAAGTTATTCTTCTGATGGTAAGTATATTTGTTACGTACAAGGCAACAAGAATGACTACAGAATTGCCTTAAGGCACAATAAATCTGAAACCAGTCAACTAATTAGTGATGGTCCTTTGGATGAAACCCCTACTTTTGCCCCCAATGATAACATGGTTCTTTACGCGACAAAAAACAAAAAGGGCCAGGGTATTTTGATATCAACCAGTCTTGATGGCACAACAAAAAATCAACTTATTATCTCAAATGGACACATACGTGAACCCTCTTGGTCACCTGTAATCAATTAAAACTTGTCTAGCTCGCGAGTCAAATCAAAAGAATCAATAACTTTAGAGGATAAGGTTATTGATTATTTATTGGTTCGTTCTAAAAAGAGAAAATTCAGTTTGTCTATGCAAATCAAAAAAGATGGAATTCTGCAAGTCAGTGTCCCATTTGCCACTAAAGAAAAAGACATAAAGAATTTTCTTACCAGCAAAAAACGGTGGTTATTGGACAAATTGAGTCAAAGAGAAAAAAAATGTAAGCATCAGCCTGCAATATATAAAGAGGGAGAGTTACATTGGTATAGAGGAAGGCAGTATAGGATAAAATTAACAATTACTACCTTTTCACGTGTAGAGTTGCAAGAAGATAATTTACTTATTTATTACCGTCGTAATACTTCTGTCAAAAATATATTAGATAAGTGGTATAAACAACAAGCACTGAACGACTTAGCACAAAGAACACAGTATTTTGCCCAATTTCACGGGTTTCCAAAAATTAAAGAGGTAAAAGTTCGACTCATGAAGGCGCGTTGGGGCAGCTGTTCCTCTGCTCGAGTTATCACTTATAATACCAACTTGATTAAAACACCAATAGATTGTATCGACTATGTTATTTTGCATGAATTATGTCATCTTATTCATCAAAACCACCAAAAAGGTTTTCATCAGCTACAATTAAAACTAAACCCACAGTGGAAAAAACAAAAGCAAAAATTAGATAGCTTTGCACATCAAATATTACTCTAGCTGTGATAGAATTAAAGGGATACAATAAAATATTAAAAAAGTCATGGGGATAAAAACAGAAGAAATCATTAAGGCCTTACAAAATATTAGTGCTGCCCAAAACCAACAAGTAAAGGAAGTTCTTATTGTTAAATTTAAGCATGACTATCCTGAAAATCTTGATTGGTTAGATATGTTTTCAGATGATAAGGTGGCTGAGTTTGAAAAGTACCAGACGCATTTGCCAGAAATAGAAGGTTATCAATTATTAAAAAAAATAGGCTCTGGTGCCAGTGGTCAGGTGTTTCTTGCTAATGAAATAAATAGTAACAAAAAAGTAGCCATTAAAATCCCAATGATTTTTTTGACTGCAGAACAAATGCATCGTTTTACTCATGAAAGCCGCCTTCTTTCACGGCTTTCTCACAACAATATCGCTCATATAGATAAAACAGGCATGATCGAAAAGGACAACTTGCCTTATATTGTCATGGAATATGTCAATGGCAAAACTATTCATCAATACTGTAAAGATAAACAATTAGATTTTAAAACAATTATAGAGTTATTTAAACAGGTGTTAGATGCCGTGCAATATGCACACAATAAAGGTATCGTCCACCGTGATATAAAGCCTGAAAACATCCTAGTTAATGAGCAAGGCGAGGTTAAATTACTTGATTTTGGTATCGCACTTGCCACAAATAACAGCACACAACAGCTTGCACAATTAACCAAAACGGGAGAAATTGTAGGGACATTAGCCTATATGAGTCCCGAACAAGTCAGTGGTAATGACGATTTAGACACGCGAGCCGATGTGTATTCTCTAGGTGTAGTTTTATACCAACTTTTATCGGATTCTTTGCCTTATCAAGTGGATGCAGGCAAGATATTTGCCGCCATTAGTCAAATTATCGAAGACTTACCCAAAAAGCTCACCACTCAAAACCACAAAGTCGATGCAAACCTTGCCACCATCGTTCACCACGCTATAGAAAAAAGTCCTGAGGCACGCTACCAATCTCCTCGAGATTTCAAAAACGATTTAGACAACTGGATAAAAGGCGAAGGCATCAGTGTCAAACAGCAAAGCCTCTGGTATTCACTCAAGCATTTGGCAAAGCAACACAAAGCCATTGTTACCGGTGCCGCTTTGGCAGTTTTGGGTTTGATTTTGGGTCTGGTTTTTGCTGTATCTTTTGCATTTAAAGAACAAAAAGCACGAGCATTAGCGGATAGTCTGGCTATCAAAGAACAAAATGCACGACATATTGCTCAGACTAATGAAAAAACCAGTCAAAAAACGATTGAATTTATAAACGAATTATTTGCATCGGCAGACCCTGAGAAAATATACGGTGAAAAGTTAACCTTGTTACAAGTGATTGATAATGCTGAAAACACTTTGAAGTCAGAATTGAAAAATGAGTTTGAAGTTGAAGTTAAGATTAGAGAAACCATTATTGGTGTGTATTTTAGTTTGGGTCAGATTGATAAGGTAAAAAAACAAATGTTAAAGATTAAAAAAGTGATTCCAGAAATAAAATCATTAGAATTTCAAAAAACACATAAATTTAACCTTGTTATGTTTCAATCTGGCATAAATATTTATGAAAATAAATTTGAAAAAAATATAAAGTATTTAGAAAGACTTGTTAAATCACATGAGTTTGATAAACAGCGTATAAGTTTTCTGCAAGTGGAGCTATCAAATTCACTATTTTCCAGCGGAAAATTAGAGAGTGGTTTGGCTCTCATAACTAGTACACTTGACGAGTTGTATAATACTCCTAATGTTGATGATAAAGTTCTACATAATGCCTTAAGTTCTAAAGCAATGATTTTAGATAAAATGGGAGATTTCAAAAAATCTAAACACATCTATGAAAAGTTAAAAGACTCAAGCATTAAAGCTTATGGAATGAAACACCCCAAAACATTGACTTTATTTAATAACTTAGCAACTGTTGAAAGAGGATTGGGTAATTTAGCTGAAGCAGAAAAATTGTTTAAGAAAATTATCAAAATAAAGCAAGAAGTATTAGGTGAAAATCATTTAAGTACCTTGGTATCTCAATCTAATCTACTGGCAATAATTATTGAACAAAAGAAACTGCAAGAGGCAGATTCTTTCTCTTTAGAATTGACTAAAAAACTAGAAAAATCTTTGGGTTTGACACACAAAAGAACACTAGAAGTTAACAATATGAGAGCGTATTTATTAGAAGATTTGGGGAAATTAGCAGAAGCTGAAAAAATCTATAGGTCAACATTAAATAAGTATAAAATGGATGGCGTGACAACTGGGCCTGGATTAATAAGTTTACAAAACAATTTGGCAATGTTGTTAATGAAGCAATCTAAATACCAAGAATCTGATAAAATATTTTCACAATTAATTGATAATATTAATGTATCACTGGGCAAAGAACACATCTATTATCCAATAATGATAGGTAATTATGGTGAGCTCCTTTTGAAAATGAAACGTTATAAGCAAGCTAAGCCACTGCTTGAATTAAGTATAAAGAGGTTAACCCAAGCTTTTGGTGAAAATCACCAACGTACGATAAAAGCTAAAAAAAGGTTGGTAGAATTAGCCAAACACGAATAAAATAGCAACAATCATCAGACTTTTTGAATTATGACCGAATTACGATTAATCATATTAGCAATTGGAGCCGTTATACTGGGTTTAATCTATTATTTTGGCACGCGCAAAAAAGATCAAAGTGAAGATGTCTTTAATTCAACAGAACCTAATTTAACTGGTGAGTACCCAAAAGTAAGCCCCAATGAGTTGCCTCGTAAAAAGCGCAGCTTGTCAATTGATGAAGCCCATCAAGCACACCAACAGCAAGAAGCACAAAACCAAGGAAAAAAAGAAAAGATTGTCACCTTGTTTTTACATGCCAAAGAAGGCCAACAATTTGACTGGCACTTAATTCAAAAAGCCGCCGAACAAGTGGGGTTGGAATTTGGAGCCGATAATTTATACTACCGTTTTAACGGCTTTGGCACCAATAAACAATTGGTCTTTATGGTTGCCAATATGCTCAAACCAGGGATTTTCCAACCCGATATGCGCACAACAGGATTGGTCATGATTATGACATTACCTGGTGTACTGCCAGCGCTTGATATGTGGGACAGCATGTTTCCCGTGGGAGAACGCATTGCCGATATTTTGGGCGGTAAATTAACCGATGAGAATCACCATTTATTTACACGTCAACGTATCGCTTCCATGCGTGAAGAAATGCGACAATTCGATCACGATGCCGTCCATTAATGCCGAAATTCAGGTCATAAGAAAACAACTTAATGACTATGCCTACCAATATTATGTGCTTGATGAACCGACTATAAGCGACTCACAATACGATGAGTTGTACAAAAAGCTCTTAGCAATAGAAAAAGCACACCCAGATTTAATTACACCAGATTCACCAACTCAACGTGTTGGCGATAAACCTTTAGATGGTTTTAAACAAATCAAACATGAAATGCCAATGTTGTCCTTGGGCAATGTCTTTACAGAACAAGAATTAAAAGAATTTGATGAGAGGCTAACAGAATTATCGGGGGTTTCGCCGATTTGCTATGCTGCCGAACCCAAGCTTGATGGATTAGCCGTGAGTATCACCTACCTTGAAGGTCAATTATTTCAAGCCGCTACACGAGGTGATGGCAATACAGGTGAGGACATAACCGCCAATGTCAAAACCATTAAAGCCGTACCATTGAAGTTGCGCGGTGAAAATATTCCACACAAACTCGAAGTTCGTGGTGAAGTTATTATGACGCGAAGTGGTTTTGAGCGTTATAACCGACAAGCCGAAATCAAAGGCGAAAAATCCTTTGCCAATCCACGCAATGCCGCTGCAGGTTCTTTGCGACAACTCGATCCGCGCAAAACAGCTCGCAGACCCTTAGCTTTTTATGCTTATTCTCTGGGTGTGGTTTCAGAAGATTTAAAGTTTAAAACCCATAGCCAAAGCTTGGATTGGGTCAAAACTCTAGGTATTGCCGTTAACCCTCTGAATCAAATTGTTATCGGAGCACAAGGCTGCATGCAATTTTACCAAATGGTTGGTGAAAAAAGACCAACCCTTGATTACGATATTGATGGTGTAGTTTATAAGGTAGATGACTTAGCCTTACAAAAAAAACTCGGTTTTGTCACCAAATCACCGCGTTGGGCAACAGCACATAAATTCCCTGCTGAAGAAGCCACAACCATAATCGAAAACATTGATGTGCAAGTTGGACGTACTGGCAGCATCACTCCTGTTGCCCGATTGCATCCCGTAGTGGTTGGAGGTGTCACTGTCACCAACGCGACACTGCATAACGAAGATGAAATCCGCCGCAAAGATGTGCGCATAGGCGATACCGTTTTTGTGCGCAGAGCAGGAGATGTAATACCAGAAGTGGTCAAAGTGGTGTTATCAAAAAGACCAAAAGACTCCCAACAATTTAACATGCCAACTCATTGCCCTGTGTGTGAAACAAAGCTAGTTAAACTCGAAGGTGAAGCCGTATTGCGCTGTCCTGCAGGACTGTATTGCGATGCCCAACGCAAACAAGCAATTATCCACTTTGTCTCGCGCAAAGCCTTGGATATTGACGGTTTAGGCGATAAGTTGGTTGAATTAATGGTTGATGAAGGTTTAATTAAAACACCCGCGGACTTATTTCACCTCAAAAAACATGACCTCATCCAACTCGAGCGCATGGGTGAAAAATCAGCATTAAACCTCTTGCAATCGATAGAAAAAAGCAAACACACCAGTCTTGACAAGTTTATCTATGCATTAGGCATCCGTGAAGTCGGCGAAGCCACTGCTCTTACACTGGCAACTCAACTCAAATCAATAGAAGCCCTCAAAACCATCAAAGCAGAACAACTCGAAGAACTGCCCGATATAGGTCCAATAGTGGCAAAAAGAATCACCAGTTTTTTCGCCGAAGAACACAACAGGCACGTTATCGAACAACTCCTGCAAGCTGGAATCACATGGGATGAAATCCAAACCCCAAGTGCCAAGGAACAACCACTAATCGGCAAAACCATCGTCTTAACCGGTTCATTATCACAATTCACCCGCGCCACAGCCAAAGCCAAACTGCTCAAACTCGGTGCCAAAGTCACCGGCAGTGTCTCCAAAAACACCGATCTAGTCATCGCAGGCGAAAACGCAGGCTCGAAACTAACAAAAGCCGAAAAACTCGGCATAGAAGTCAAAGACGAACAATGGTTGGTGGATTTGTGAATGAGTAACGCTCAGGTTAATATAAAAAGCTAAGGGTATTTATGACACGGATTCAGCAAGCATGATTTTATATATACCTCTGATTTTTTGAGTCTGTAAACCAACAAAGCCAATCTGGTAAGTGGGATTTATCCCACTCTAAGTCTAGTTTTAAGCACTTTTTACGCTTGGAGTCTTAGGAAAACCTTTAATATACTTCTGTTTTAGGTTTTTACAGTATTTTTTTAGATTATCCACCGTTCCACTAAATTAGACTGGATCAAATTTGAACGCCGAAGGCGGCACGCAGTGGATTTACAGGGACGTAAATCATAATAGCCTTGTAATACCATTTATCGAAATATTGGATTTGATTCAGCCAGGTGTCGTTGTTGAGACCCAATCGTTACAATATGTCAGGAAATTCTTCTGGAATATAGCCTTTGAGAGCAGTACCCTTTATAACGTGGTTGGCAACTCCTGCAACAAAAAATCTTGGTTTTCTTGGCATGTTTTTATCTTCAAAAGAAGGTATTATAGCATGGAATCGCTTAAAAGGGTACTGACCCCTTAAACTGGAGCGGTTTTAGGACTTGTAAAATATAGATTTGCCTCAATAATTTAGCTATTGAAAACAATGATTTCTATGCAAATTAATACTATTATCGTAATAAGTCTTATTATTTCAATTGTTTATTTTTTAATTAATTCAATTATGACAGCTGAAATAATTGCGTGGGTTAAACCGAAAAAAAGAGTAATAAGTTTATTATTACTGTTATGGCTTGTTCCTTTTGTTGGAGCATATTTAATACATCAAAAAGATGATATTAGCCCTATTTGGAACTATAAACCTAATAGTGTATCAAATGCTGGAGTGCAAGTTAGTTCTTGTTTTTTGGCAATTGATGTGATTTTTAATCCGGCTGCAAAACATTTGATTGAATTAGTTGAACAAGAAAATAAGTTAACAATGCACTTATACGAAACAAAAAAGAAAAAAGACTTCTCAATTATAAAAGTAGAACTATAGGAACCAACTATAGGGGTCAGTACCCTTTTAATGCATACTATGATATAATACTGTTTTTTTAGGATCCAATCATGCCAAGAAAACCACGATTTTTAGTTGCAGGTGTTGCCAACCACGTTATACAACGTGGCAACAATAAAGAAGCTGTCTTTTTTGAAGAAGAAGATTATCGCAAGTACTTAACGATTTTAAATGAAGCAGCAACTAAACAAGGGGTAAAGATTCATGCTTATGTTTTGATGACAAACCACATTCATCTTTTAGCCACAGCAGATACAACCAATGGCATCAGTCAAATGATGCAACAAGTTGGGCGATTTTACGTTCCATATATGAATTCCAAATACAAAAGAACAGGCACATTGTGGGAGGGTCGTTTTAAAAGTTCTTTGGTTGCTGATGAAGTCTATGTTTTGGCTTGTATGCGTTATATCGAGATGAACCCTATTAGAGCAGATATGGTAAAAGTACCGCAAGATTATCAATGGTCAAGTTATCATTCCAATGTAAGAGGTGCTTTTGACCCCGTGATTTCAGAACACAGAAGTTACAAAGGATTAGCAAGGAGCAGAAAGAAACAACAAGAAAATTACCGCGATTTATTTTTAGAACATTTGGATGAAAAAGTTCTCACTGATATTAGAAACTGTGCACAAACAGGAACACCTCTTGGTAACAATAAATTTAAGTCGCAAATTGAATCTAAACTAAAAATAAAAGTGGGTTATAATACTCGTGGAAGACCGAGGAAATTATGAAATCAAGAATTAAGGGTGCCGACCCGAATGGCACTAAGTTAAGGGTTTTTAGCATGGTTTTGATATTTTATAAAACCGCTAAATATCTAGGTTTCATGCGGTTTTCAAGTGTGCAAAAGCGGCTTAACTTAGCAGCATTCGGTACTAACTCCTTTAACCCAAAGTGTGTTGAATAATTATGAAAAGTTATATTGGTTGGGTTTGGATAATTTTTGGTTTACCATTACTAAGCATGTTATTAGAATCAAATTCTAAGATTGCTATTATATATATATTGATATTAATTGTGATAGAAGTTGTGTCTACATTATTAAAGAATGATATAGAAAAATAACCAGTTTAAGGGGTTTACCATGGAAAATAACTCTAACTTTTTTTATTATTCTTGGGCTTTGAAGGTAAAGATGGCATTGCGGTCAAAGACCTTTTCGAAGCCTTTGTAGGGCAGTGGTTCGGCTTTCATGATGGCATCAACTATGGACTTTTTGACAATTTCACTGGCGTTACAGGGTGAAGCAATGGTTGCTTTGATGACAGCACCACCTGGAATTTGGCGCACTTTAACTTTGCACAACATGTCTTGTTGAGTTGAGGCGGGTTGGCTCCATTGCTGGTAAACGGCAGTTTGCACGGCATTTATCCACAATGACATGAGTTCGTTTCTTTTGTCAGCTTCAGATTTTCCTTTGACTGTGCCTGTTGTGACAGGGATATTAGTCTCTGTTGGTTTCTTTGTTTTATTGGCAAGTGCTTCAAGGTCTCGTTTAGCTTTTTCAAGTTTTTTTTGATTTTCGCGCTTACGCTTTTCTAAGGCTTTTTTCTTTCGCGTTCTTTCTTGTTGTTCTTTGCGCTCTTTTTCTAAGGCTTTGGTATCAATTTTTGGCTTTGCCTTTTTTGGAATAATTGCAGGTTTCTTTTTTATTGGTTTTGGTTGTTTTTTTACAACCTTTTTTGGTGCTTGTTTCTTTGCAGGCGTGACTTTTGGTTTTTTGACTTCTTTCTTTTTAACAGGTTTACTTGTTTTTTTTGGTTTTTTACTGCTCTGTTTAACATTCAATTGCGATACATCAACCATAATGGCTTGAATGGTTTGCCCTTTAATCGGCTTTGATTTGAACTGAAATCCGCCAAATAATAACAAGCCAATAACCGCTGTAATCAAGAGTGCCGTATATAAACTGGCAAGAAATTTTATTCGGGTATCAAGCATGGGTTAAAATGTTATTTGTCCATTGATACAGGGTCAGAAATTAAGCCAACTTTCAATGCGCCAGCTTTTTGTGCCACCACTAAAGCTTCGTAAGCACGACCATAATCGACTTTTCTGTCTGCACCAATTAATACGGGCAGCTTTTTGTCTGCGCGTAAGAAAGCAGCTAATTTGACTTCAAGTTGTGTTTTATCAATGGCTTCAAACTCTCCGCCCTTGCTTAAGAAAAATTGCC
This sequence comes from Lysobacterales bacterium, assembly GCA_026988115.1. Lineage (GTDB taxonomy): Bacteria > Pseudomonadota > Gammaproteobacteria > Xanthomonadales > Marinicellaceae > NORP309. Next base: position 39,007 of record JALSLV010000045.1, on the reverse strand, counting down.
CATTTTTATCTATGTTGATAATCACTGGCTCGGTTTCAATTGATACGGTGTTGGCATTGGACTCGGGCAAACTCACTTCAACGCCTAAATTAAGTAAAGGCGTGGTTATCATAAAGATAATAAGGAGAACCAAGGTGACATCAATATAAGGCACTACATTAATCTCTGCCATGGCTTTTCTGCGTCTTCTCACGATTTAACCTCCTGCTTGACGGTGTAAGATTGTCGAAAACTCTTCTTTAAAAATATCATAAGAGCTATACAATCGTTCTACTTTTGCGTTGAAGTTGTTGTAAAAAATAACCGCAGGAATGGCTGCAAACAAACCCATGGCTGTGGCAATTAGAGCCTCAGAGATTCCAGGAGCCACTAAGGCTATGGTGGCTTGGGTGACATTGGATAAGGCATGAAAGGAAATCATAATGCCAATAACTGTACCAAGCAAACCAATATAGGGACTAATAGAACCAATAGTTGCTAAAAAGGGCAGGTGTCGTTCAAGTCCATCCAATTCTTTATTGAGTGCAATACGCATGGCTCTATCGGCAGATTCAGTGGCTTTGACCTCGGATTGCGAGGCTTTACGCGAACGTAAAAATTCGCGAAATCCTGATTCAAATATTTGTTCCATGCCTGTGGGTTTCTTTTTCTTTTTAACTATGGTGTCGTATAAACGGTTTAAATCAACACCTGACCAAAAAGTGTCTTCAAACTTTTTACTTTTTTTGCTGTCTGCTTTAAGGCTCATCCATTTGGCAAAAATAATCCACCACGATGAAATCGATGCCAATACCAATAAGAACATCACGCCTTTAACAGGCAAGCTGGCATTCATGATTAATTCTATAAAGTTAAAATCTTGGTTCACTTAATAAATCCTCTTTTAATAATTGTGGAAAGGCAACAACTTTAAAACTATCGGCTTTAAGGCTTGCCGCTTTTATTTCGACCGTAGCCAGCAATAAACCGTCTTGGTTGTGCATTTCTTGGTAAAATTCAACTGTTGCTCTTTTTATCTTTGTCATGTGGCATGATACCTTTAACGCATCATCCATCCGAGCGGGTTTTTTAAATTGAATATTAGCAGCAGTAACGACATAAATAATATTATGCTTCTTTTGTAAATCTGATTGAATAATGTTTCGTTGCCTTAACCAATCAGTCCGTGCACGCTCAAAAAAGTTCAAATATCGGGAGTGATAGACCACGCCGCCGCCATCGGTGTGTTCGTAATAGACTCGGTAATTAAATGTGCTAATAGTGTCTAATGACATGAATATCTCAATAAATTTTTGCACTATTCTACCTGATTAGAACGGCAAAGAAACAAATTTATCTTTGAAGATTAAAAGTTGGTGTAAAATGGTTCTTTTTTAACGAAAATTTAATATGGTTGACTCACTTAATATTGTTATTTTAGCAGCGGGCAAAGGCACGCGAATGAATTCAAAAAAGCTTAAGGTGTTACACCCTTTTGCGGGCAGCACCATTATTGAGCATATTTTACAAACCAGTAATGCACTCAATCCCGATAAAGTCATTATGGTTTATGGTCACCAAGGAAAACAACTCAAGCACCATTTAAGCGGTGAAGAAATTCATTGGGTGGAACAAGTCAATCCAAACGGTACAGGGCATGCGGTTCAGTGTGCTTTACCATTGCTTGATGATAATGCAAAAGTCTTGGTGCTAGTTGGTGATGCACCCTTGATTCAAGTAAAAGATTTGACTCAATTGCTAAAATACCCATCAGCCGTGTTGACTGCACAAGTAAGTAATCCATTTGGGTATGGACGTATAATTAAAAATATGGATGGTTTTATCAGTGCCATTGTCGAAGAAAAAGATGCCAGCCCCGAACAAAGACAAGTTAATGAAGTCAATTCGGGGATTATCATGACGACTGCGGAAAATATGAAAAAGTGGTTGGCACAAATTAATACCGATAATGCCCAAGGGGAACTTTATTTGACCGATATTATTGGACTGGCGCATAAAGAAGATAAGAGTTTTAAAGCAGTTCAAGTCGAAGACCAACGCACAATAAACGGCATAAATGATCGGGTGCAATTGGCAAAAAATGAAGCCATAAAGCAACAAATGCTGCGTGAAAATCTGATGCTGCAGGGCGTGAGTATGCGCGATCCAGACAGTGTGCAGATTCGGGGTTTTGTTGATTGCGGTGAAGACATAAGCATTGATGCAGGTGTTATATTAGAAGGAGAAAACAAAATAGCCGATGATGTCTCTATTGGGGCTTATTGCATCATCAAAAACTGTACATTGGGTAAAGGCACGCGCATTGCACCACACTCGATGCTAGAGGAGGTAGTCACTCAAGGCGATTGCGATATCGGTCCTTTTGCACGATTACGACCAGGAACAAAAGTGGCTACAAAAGCTAAAATTGGCAACTTTGTCGAAACCAAAAAAACAACCATTGGGCACAATTCCAAAGCCAGCCACCTGACCTATTTAGGTGATTGTGAAATAGGCGATAACTGCAATATCGGTGCTGGAACAATAACCTGTAACTATGATGGTGTTAACAAATTTAAAACCATCATAGAAGACGAAGTTTTTATTGGTTCAGATTCACAACTTATTGCACCGGTGACAATCGGTAAAGGCGCAACCATCGGCGCAGGAAGCACCATTACCAAAGATGTAGAAGCCGAAAAATTAACCCTTTCGCGAGCCAAACAAAGAACCATCGAAGGGTGGCAGAAGCCTGAGAAAAACTAAAAAACTATGTAATATTATGCAAGATTTTTGTAGAATATAATTTTTTAATATTTATAAAAAGTATATATGACTAATTCATCTAAATCCAAATCTTCTCCATCATTTCAGGATAAGGAAGAGCGACGACTAATTATCTTGGCATCCATGGATTATTTACTTAGGTTTCATAAAATTGATAGAATGGAAAAGTATAATGCAATGAAATTTTATGCATCATTTTTAGGTGGCGGTATTGCATTATTATTAGGAGTCTCAAAAATAAACGTAGGAATAGAGCAAGTAATATTAAATTTACTTCTAATTACAATAATTGTGATAATTAACCTATTAGCTATGAAAAAGTTAATAGCTGTGAGAGGAGCATCCAACAATATTTATCATGAACATGGAAGGCGGTTGCGTTTCTTGCTTGATACCCATTCTTCAGACTTAGATGAACAGGGGATCAAGGATTTGAAGAAATCTTTTGTAAAGTATATTGATGAGCAAAAAAGTGGTCCCTTGTTACAACCAAAATCAGCTGATAAGTTTGAAGTATATTCATTTTTATTTATTAATGTCATATTTTCCTTAATTTATTGGATACCTTTTCATAAGCTTGGAGTGCTTTATCCGGGTTTTACTATTGGATGTCAAATATTTGTCTTTGGTATTTTGATTTTAGGAGTTATTTATTTTGGTTGTAAAATTATTAGTGATTCAAGTAGAATGCCAAATATAAAACAAAGAAACAAAAATAAACGGATTGAAAATCAATAGAATATTTAAAGTCACTTATTATCCAAGTAAATACAAAAATACATTTTTCAATTTGGCATTTATAGTGTTAAAAATAGAGACTCAAACCAAGACACTCCTTTGGGATGTCTTGGTTAGTGTGGCTACTCCATTCCATCAGCAAAAATATCTTCAACAAAAGGATTGACCACCAAGTTAAATTGGCTGTTGGTCGTTGCTCCTTGTGGATCTGTCGCAATAACAGTGATGTTAAAGGGGGAGTTGCCAGCTTCTGTAGCCGTTGGTGTTCCTGTGATGATGCCAGTGTTAGCATTGAGCGTTAAACTTAAGGGCAGTCCTCCTGCACTAAAGCTTAAAGCATCGCCATCGGGATCGCTAAAATCTGTGCTTATATCGGCTGTGAATGGTAGGGCTTCCATGGATGTTTTATCAGCAATGCCCGTTGTGATTGGGGCATTATTGGTTGAGGCAACAATCAATTGTTCTTCAGGAATAACTTCTGCCGTAAATGCTCCATTAAGTTCGATTAAACTGTCTCTGTCTTGTGCTCTAAAAGTGTCAAACACCAAGCTATCAACCGCATTGCTTATAAAAGGATAAATCTCAAAGCCGTGACAGGTTTGTGTTGAGGCTGTTGGACGAACTTTTAAGGTGACAAAATAATCTTTGCTTGTTTGTGGAAAAATTTGCAAATCAGTATTTTGGTCGGGTAAATTGAGTGTGATTTGTCCGCTGACTAAAGTAAAAGGACCGGCTTCATCATAAACTAAGGTATCTGAGAACAACTCAAAACTTCCCGAACCGTCATCACGGTAAACACTAATATTTGAAATCAGCGGGTTGAAATCAGAGGAGGGAAACGAAGGACCTGAGCAACCTGTTCCGGCTATAAATCCAAGATGAAAGGTTGATATTTGCATATCACCATCAAGTAATGTGCCGTTATGAGAAACAGTAAAACTTGCCGCGGCGAAGGTTTGTGAATCTTCTCGGTTTTGTGTTGGTGGCAAAGAATAGTCGACACTGTATTGCCCACCTCGATTTTCTATGGTGATGAGTTCATTGGATAAACTGCCTTTGGTCGTAATATCCAAATCACCGTCAAAATCAAAATCAGTAAAAGTGAAAGAAGAAGGAATATCCAACCCCGACTGGATGACTTGGAGCGACCATAGGCTGTTTTCATCTTTTGCAATTAAAGAAAAATCTCCAGCATTGGTTTGTGTGAGAATCTCGTATTTGCCATCTTTATTAACATCCTCTACTTGCAATTCACGCGTAAAACTCGATGTTGGTATTTGTGTGTCATGACTTTGCCACGATGTGCCCGTGCCATTGTTAGCATACCATGTAATCGTGTTGCCAGTATTGCGACTGGCGATAATATCTATATCACCATCTGAGTCCATATCTGCGACATCAATTTGGTAACCTGTATGGGAAGCGACGTTATTTTGAGTCCAGCTGGAACCATCGCCATTATCATTAGAAAACCAACGAGTTACCGTTGAATTACTAGCAACCGTAATATCTAAAGTTCCATCATTATTGAAATCAGCCACGGCTAAATCCAAGGGGCTATTATAAGCACCAGAAATAATACCTTGGGTCCACAAACCATCATTGTTTAACCAAATGATGCGGTCACCTAATTTATCCAATGCCACCACATCAAGCATTCCATCGGCATTAATGTCGGCTAATTGGATTTCATCAGATTGTCCTGATGCCGTAGCCAGTGTCGTTATACTGCCCCATAGAACACCTGCTGTACTTTTACCTGAAGCACCAAAGGGTCCTGCATTCATTTGGTTGTCGATTAAATAGATATTTTCATTGCCTTTGGCAGCAAATACAATATCAATGTCTCCATCTTTATCCATATCACCTAATTGGATAGCACTGATTTGACTGTCAGTGGTGGAGGCAACATTTAATACGGTTGTCGCCGCCGCATAACCTCCAGAGCCATCACCTGCAAAGAAAAATATTTCCATGCCAGTTGAACTGTTATTGGCAGAGATAATATCAGGGTATTGATCGCCGTTAAGTAAGCCTGTGACGACATGATAAGCATCGGTATGCGAGCTATCAAAAATTGTTGTTAAATCGAATTGAGCGGATGAATGAAACAGTAAGTTTTCGTAGGCATAAACAAAACCATCCTCTTCTTTAGCAATAATGACTTCCATATCGCTATCGTTATCCAAATCCGTTGCATGAACATTTTTAATGGTGGTACTTAAGCCACTAATCAACACGTGTTCGGTCCAAGAACCCGCCAAAGAGTCATCGTTTTCTAGCCATGAAAAATTGAGGCTATTTCCAACTAAGATATCTGTATCACCGTCTTTATCAAAATCAATAAAATTTATTTCTCCCCACGTATTGGAGGAAATAATTAAAGGATTCCAACTGGTTGTTGCTAAATCGTAGGTGAGTTGAATTAAATCACTGTTATTGCCGCGGTAGTAGATTTCTGCTAAACCATTTAAATCCAGGTCTTTGATTTGAATATCGCCAATAGTTGCTGAAAGTCCAGTAGCCACTGTTGAGGTCAGCCACACCGTTCCAACGGCAGCGACATTAGCTACAATTTTTATATAGGGAGAGCCAGAGGTTAAACCGTAAACAATATCAACTGTTCCATCGTTGGTTACATCACCTGTGATAATGCTGGAAATATTACCAGCAGTGACGATACCCGTGTTGTTTTCTGTCCAAGTCAAACTATCGCCTGCGTTTTGGTACCAATAAAGGTTGGGTGTTGTATCGGCGGCAACAACAACATCTAAATCACCATCGGAATCAAGGTCTGCTACACTTAAATCCTTGACATTATTAAGGTTTGCACCGCCGAAGATAACATGGGTTGCCCATGCTGATGCTGTCCCATTGTTTTCAAACCAAAGCAATTCATTTGTTGATTTATCGGTACCAACCACGTCAATATCACCATCACCATCCAGGTCAATCGCTTTTAAGGCGTTAAAGGCTTGAGTGGCTGTCGTAATGATATGTTGTGGAAAGGCTGTTAAGTCAATGCCATCATTTTCTAACCAACTGATTTCATCTGTTGAACCATTGAATTGTGAAATAATGATGTCCTTATCCCCATCATTATCCATATCAGCAGAAACGATATTCGAAAATAACGCGGCTCCACCTGGACTGGTATCAATGGATAATAATTGAGCAGGTGCAAAACTGACCTCTTTGGCATTGGCAATCGAAAAAGCCGATAAAAATAGAAGCATCAGAATAATTAACTCATAAGGTGTTCGTTCCATAGCATTGTCTCTTTGTTTTTAAGTGGATTCAATCATAGAGAAAACAGAGGCAAACTTAATGTTTGAAGCATGATTTATAACCTCCAAATTATGACTCAATTATGACTGCGGGTAAAAATTTGAACTGGTTCACATTTTAATAGGCTTTTTTATCGTTGGCTTTGAGCATTGGAGGTGTTATGATTGAATTATTTTTTAAACCTTATTTTTTATGCACTATTTTTTTTCAGGCTTCCATTTAGACAGTGATAAAAAAGCCCTGAGTTTTCAGTCAAATTCAATCAATTTAACGAAACAAAACTTTCAACTCTTGTACTATTTTGTGCAAAATCCCAACAAAGTGCTTAATAAAGATCAGTTGATTGAACACGTCTGGAATGGTCGAGTGGTTGCTGATAATTCGGTTGATCAAAGCATTTATAAACTTAAAAAAATACTCACCTCAGTGCACAATGACAGCTATTTTGAAACAGTTTATGGACTCGGTGTGCGTTTTATTCCTGAGGTTGAACACAAAGAAATAGCAGAGGAAAAGCAAAATAAACAACAAAAAAAAGTTGTAAATTTATGGTGGTTAGTGCCTTTAATTTTGGTGATTGCAGGAGTTATTTATCTGCAAGTCAACCGTAACTCTAAGCCCGTGCCTGAGTTATCCACTAATTTATTGATGGTTATTCCGTCTCAAGGCATGAATCCAAGCAGTGAATGGTTGAATTCCAGTTCGGGTTTATTTATTCAAAATCTCTTAAAACTTTCACCGAAAATAAGCCTAAAAAATTACAGCGACAAACCCAACAACCTCAATCATCAACAATTTTTGGAAACGCAATGGCAACTAAGCCCGAAATTAAAAGTGCTTAGCAGTGAAATATCGCTAGACAAAGATGATTTTACGCTCACTTTATCCATTGAAGATAAAAGTGGCTACATCAAAAACAAAAAAATCACCAACAAAAATCTGTCGCAAGTCTATTCGAATGCTTTGTCGTGGTTGGGGCAGGAGCTTTCCATTGATGCAAGTACATTAGAAAATTCGGGAGTTTTTCCGCAAAAGCCGTATTTACTTGAGTTATACCTGCGAGGTCTTGCCGCTTTTGCTGCCCATAAAGTGGATGAGGCTCGAAATTATTTTGAATTGTGTCTGGAAAATGATTCTGATTACCACTTGGCAACATTGGAAATCACCAAAATATTGGATTTAAAAGGTGAAAGCACCAAAGCCTTAGCCTTGCTCGATACGGTTCTGGCAGTCAACAAACTTGCAGAAATCACCATTGAAGCCAGCAACCAAAAAGGCGGAATTCTATTAAGGCAAGGAAAGCCTGAAGAAGCAAAAGCTTTGTACTTGTCCCTATTAAAAGATTTTGCAGGAAAAAAATACCGCGCTTTAGTGGATACCAAATACAAGTTGGCATTGCTTTATCGCACTTTAGAGCAAACTCAAAAGGCACTTGATGAGTTTACCCAGCTTGAATTGGTGTTAAACGAAACAGCTGACTACCAAACATTGGCTGATGTGTATCAAGCCAAAGCTTCAATCTTACTGACATTAGGTGAAACGCAAAAAGCCAAAACCTATGTGCAAAAATCGATGGAATTGTTTGTTAAGTTGGGTGCTTTACTTGGGCAGGCAAGAACCCACTCATTAATGGCAAGAATAGCCAAACAAAATGCCAATTACTCCGAGGCAATAACCCACTTAAACCAAGCTTTAAACATTACCCGAGGGTTAAATAATGCCTTTGGAACGGGTGCGACTCTGAATGAAATAATCGAAGTGTTAATCACTCAAGGAAAAATCAATGCAGCGTGGAAACTAAATCAAGAAATGGAAACAATTGCTAGTCAAATTGACTTTACTGCTATGTTGTTAGCTTCAAAAAGATACACCGTTATCATTGCGGAAATTCGCAAGCAATGGAAAAAAGCGGACATTTACCTCAAAGAACACAAACAAATAGCGCAGGCTGCTGATAATCGTATTGCGTTAATTGAAAATCAATTTATGGCAATCTCTTTAAAGTTAAAGCAAGGTCAATTAGACGATGCTAACAATTATTTAACCCAAATGGATGAGTACATGTATGAAACCAACAAAAAAGGAATAAGGGTTCATTTTAATGTTTTAAAAGCCGATTTTTTAATGCAATCGGGCAAGACTAAAAAAGCCCTTGCTCTGTTAAATTCATCAAAAATATTGGCAAAAGCCAATGAAGATAACCAAGCTTTTACTCAAATCAACAATTCATTAGCGCAAATCTATTTGCAAGAAAACCAAGCCACACAGGCTCTAAATGTGTTAAAAGAGTCGGCTCTTTATCAACCACCAGCTTTACCCTATTTACTTTTGCAATCCAAAGCACATAAACAACTAGGTCAAATTTCAAAAGCCATCAACTTAGCTAATCAATGCAAAAGAAATGCCTACGCTTTATGGACTCGTGCCGAAGAACAATACCTTGCAAGTTTGCTGCAAATTAAAAAATCTGAAAAATAGACAATAACAGTAAATTCAACTAGAATGGCATTTTTGAGAATTTGGAATAGTCCATGTGCGGAATTGTCGCAGCAACAGCCAATAGAGATGTCACTGACATTATCATTAATGGCTTAAAAACTCTGGAATACCGTGGATACGATTCGGCTGGTATTGCCATTAATGAAAAAAACCACCACATCAGTATTCGTAAGCAAGCGGGAAAGTTAAATAAACTGATAGAAAATTTAAAAATTCACTCTGTTTGCGGTCATTCGGGTATTGGGCATACGCGTTGGGCAACCCATGGCGAACCAACCACCAATAACGCCCATCCTCATGATTCGGATAGCGTAATTGCCGTTGTCCACAATGGCATAATTGAAAATTATGTGCCGTTGCGTAATTTACTCATTGCCGAGGGTTATCAGTTTAAATCCGAAACCGATACCGAAACTTTGGTGCACTTGATTCATTATTACCAATCGCAAGGCAGAGATTTTTCAGCGGCTTGCCACAAGGCATTAAGAAAATTAGACGGAGCTTATGCTGTTGCCATTACCAACAGCGCCGAACCCGAAAAAATAATTGCCGCCCGCAAGGGCAGTCCCTTAATCGTAGGACGAGGAAAAGGGGAAAACTTTATTGCCTCAGATGTGCAAGCATTAATCAATGAAACCAAACAATTTCATTACTTGGAAGAGGGCGATATTGTCGAGATAACACCCGATAGTTGTGTCATCTATGATAAAAATGATGACATTATCCAGCGAGAATTAAAAACAGTAGAACTATCAGCCGAAGCTTTAACTAAAAACGGTTATGAACATTACATGCTTAAGGAAATATACGAGCAACCCACAGCTATTGCCAATACATTGGCTGATCGCTTATACGATGGAAAAGTTGCCAAAGAGTTTATTGACTCAGAATTGGAAGAAATTTTAGTCAACACCAAACAAGTGCACATAATTGCCTGTGGAACCTCATACCATGCAGCATTGATTGCCAAATACTGGCTAGAATCCATTGCTCGAATACCCACTCAAGTGGAAATTGCCAGCGAATACCGCTACCGCAATCCAGTCGTGCCAGAAAATAGTTTATTTTTAACTATTTCGCAGTCGGGTGAAACCGCGGATTCATTGGCGGCTTTACGTTTTGCCAAAGAGCAAGTGAATTATTTAACTACTTTAGCGGTGTGTAATGTGCCAAATTCGACATTGGATAGAGAAAGCGATTACTGCTTGATGACTCGAGCAGGACCTGAAATTGGTGTGGCATCAACCAAAGCCTTAACCACACAAATGTCAGTTTTGGCATTAATCACCCTGAAATTTGCTGAGATTAATGAAATCCACCCAGGGATTCGTTGTGAATTAGCTAAACAACTGCGAACATTGCCAGGTATCGTCAATCAAGCCTTATTGCTTAATGATAAAATTAAAGCCTTTGCTAAAAAAATAGAAGAGCGAGAAAACGCCTTATTTTTAGGTCGGGGGGTGCATTTTCCTATCGCTTTAGAAGGCGCTCTTAAACTTAAAGAAATATCCTATATTCATGCCGAGGGTTATCCCGCGGGCGAACTCAAACATGGGCCATTGGCATTGGTCGATGAAAAAATGCCAGTTATAGCCGTGTGCCCAAATGATGCCTTACTGGAAAAACTCAAATCAAATATTGAAGAAGTCCGAGCCCGTGGTGGCGAACTATTCGTTTTTGTTGATCACAAAGGCGAACATGGACTTGATGGAGACAACACGCATTTAATTGAATTAGAAGCCAGTGGTGAATTTACCTCGCCAATAGTTTTTAATATTCCCTTGCAATTATTGTCCTATCATGTCGCATTATTGCGTGGAACCGATGTCGATCAACCTCGCAACCTAGCCAAATCGGTGACAGTCGAATGATGTGCGATATTTACCGATCCGATACAAAAACAGGCTTGTATGTTTACCTCGAAAAAGACAAAAAGATACAAGATTTGCCCGATGAACTCATCAAACTTATCGGCAGAAATACCAAAGTCATGGAGCTGGATTTAAGCAGCCGTGAAAAACTCGCCAATGAAGATATACAAACCGTCAAAGCCAATTTAAACGAACAAGGCTACCATGTTCAAGTACCTAAAGACTTAGTCAAAAGTGTTTTGAATTTTAGGGTTTAAAGTAAACAGCAACTATGTATCTAATCAAGCATTTTATCAAATTTTCTGCTCATTTTTTGCGTATCGTCCTGATACTTACCACTTCGCGGCTTGCGTGAAAAAACACTCCATGTGTTTTTTTCTTTCGCCCCATAATACTTTCACAGTCTGTAAAGCATTTGGTTGCAGACACTTGAGTTTATTATAGGCAAAAAAAAGCCCTGTGAAAATGATTTCCACAGGGCTTAATTTATTACTGAATCTAAATTTTATAAATTAGTGATTCGTCTTCTTGCGAAATAGCCAGTAACAAGCAACATCAATATTGTAAACAGAATGGAATACCTATTTAATGTAGGTATCATTCTAATTATATTAACGGTTGCATTGCCACCTGCTTCTTCGTCAATTAACACAGGGATATCATTACCCATAGCATCAACAGGGTTTGCCGTTGCCTGTGCTACATTATCAAGAGTCTGAGTTAAGGTTGTCTCATAAATCCAAACCATTGATGCACCTGGTGCTAATGGAGAAGTTCCTGAAATTAATGTCATATTAGCATCAGTAATGCCTAAGGTTATGTCATTAAGCGCAACATTATCCAAGTCAACAGCACCTGTATTGGTGACAATAAAACAGAAGGTCACATTTGCATCATCATTGAGTGTAACCGCAGCAGTTCCTGGGCAGCTAGCTCCAGAATCATGACCAACATAAACCGATTTGGTTAATGTCATCTCAGGAACCAAGAAACTTATTGTTGCTGTATCGTCATCAATAACATCAGGTACACCAGGAAGGTCATTACCCATATTATCAACTGGGTTACCAATAACACCAACCGTATTAACTAAACTTGCAGATTGATTGGTTTCAAAGAAATAAACCAACGTTGCTCCAGGAGCTAAAGGTTCGGTTCCTGATAACAAGGTCATATTTGCCTGAGTTATGCCTAAAGTCGCATCGTTAAGAGTAATACTAGCAAGGAATGTATCGCCTGTATTGGTTACGGTGAAACAATAAGTAACGTCAGTTGCAGCATAAATATTTAAGCTATTAGTTCCTGCACAACTGGCACCTAAATCATGACCTTCATAAACAGTTTTAACTATTTCAATTCCTGGTCCCACGAGGTCAACTTCTGCTGTATCACTATCAGTTGGATCAGTTAAACCTGGTAGGTCGTTGCCCATATTGTCAGTTGGATTAGCACTGACTGATGCTGTATTAATTAAATCAGCAGTAATTGTGCCTTCATAATAATACGAAATTGTCGCAGCAGGTGCCAATGGCATTGTGCCATTAATCAAAGTTAAATTTGCTTGACCAATTCCTATATTCGCATCCACTATGTCAATGGCATTTAAGTAGCTATCACCCATATTAGTCACAATAAAACAATACGTGACTTGCGTTCCTGACAATCCTGTTGCTAACTCTCCTCCTGGACACGAGGCGCCACCGTCGTGATTTAGGTAAACAGTTTTCTGTATATCAATACCAACGGCAAGTAACGCCACTTCGGCGGTATCCGAATCGGTTGGATCTACGCCATTGGGTAAATCATTGCCATTTTCATCGGTTGGATTTGCCGTGACAGAAGCTGTGTTTACTAAACTTGCTGTCAATACACCATCATAATAATAGGTAACAGTGCCAGCAGGTGCTAAGGGTAAGGTGCCAGATACGAGTGTTAAATTGGCTTGATTAATACCAATGGTTGCATCTGTAATATTTATTGCATCAAGATACGTACCACCTGTGTTCGTCACAACAAAACAATAAGTTACATTTGTTGGGTTGGGACCTTGAGCCAACTCACTACCAGGGCAAGAAGCACCCCCGTCGTGACCAACATAAACAGTCTTATCAAGAGTAATTCCTGGAGCCACATAGTAGGCAAAATTTTGATCCACATTGTCTTCATTAGAACCTAGGTTATAGACAGACATCGAATCATTTCCACCATCTGGGTCAACAACATTTTGACCTTGTAGGAAGATTGGCAAAGTGGTTTCATCAACAGCAACAGTATAACTTCCAGCTGGTAAATTAGGGAATGAATAAGACCCATCAGCAGCTGTCACAGTTGTAATTGGAGCCCCAGGACCATTACCTAAATCAACTCCTGCAGGAGGTGTTAAGGTCACTGTTATGCCTCCTAAACCTTCGCCTGCATCAAATAGACCATCGTTATTCGCATCGTACCAAATAGTGTTTCCAATTGAGCTGGCAAAAACAACGGCAGATACCGTATTTGATAGTACTGCATTAGTCACACCCTGTATTTCTGCACCGGAGGTGTTTGAGTATATGTCTGCATCAACATTGGCACCTGCTGTGGCGTAGGTTACGTTGACAAAGCAGGTAGCAGAAGGAGGAAAATCAGGTCCGATTACACGAAATGCAGTAACATCCGCATTAGTAATTGGGCCATCGCCACCATCACAACCACCAGGTCCTGCCGCGGTGCCTTGACACCAGTTTGATGTGCCTGTATTGGTATCATTTAATGCTGTATTCTTCGGACTAATATCCAGAGGCCCTGCATTTTTTGTGTACCAATATTCTAAGGTTGTTGTATCACAAGTTCCTCCATTATCATCAAAGCTCACGCTATCAAACTCTAGTGTGCCACTAAAGTTTGAAGCTGGCACTCGGTTTCTAGGCACGGTTGTACCTGGAGCGGGAGTAAAGGTGAAACTGCCCATGACTCCATCACCATTAAAGGGAAGAATATCAATAAAATCGAGATTAGTTGCAGTAATTCCTGATGAACCATTTCTCAAACCAATTTGAAAATCCATCCAGTTATTGGCAGCGGTTGTGGAGTTTATTTCATGCAAAGGGGTGAGTACACTCTTAACAATCAACAAAGAAGAAGGCACCGTGTTACTGGTATTGGCATTAGCTACTCTTTGTGAAGAAGGTGAAGTGTCCGCACTCGAACTGATTTGTACATAATTCTGTAAAGTTGCAGGTGCTGGAGCATCGATAGCAACAATTCCATTGAAAATCAAGTCATTCATCGTCAATCCAGTTGTTTGAGTGCCTAAATCCCAAACCAAGATAGAGGTGCCTGTTGCACCACCATTTAAGGTATCACCACAAGGAAAGCCTTCATTAACAATGTCTGCCACATGCATCATACAGTCGGCATCGGTTGTTGGATGAATCACCAAGGGTTCTCCATAAGGTGTTGCACCCGAACCATAAGTGCCCGTGGTTGAGCCAAATTTATAATCCATTCCAACAGGTAATAAGTCGGCAATAACCACGGTTCCTGTTTCTGGATTTGTTCCATCTGTGGTAAAACTAGGGCTTAAGGTAACCGTTGTTTCACTACCAGGACTTACCGCACCTGGTCCCATGGCTTTTAATATTCTCGCTTTCGCTCGTACCATAATTATACGGTCACCACCACCGCCATTTGGTGGAGGTTGGGTTGCATCTAATGCAATATAGTCACCAGCACGCCAATTTCTGCCATCGCCGCCAACTGTGCCCGCAAGTCCATCACGCGTGTAGGTTGCATGATTAATCAATAAGGTATCATTAGGAATGGGCAATCCCGAGGTAAGGAAATTAGCTCGTGCCGTGTGTTTAATACGCATCGCCATAATTAACCCAGGATTCAACGAAGGTACTGATATTCTTACTTTTGAAACAGGTGCACCATCGGTTGTTTCGGCTGTAACCACATCAGGATACCAAGTAATTCCAGGATCTGAACATTCATCCACCACTTCATCTGTTGGCCCAGTTGATGGAGCAACCGTTGGATCAGGTGGCCACGAACCAACATAACCTGTGGCGTATTCAATGGTTAAACCCGCATTGTTTTCAGTACTTGAATACAACAAATCAACGGCATTAATTGTCTGGTCAAAGACGCCCGTACCTGCTGTTCCATAAGCATCCGTTGGGTCAATAATAGTCATTTCATAAGTTTCGGTGTCTATCACATCACATAAGGTAACATTTGTAAAAGGCGTACCGCCAGTATTGCTATGAACCGTATAGGTTCCCCAGACACCACCTGGTGTAACCGTTCCATCTCCTCCTTCAACCACTGCACTATCTGTCGGAGGAAGTGACCAACCTCCTCCACCCCATTTAGGGATTTCTGCTGGTCTATCACTCCAACCTTTACGGTAGTTTTTATCCCAACTACCTGCTACTGCATTAAGGGTTGTTGAGTAACAATTATCCAGTGAACTTTCAGTGAGAGCACCAAAGTTAGAACCTCCTGATATACCGTTCGGATCAAAACCTGTTACGCAATTTTGCGTAGCCAATGTACCACCAGCGTTAACAACATCGGATAAAGGCACAAACACTCGAATAACTCCAATAGCCGCAATGTTTCTGTTCACAGGAAGTAAACCTCCTGTGCGCGTACGTTTTGGAGCCTTAGTAAGAGAAGTATCGACACCAGTAACCGTTACCGCAACTGAACTTCCTGTTTGGGTACAAGTAACACCCATGACACCGGATGCCACTTGAATACTGCGATCTGGATTGGTTGCGTTAAAAGCAGGGTAGGGTTCGTTGCCATTTGTGTAAGTATCCATATCACAAGCATTGGATACAGGGCTAAAACTGCCATTGGTATCCCATGTTACCAACTTCGCATTTGGAGAAATATTACTTAAATCATCAGTAAAAGTTATTGTCGCATTCGTGCCACCAGCCAAGGCTTCATTGCCCAGTGCGGGATTAATTGGACTGTCTGTTGCACCAGAAACTTCATCGACTTCAATTGAAAAATTATACCATATCCACCAACCTGAATTGCCCATGTCATCGGTTCTTCCAGCTTGAATGGTATAAATACCATACGACTGCCCCTTATCAATATTCCAGCGAGGTGAAGCTGTTATCACTAAACTTGTTCCCTCTGTTCCATCGGTGACAGGACCTGAGGCTGTAGGGTCATCCATGCTCATGGACAAAGCACCTGGTGTATCGCCATTAGTTGCATCGCCTTCAACTCTTACTGCAAAAGCTAAATCTTCAGCATAAGAGCCCACATCATTGGTGTCAAAATCCTTTCTCACGCAATTAATGGTTTTTCCATCGGCACTCAAGGTGCTTAACACTTGGTCACATGACCCAGGTATGCCATCAAAAATAAAATTTGTGCCTGCTGGTAATGTGCTGCTAATTGTTACTTGTTCTTCAGTACCACCGGCATTTCCAAGCCAAGACCACGCGGCGATAAGCTCAAAATTATCATTGGTACGTACGACCAAATCACCATTATAACTGTCATCCACAGGGGTGTTTGCCCCCGCAACATAACCAGGGTCATCAAACATATCACAACCTGGCTCAATATTGGCATTGGTGTTGTCTTGGCTACAAATGATGTTGCCGTTAACTTGGTCGCCTATCGAGTTCAAATTGCCTCGAAGTCCACCAGTTTTACCATATTTTGTAGTTAAATTTAATGTTGCTGAATAAACAGGAACACTGATTATCATCACAAGTAGCATCAATAGCCGTTTGCAATGTTTTGTTTTGATTTGCATACATACTCTCCAAAATTTTAATTAATTATCTAGAGAAAGAATTTTTTAAGAAACTTCCTCTAAGATTGTTCTTTACATACTGAAGACTTATTAAATACCAAAGTTTGATTTTTAGAATTGTTATTATTTTAGAATTGTTATTATTTTAGAATTGTTATTATTTTAGAACTTTTTAAACTGTGGGGTGAAGTCTTATTAAGCCATCTATTATAGTTAAATGTTTCTTCTGTAAGATAACTTCAACAACATATTTACAATAGTTTACATTTCATTAATGCCTTTTGGTTAAGAATATTTTCATTCTTTTTTTTCAAAAATGCTACAATAAATCATCAATACGAAGGGTTTGTTATGTTTAAGTTGAAATTTGGTTTATTGTTTAGTTTGTGTTTTGCTATTTTTCCAAATGGTTTGGCAGAAAATTGGCGTCTGGATTCACGCTTTAAGAGTTTGGATATTGTTGAAATGATTCAACACAATTATCCGTTTTGAAAACGATGTCGTTGATGTTGCCACGATGCAATTGCACATTGTTAATTGTTCGGATGTTAGTGTTGATGTTAGTTTACTCAAACCAGTTTACCAATTAAACTTTAGTACTTATGAAATTTTCTATTTTATTAACTTTATTTTTTTCTTTCTTTTGCTTTGCCAGCGAAAGTCGATTTGTTGTTCGCGATAGCCAAACAGGTCAAGCATTAACTGCTCAGGTGGTCATCAAACAAGTGCGTGAAGAGTCCTTGTCCAAAGAACAACGGCAAAGCATAAAACAAGGACATGAGTTTAAGTCATTAGAAAAAATTGTGGATTCAAAACAACTGCAAGCCGTTGATTGGAGGTATTCCGTAAGTTCCAATGACTATATTCAGCTTATTGATGTAGAGAGAAAAGATTATAAGCCTGTTCATACTTATATTGAGGTGCAATCGACAAATCTGTTAACCACAATTTATTTAGATGCCTTAAAAAAATCACAAGCACAAATAGCCTGCGAGCAAGCGACAATCTGTGGTTATGTTTATGATAAAGAAAGTTTAATGCCGTTGAAAAATGCAGTAATTGAATTGTCCAATCTGAGTAATCGTTGGCAAGTTGCCAGTGATGCTTTGGGTCGGTTTTTAATCCACGCAGAAATAAAGGAAAATTCCACTCTTACCGTTCAAGCTGGCAATCACCGAACGGCTATTTGGTCGCAACTGCAAAAAGGTTCCGCCTTTAAATTGATTGTTGACTTGCCGCGAGGTCATGGCATTGTGGAAAAATCCATGCATCATCCCTTAGCGGATGTCCTGACCAATTCAATTGATGAGAGTTGGCTTGATGCTAAAACTCATCAAACCCCAAGTCGTCAAGTTGATGAGGTGCAAGAACGGCTTAGTGGTGCAGTTTATCTTGTGCCACCTGCTAATATTCGAGTCGGTTTTAATGCATCAGGTGGCACTTGTTGTGGCTCGAATTGTTCCACTTCTCAAGTATATAGCTTGGAAACCTATGTGCAAAATGGTTTAGATAATGAATGGATTTCATCGTGGCAAGCCGATAGCTTAAAAGCAGGCTCCATTCCGTATCGGTCTTATGGTGCTTGGCATGTTCTTAATAGCCCTTATTCAGGTTATGATATATGTGCAGGTCCTTGCTGTCAGGCATTTGGTAACACCAGTTATACGGCAACAAGAAATGCTGCCAAAGCCACCAATGGGATTATGCTGGATAAAAATTCCCTCATTGCACGTTCAGAATATTCGGCGCAAAACAATGCATGGGATGACCCCAATGATGGGTTGAATTGCAGCAATGCGGATTTATCCTGTGGTGATGGTTTTATTGGTTCACCTGCTACTGGTTGGTCGTGTTTGTCCGATCCCTTATCGGCTGGGCATGGGTGTTTCGGTCATGGGCGTGGCATGTCACAATGGGGAACGCAGTTCCAAGCACAAAATGGTTTGTCTTTTGCCGATATTGTGGATTTTTATTACAATGCCAACAATAATCCCATTGGCAACCGCAGTCAATACGCTTCTTCTCCCATTCGCTTAGATAATTTGACTATCAATACAAGCAGCGCACAAGCCAACGATGTGATTAACTTAGATTACCAAATATTTAATGCAGCTGATTCAAGTTGGGACTTTGGCACAATTTTATTGGGTGCAAGTATTATCAAAGGTGTGGAGATTTATTCAGATCCTGTAAATGATTTAGCCACAATTATTAACCAAAGTGGTACGCTTCATTTATTGCGAAACTTTCAAATCCCTAGCAGTTTGAGCACAGGAAATTACGATGTGCTTGTTGCATTGTATTTAGATGTCAATAATGATAATGCCATCCAATCAGGTGATTGGCTACTGATGAAAACCACTTTAGTCAATGGATTGACTATCCAAACAGCCAGTGAATTAATCTTTACTAATGGTTTTGAGAATTAACAGCAAGCTTAATTTGTTATTGTTGCGAGTATAAAAAACTTCAGTAATTGATTGCCCTTTTTTAAAAGCGAATCTTTTGATTCGCTTTTAAGAGCTCGAGGTTTGTGTATTAGGATTTGATTTTGACTGAGGTGGCTACAATTTCGTATATCTTTTCTGCTAAGTCGCCTGCGCCATCCTCTTTTAGGTGTTTGCGCATTTTTTTACTCATCATTTTTGATTTGAGTTTTCCGTAGACTTCGGCTGTTCCTTGTGTGTCTTTTGGGATGAAAAATGAGTGGTGGTTAAAATCTACTCGCGCAGTGACACCGTTGCTTTCCAACATCATCCAACAACCACTGCCTTGACAGACTTTGCCGATATTGCCTGTAAATACCATGTCTTCGCCGATAATCATTTCGTGTTCTGCGATGGCTTTTTCAATGTTCATCTTTTCTTCAGTGTTGGTCCATTTATTACCATAAACTTTTGCACCATCAATGACTTGAGTGACCACAACTTTTTTTTCTTTGTGTTCTTTTTTGGCTTCTTGGTTTTGTGCGATGCTTACTGTAGCGATGACCAAATAGGTGATTAAAAATAATTTTTTCATGTTGTAATTGTTTGTAGTTAAAGCTTTATTATACTTTGATTGGTCAATAAACAAAGAGAAAGAAGTTATATTCTGTTTAAATTATAAGGTATAATTGCTAATTCTTGAAAAATATTAAGGACAAAACATGGATTTATTTACAATTGAAAACTTGCTAACTTTATTAATGTTGACCTTATTGCAAGCTGTTTTAGGTTTTGATAATTTGCTGTACATCTCTTTGGAGTCGCAACGCGTAGAAAAGGACAAGCAGGCTAAATTACGGAAACTTGGAATTGGTATTGCTGTGGTTTTGCGATTGGTGCTACTTTATGTATTAATGAAACTCATCCAGTTTTTTCAAGACCCTATTCTGGGGTTTAATTGGCAAGGAGTGGCAGAAGGGCACTTTAACATACATGCCTTGATTGTTTTATTTGGCGGCATTTTTATTATGTATACGGCCGTCAAAGAAATTTGGCATATGCTTTCATTAGAAGATGAAATGCATGAAAAGGTCAAACCTCAATCGTTTAATAAGGTTTTGACCATGGTTGTTATCATGAATTTAGTTTTTTCATTTGATTCCATATTAAGTGCCATGGCGTTAACACAAAATTATTATGTTATGGCAACTGCCATTATTATATCATCGGCACTGATGATTTGGATGGCTGATGGCGTAGCAGCTTTTTTACAAAAAAATCGCATGTACGAAGTGCTTGGTTTATTTGTCTTATTTATTGTTGGGATTATGTTGATTAGTGAGGGCGGACATCTGGCGCACCTTAAATTTTTCAATTTCCCTATTACGCCTATGAGTAAAACCACTTTTTATTTTATTTTGTCTATTTTGGTGATTGTCGAAATCGTACAAAGCAAGTATGCTAAAAAGTTATCGCGCTTAAAAATTGAAGAAAAGCAAGATTAATGCAAGAAGAAATATTAATCAAATTAGCCGTTATTGGCGTTTTGGGCTCGTTGGCTCAGTGGTTTTCTTGGTGGGTTAAACTCCCTTCCATTTTGTTTTTACTCTTGCTTGGTTTTTTAGTTGGACCAATTACTGGTTATCTTAATCCCGATGAAGTTTTTGGTGATATGTTGTTTCCGATGGTT
The DNA here is from genome assembly GCA_026988115.1 of Lysobacterales bacterium. Lineage (GTDB taxonomy): Bacteria > Pseudomonadota > Gammaproteobacteria > Xanthomonadales > Marinicellaceae > NORP309. Next base: position 17,956 of record JALSLV010000045.1, on the reverse strand, counting down.
TCGCTTGCTGTTTCTGTGATTCTTTTCGAAGGGGCATTGACACTGAATTTTCATGAAATCAAAGGGTTGCAACAGGTTATTCGACGTTTGGTTTCAACTGGAACATTGATTTGTTGGGTCATTATTGCGCTTGCCACGCATTATTTAATGAATTTTGAATGGCAAATGTCATTCTTGTTTGGTGCTTTGGTTGTGGTCACAGGTCCGACCGTGATTGTGCCGATGCTGCGAACGGTGCGAGTGAACAGTAAAATTGCCAATGTTTTACGCTGGGAAGGCATAATCATTGACCCAATTGGCGCATTGCTTGCAGTTTTGGTCTTTACCTTTATTGTTTCATCTCAAGCAGGTGGCAATGAGCTTAGTCATGTTTTTATGGTTTTTACAAAATTAATTGTTATCGGTACGGTGTTAGGAATTGTTGCTGGTCAAACCTTAGGTATGATTTTAAAACACCATTTGTTGCCTGAATATTTGCACAATATATTCACATTAACATTGGTGTTTGCAGTATTTGGTTTGTCCAACCATTTTGAGCACGAATCCGGTCTTCTGGCGGTGACGGTCATGGGCATTTGGTTGGCAAACATGAAAGGCGTGCACATTGAGGAGATTTTAAACTTTAAAGAGTCTTTAAGTATTTTGCTTATATCTGGCTTGTTTATAATTTTGGCGTCCCGTATTGATTTCCAACAAATCAAGTCATTGGGTTGGGCATCACTGGGTGTGTTTTTGATGATTCAGTTTTTTGCTCGACCGATAAAAGTATGGTGGTCAACCTTGGGCTCAGACTTGCAATGGCAAGAAAAAGTTATGGTCTCGTGGATTGCACCACGTGGTATTGTCGCGGCTGCTGTTTCTGCTTTGTTTGCGATTAAACTTGAGGCGATAAATTACCCCAATGCCGATTTGTTGGTGTCATTGACCTTTATCATTATTATTACTACGGTCGTTTTTCAAAGTGCTACAGCTCGTCCATTGGCTAAAGCATTGCAAGTGGCAGAGCCCGAAGCATTGGGTTTGTTAATCGTTGGTGCTAATCCTGTGGTGCAAGCCATTGCCCTGGTTTTACAAAAAGAGGGTGTTGATTTTGTTATTGCCGATAGCTACTGGCAACAGATTAAACAAGCGCGCATGCAAGGTTTTAAAACATACTATGGCAACCCTGTATCAAAACACGCGGATCAACACTTGCACCTCATTGGTATTGGGCATTTGTTGGGCATGTCAATGAATCGCCACCTAAATACGTTGGCAGCCAAAAAATACGCTGCTGAATTTGGCAAGAAAAATATTTACACGCTTAAACCCAATGTTGACAAAAATAAAGATTCAGAAAAACACTTAAGCACGATTGATTTTCGCGGTCATATTTTATTCGGCGGCAAAAGCTATGCGCAATTAGCCAGTATTTTGTCTCAAGGTGGCGTGGTTAAATCCACCTTAATGACTGATGAGTTTACGTTTAAAAATTACCTTGAAAAACATGGCAGTCGTGTTATCCCGCTCATCGCCATTTCTCCCAAAACCAAACAGGTCAAAATTTTCTATCAAGGCAATGAATTTAAAGTCCCAAGTCAATGGGTTGTTGTTGGGATGTTCGAACAGCTTAATTCAGAGGAAAGTTGATAAAACTCAAGCGGACGCACATTTAATCTATTAGCTTGTTTATAAGTTTCACATGCCAACTGTTGGTTATTGTTCGCCATAGCAGTTTTGATTAACAGTTCATAACTCTCGATATTTTTTCGATTTTTTAAATTGGTTTGTGCCAAAAATAAGGCTTTTTGTTTTTGTTTGTTGTCTAAATAAAATTGCACTGCATGATCCCCTGTGGCAGTTGGATAGGTTTGAGTTAACAGATCAAATTTCTGTTGAGCTTGAGATAACGCTTTTTGACTTGCTGCATTATGACCCAATAATGCTTCAACTTTAGCCAATTGTGCGTAAAACTCAGGGTTGTTTGTTTGTGTAATGACTTGCTGATACAGTTTTTTTGCATGAGTTAAATTGCCCAGTAAATATTCAGTTTCTGCAAGGTGCTCCGTGACCAGATAATACTCAGGGAAGCGTTGGTGAGCTTGAGTAAAGAATACTTTGGCAGCTTGCATGTCACCATACCTTAAAAAAGCAATGCCTTGTTGCAACTGCAACCAAGACAACTTGAATGGATCGGTGTCTTTGTAAGTATTCATTGCTTTTCTATAGTACAAAGATGCTTGCTTAAACTCATTGTTTAATAAAGCATATTTAGCTTTTGTTAATGAGTTTATTTCGTCATTTTTCAAAACGACATTCAAGTTTTGATATGAGCCCAATGAATACCTTATTTCGTTTTCCAGCTCCTTAAGCCCTTTGTTATTAATGCCAAGCTCTTGGGCTTTGCTTAAGGAGTTAAGGGCGTCTTTAAATTGGTGGAAACCAGACTGTATAGATGCAAGAGTTAAATAGGTTTGTGCATTTGCGTGACTGTCAAGAGAAACCATATTGATCAGATTTAAAGCCTTTATGGCATCGTTAAAGTCACCCAATAGGCGATAACGAAAATAGAGTTTACTGGCTAGTTGTGTGCCATACTGTGCACTTTTAGTGTTGTTATACATGCGTTCAAAAACGTTAATAGAGGATTGAAGGTTGGCTAAATAAATTCGACTGTCAGTAGTTTTGTAGCGTTTATGACTTTGGGGCCAACGGGGAGAAATCAATTGCTTAACCTCTTCAACTTCTTGGTTTGTTCTCGAAAAACTTGTGTTAGAAATTTGGTGAATAGTTGCTTGTTTGCATGAGGTAAGTTGAATAACCAATAAAGTCAAAAGGCAAAAATAACAAAATATTTGCATTAAAAATAAGGTGTTTTTTTTATTCATAAATGTCTCCTAAGTAATAAAATGAACCCAAATGTGAAAGTAAGGGGGAAAAAATTAAAAATTTATCACATTTGGGTTCGTCGAGGTTATTGTGAATTTGGTAAACCTAAGAAAGGAAATTCTGTTAAAAAATTATTGTCATTAGCAACACCATCACTGACACCTGGCCCAACCACAGCACCAAGCGTATCATCCATAACATCACGTGATAAGGTACGACCACCACATTGCCCATCTACACCAAGCTCAACAGCCAAATAAGCATCGCAATTGGCAATACTGGTATTAATCAATAAGACATCATTGACCAAAACAGAAGCAAGTGTATTGGCATCTAATAAGGCATTGCCTGTTGTGCCATCCAATGTATCAAGTGCTGCTAAGTTGGCAGCCATTTCATCTTGAAACATGGATGCCCATTGACTTGGTTCCATAGCGGCATTGTATTTATCTTTAAGACCAGTATCGGTTAATAAATTGATTAATGCGGTATTAATGGCAGGGCGTCCCATCCTATCTATTTGACCATTTTTGATAATGCCACAAGGGTTGCCTGCAATTTGTGTTAAACGCACAACGGATAAAGAAGTGGAATTGAGGCTTGTTTCGTCTAGTGAAGTGAAATTGACTGTTGCATTGTTACAATCTGAAAATTCAAAATCCAACGTTCCTACCTCCACACGTGTTACATCATCTGCAACAAAGTTTGGAGGAAATAAACCATTTATAACCTTATAAACAGGAACTGAAGCCGTCAATCCCGTAATCATTCCTGCTCCAATTAACCACAATTGGTTACCATTGTTGTCAAATACATACCAGTTCGCATGAATTCGATTGTCGTCTAATACTTCAACCACAAAACCATGACCCGATTGTTCGGGATTATAAAATGCACCACTAACACTGCCATTCAAAATCTCACCGCTGAGTCGATTAGTTGAAGCATAAACACTTAAAGTTGGATTTTGGTTGTTATTATTTAACACAGATTTGTCAATACCGACAACAATAGCCAAGGTGTCTAAACCAAGAAAAGTATCGGTTCCTGGATTGGTAAATTGCGGTACTAAAGTAGCCACTGTTTGCGTAAAGGCACCAAAATCAAAGAAAAATGGGTCATCTCGTAAGCCTGTAAATACGCGCATGCCACTGCCTGTAATAACTTCTCCAACATTGCCACTGACACTCATACCACCTGCATAGGAACAACTGACTTGATTACTGGTTGAAAAAGTACAGGTCAATTTATTGTAACTTGTGTTGTCATTACTGATGTTAAAGTTGTATTCAATGGCATCAGAAAATTTTGAGCCAGTTCCAGCAAAGGGCACGACAGTCATGGCCAATATGACTTCATTTGCATCATTTGGGTTCATAAAAGCATACAAATCGTTGATGTCAGCCGCAGGATCTATTTTGACCTGTGGTGCTTCGTTATGATCAGCGGCTTGCAGTGTTGGAATCATTGATGTGAGTAAGCTTGCGAATAGTAATTGCTTAAATTTCATAAATCACCTTGTTTTAATTAATAAGTACAGCCAATACGTCCCAGTTTATAAATTGGCTTTATTTTTTTATAAATAAATATTTTTATGAACCAAACACATCTATCCCACGTATTAGTTATAACCATTTAAAAGAGTCGTTACTTATGAACAATACAGTTGTCTTTATAATCATTTTTTTAATTTCACAAAACACAATGGCGCAAACGGGTAGTCGATTGATTGGAACCTCTGGAGTGACTCAAATCGAGGGTTCATCAGGCAGTGGTTTATTGCCTTGGGCAACTATTTCTGGCTATGCAGATGCTGCCCAAAGTGATTTTACTTTGAGTTATTCTTCTCTTGATACAAAAGATTATCGATTTAGCATGAAGTCTTTGTCATGGGGATGGAATAATCGATTGGAACTATCCGTGGCGAAACAACAACTGGATTTGCAAACGTTGGGACCAGTGATTGGAATACCAGATGCGCAATTAAAACAAACGGTAATCGGAGCAAAACTGCGTTTATTTGGGCATTTAATTTATAGCAAATACCCACAAGTTTCATTGGGTTTACAATATAAAAGTAATAATGAATTTTTAGTTCCTTCGATGGTTGGTGCGGCAAAAAAACAAGGCGTGGATGTGTACTTAAGTGCAACAAAATTGTTTTTGAGCAAACCTTTTGGCTTTAATGGATTTGCCACATTCAACCTTCGTGCCACTAAGGCTAATGAAATAGGTTTGTTAGGATTTGGTGGTGATATTAATAATGATTATCGAATATTGGTTGAAAATTCGTTTGGAGTTTTTGTTAAAAAGAATGTCGCGTTAGGTTTTGATTTCAGGCAAAAAAAGTCCAATTTAGGTTTTGCCAAAGAAAGCCATTGGCGCGATGTCTTTGTCAGCTGGTTACCTAATAAGCACCTTTCATTAACCTTAGCCTATGTTGATTTGGGTGGAGTAGCCACACTAAAAAATCAACAAGGTCTGTATTTATCTATTTCAGGAGTTTTTTGATGAACAAGCAATTAATCGCTTTTGTATTACTGTTTTTCTTTGTTAATGTTAATTCGCAAAACATTAACAATCAAGACAGTCTTTTTAATCGCATTGGTGGAATGCCAACAATAGAACGCTTAACTACCGATTTGGTAAAGCGATTAAAAAAGGATGACAAGTTAGGTTTTCTATTTGAACACACCGATGAAAAGGATTTCCAACAACTGTTAACAGCACAAATTTGTTATGAAACAGGAGGTGGCTGTCAATACATTGGACTTTCCATGAGTGATGCACACAGTGGCATGGACATTAATAGCCGTGAATTTGATGAATTTGTTGCGATTTTTATAGAGTCAATGGAACATGTCGGCATTAACTTTACCAACCAAAATAGGATGCTAAAAATCTTTGCACCCATGCGTAAAGATATTCTTAATAAATAAAATACCAAGACATGAAAAGACTATTCAAGTTCTTGCAAATCAGATAATACTTCCGAAACATTTTGGTATCTTGATTTGGGATTAATCATGAGGCATTTTGTTATTATGTGCTCTAACAGTATCGGTGCATTTTCCCAAAAATCGGTAATTAATGCGGGATTTTCTGAGACTTTCATCAACATTAGTTCTTCATCATTTTTAGAAGCATAAGGTTTTTTTCCACAATACATTTCCATGATGATAGTACCTAGTGCGTAAATGTCTGAGCGTTCATCCGCTCCTTTGCCTTGTAATTGTTCGGGGGAAGAATAGGCAATAGTGCCTTCTATCATTTCTGATTGTTGGGTTTTGCTGATGTGGTTTTGAGCGGATGCAATACCAAAATCCATCAATTTAACGGTATTGTCTAATTCAATAATGAGATTTTCAGGTTTTAAATCTCGGTGAATGATGCCTTCAGTATGAGCCGCTTCTAGCCCTTTGCAAATTTGCATGGCGGTGTATTTTGCCGCTTCTGGACGCAATTTTTTTGAAAAATTAAGCACTTCGGCAATGGTGTAACCCATGATGTATTCCATCGAAATAAAGACGTGACCACCAATTTTTCCGAAATCATGAATGCGAACCACATTTGGGTTTTGAATGCGGCGTGAAAATTTGATTTCATCTTTGAGTTGTGATACTTGCAATGTTTGGTGTTCTGTTTTTTTTAATACTTTTAATGCGATGAGTTCATTGAGTTCGGTGTCGATGGCTTGAAAAACCATGCCCATTCCGCCACTTCCTATTTTGCGTAATATTTTAAAACGTCCTCCAATTATTTGATTGGGTTTAATCACTTCATTTTCAGATGCTACCCAAAAATAATCACTAACAGTGGGTATCTTTTTACTGACTTCCACTAAATGTTTCGCCAAGGATGATCGCCCGATTATCTCTGAGCTGAGTTGATTTAAATTGCCTGAAAGGGAACTTAATTCAGGGTTGTTGATATTTATACTCTTGGTGTTTTTATTGCGTCTAATGGCGTTGACTTTTGTGTTTATGTATTTTAAGTCTTGGAAAAATGCTCTAAGTGTAAAAAAACTTAAAACAAATGAAATAAAGGTCATTACAATTGCGCTAATCACTAAAACAACTCGTGTTTGAATAAAAGGCGCCAATAGTTTGTATCGTGAAACAGTTGAAAGTAAATAAGCCGTTTTAGTAGAATTTATTTGGGTTAATTCATGGATATTTGCCACGTATTTTTGACGATTGACATTTAAATTTAGTGGTTTATTCGTCTTGTTTGTATTCAATGCTAGCTTACCTTGTTGAATAATATTTTCAAAAAACTTTGTTAAGGCGACATCAGCAGAAGTGGCATTTAAATAGCTTGATTCACCATCATTGATAATGACAAAAATTTCTGTACCGCTTAATTGGGATAGGGTGTTTAAGTAAATATTGTCAATTTTATAGCCCGTTATGAGAAAACCAACTAAATTTTGCCCTTGTGCAATGGGAACTATAGCCGTTTGAAAAAGTTGTTCGTCTTCTAACCAATAACCCGTAACAGCTTGCAATTCTTGGATGGCTTTTTTGAGAGGTTTTTTAGTCGATAAATCTTTGATGACACTTATAATTTGGTTTGATCTTGCCATTTCCATTCCATCGGCATCGGTAATAATGGCAATATCAAAGTCGTATTGTTGTGTTCTTTCTAGTAACAAGTCGGCAATGGAAGTCAAAAATTGCGTTTGGTTTTGTTTTTTGTAATAGTTTATCGCTTCGGTTACATAGGTGACAAAAGCTGGCTCTGAAGAAACCAACAGGGAAATCAACTCCAATTGTTTGGCTTGACTGCTTAAAAACTCTTGTTGAATGGACTGTGCGTTGGTCATTTTTTCTTCGATTGTTGATTCAGTTGCAATGTTTCCATAATGGTAAAGTATGACGCTAAATATCATTACACTACCGATAATTGATAGCAGAGTCAGCAACATTAATTTAATTTTAAATGATGTGTTTTTAAACATATTTATTTCCTTTTCTTGGTGTAGGGCAAGCCAAATTTATTCAAATGCTGGGGGATTTTAGATCGGGTTATGGGTAGGTTAATATTAAGTTTTGATTGGCTATTTACCACGATTTCTTGTAATTGCGCTCTTGGATGCCACACATAAAGCGTGCCTTTGCTACTGGGTAAGTTTTTTAATTCAAATTGATTGTTCTCACTTAAATGGGTATAAAAAGGCGTGTCAATAACTAATATATCGGCATGCATGGCGTGATGAACATTGCAATTGACATAAGCAATACCTGGCTTGTTAAGTTGCACCTGTTTTTGATTGCCCGCAGCATATAAACCTAAATCAAATGGAGCAATTTTACTGACTGAAAATACGTTGTGTAGGATTCTATCCTGATTGGGGAAAGTAACGGTGCTACCAACAGGAACAACCAACACATTGGGTGTAAATCGTTTGTTTTGCATTTTTATTGAATAGGTCTTTTTACTTATTTGATGAGTGAAATTATCAGGGATAAAATAGATAACGGTATCTTTTTTAGAAGCTGCTTCATCACTTTTTGCTTTCATGATTAAATTGACGGTGCCTGAAAGTTTAACTTCTGAATGTTTAATTTTCTTTGGAGTTTTAGGGTTTAATGGTTGACTTAGTATTACTTGAGGCTTGTCTTTAACAACAGAAACGGGTTTGCCTGCGTTAATCTTTATAATTTTTTCAGTTAATAATTTTTTACTCGTGTAAGTATTGGGTTCTTGATTGTGACTTTTGGCGGGATTTTTTATTTTTTTATCACGGATTTTCGGTGTTGTGGTTACAGGATTTATCTGTGTTGTTTTAGGTGGTTTGTTTTTTTCTTGACTTATTGTGCGTGATTTAGGTTGTTGCGCACAAGATGCGAGCACAACTATCAGTAAACAAAGGGTGTTTTTATACATATTTATTGCAAGCTAATGAGTTTATAATGTTAACAATACGCTTGAGATGCTTAAGTGGTTCACTATAAAGAAAAAAATGTGAAAAAAATGTGAACAATAGAGTTTTACTTGTGGTTTAATATGTCCGAGACCTTTGCATAATTATAGTAACGAGTAAAAAATGATTAAATTCACCAGCTTTTCGCCAAAAATTTCGCCAATAACTGGTTATTACCTTCAATTTTTAACTCAATCTGGCAAATTTTCTCTATTTTTTCTTTCGCCATATAATTATGCAAAGGTCTCTATCCCAGTTAATAATTCTCTTTTTGGGTTTCAAGAAATTTAGCAAATTATGCCTCTCAAGCAACAACAAAACCACGATGACACCACCTTGATTGCACAAATATGTGCACAAGATAAGGTGGCATTGGAGCAATTGTATGAACGATACGTTGATAAAATGTTGGGTTTGGCTTGTCATTTACTCAACAATAAAGACGATGCTGAAGAAGTGGTGCACGATGTTTTTATCGAAGTTTGGTACAAAGCCAAAGATTATAATCCACAAAAAGCATCGGTTATTGGTTGGATGTTATTAAGAGTCCGCAGTCGCTGTTTAGATAACATAAGAAAACAGCAAACTAAGCAGAAATATTTAGAAAAGCAAGTCAATGAAGTGCAAATTCAATCCAAAAGTGGTGTTGATGCGTATACCGACAATAAACTATTAAATAAGAGTTTGAAAATTTTATCTGACAAACAACGATTGATTATTGACTTGAATTACTTCAAAGGACTCAGTTGTGCTGAAATATCTCACTATTACGACATTCCATTGGGAACGGTCAAAACCAGATTGTTATCAGCCATGCAAAAAATGCAAAAATCCATTGTTAATGACGTCGGGAGTGCAAAATGAATCAAGCAAAATTAATCGATTACCTTTTAGGGCAATTAAGTCCCGAGCAAGATAGCGAGTTAGCGCAATTGCTAACAAGTAAAGACATCGACAAGCAATTAAGTGAATTGTCCAAGCAACTTGAAAGTGTGGCATTAAAAATTGATTCTGTGGTACCTTCTAACAAATTAAAACAGTCTTTATTTGCACACTTAGAAAAATCGGGTGCAGAAAAGTTTTCTGGCTTTATTCCTCGATTAAGTCGTTTCTTTAATTTATCTACAGAACGCATCAAAGAAATATTGGATTCTGTCAAAGATGTCAACTTACCCCTGTGGGATAAAGCCATGATTGAAGGAGCCTATTTGCATCACTTTAAAGCAGGAGGCGATATTTCTGATGCGCATTGTGGTTTGATTTATTTAGAACCAGGCACGCAAATTACTGAACACGAACACCTTGGAGAAGAAAAAATGCTTGTGATTCAAGGTGAGGTCACCACAAGTGATGGCAAAACCTATCTACCAGGAGAAGTCGCTATAAGTGACGAAGGAACATCTCACACGCTCAAAGCAGGCAAAGACTCGGTGTGTATTTTTGCTGTTATTGCCAATGGCGGCGTTGATTTTAAGGACTTATAAAAACTTTTCTTTTTTTAAATAGTTGATTGTATCTATCAGTGTCTCATCAAAATCGCGATTGGTGTATTTCAGCTCTTTTCTGGCTTTTGCTGAATCACTGGCATATAAGTCGGATATTAATGTCACTGATTCTGGTGTGATATCAGGTTCTTTATTGGTTATTCTTGAAATGAAATTCTTTGTTTTTGCCAGTGCCATCAATAAAAAGTTGGGGAGTTGCCTTTTTGTTGCTTTGACATTGAGTTTATCAGCCACTTTATTAACAAATTGTTTAAAATTCATATCAGTCCCGCCCAAAAGGTAATTTTCTCCTGATTTTCCCTGATGATAGGCCTGAATAATGCCCGCAGCCACATCCCTCACATCAACAAATGAACCTGCGCCATTGGGAATGCTGGGTAATTTTTGTTCTGCAATCATTTTAATCAAACGCGCCCAATTGTGTTTATCCCCTGGTCCAATTATGTGTGTGGGATTAATAATGACACAATCCAGTTCTTTATTATTAAGCACCAGTTTTTCAGATATTGTTTTGGTTTTGACGTAATTAATCCAACTGTTTTCACCCGTTTTTGGCATGTCTTCTGTGATGTTTTTAAGTTGTGTGTGAATGCCAAAAACGACTACCGATGAGATGTGGATGAAGCGTTTGGCGGTAAGGCGAGTTGCCAAATCCAACATGTTTTGTGTGCCATTGATATTGGTTGTTGTTTGCCTATCATTGTTTTGAAACCACGTATTGGTACTGGCAGCGGTGTGAAACAGAGCGTCAAGTGTTGCAGGCAAGTATTTTTCAATGGCTTTTGGGGCAAGAATATCGCCTGTGATCATAACGAGGTTTTTATGTTTGATTGCCATTTTTTCTTTATTTCGGCATAAAGCATAAACCTGCCAATTGTTATCGAGCAATTGTTGGCACAAGTGTTGTCCTAAAAATCCTGTCGCACCCGTGATGAATGCACTTAATTGTTTTGTTTGTGGCATTTTATTTAAAAACTCTTTACTTAAAGGGGCTATTATAATTGAATACACGAATGAAAGGGCATACGAATCAATACCATTTGAAACAGACCATCAAATTATCAATTCCGCTGGTAATCAGCCAATTGACCAGCATGATGATTGGCGTTGTGGACGTGATTATGTCTGGGCGTTTGGGAACGATTCCTCTGGCAGCTGTTTCCATTGGTGGCGCGATTTGGGCTATAGGTGTAATGGTGGTTTTGGGTGTGTTAATGGCGACTCCGCCTTTGATTTCAGAGTTAGATGGAGCCAATAGGCGTGATAAAATTGGACCACTGGTTAGGCAGCTTATGTGGTTGGCATTAATGATAGGTTTTGTTTTTTTCTTTACTATTCGAAACCTGACTCCGCTTTTTAAATTGTTTGGAACCCGCCAAGAGGTGATTCCCTATGCTATTGAATACTTACAGGCCATATCGTGGGGCATATTGAGTTTTCCATTCTTCTTAGTGTTTCGTTACGTTGCTGATGGCTTGTCGCACACGCGCATGACCATGTACATCAGTTTTTTGGCTCTTGCCTTAAATATCCCATTGAACTATGTGTTGATGTTTGGTCACTTTGGTTTTCCTGCCATGGGAGTTAAGGGTTGTGGTTATGCTTCTGCCATTGTGTTGTTTATTCAAGCACTCACTTTTGGATTGGTCATGGCAAAACACCGCTGGTTTAAAGATTTGCGTATTTTTTCACACATTGAAAAGATAAACACAAAAGTCATAACCAAAGTGTTGATGTTAGGGTTGCCAATTGGCATGGCTTTGCTTTCCGAAGGGGGCTTTTTTTCTCTTGTGACGATGTTGGCATCTCGCTTATCGCCAGAGGTTATTGCCGCCCATCAAATTTCTTTAAATGTGGCATCGGTTCTTTTTATGGTGCCTTTGGGAATCTCAATGGCGATAACCGTGCGGGTTGGTAATGCGTTGGGGCGCGGTTCAAAAACAGATACTCGGCGAGCAGGAATGGTAGGGATTGCTTTGATTTTTGTGGTACAACTGTTTTTAGCTGGCTTTATGTTTTTATTTCCTGAGGTGGTTATTGGCTTGTATACAAAAGATACTGAGGTGATAAAAATTGCCTTAGTACTAATACTATATGCAGCCATTTTTCAATTATCCGATGGCATTCAAGTGGCAGCAGCTGGAGCACTGCGTGGTATTAAAGACACCAAGTTCTTAATGTATGGGACGCTTATTGCCTTTTGGATTTTTGGCTTTGCTGCTTCCTGGTGGTTTTGTTTTGAAAAAGGCATGGGAGCGGCTGGATTATGGATTGGGTTGATTATGGGTTTGTCCGTTGCAGCGATTTTAAACTTCATTCGTTTCCATTTAAAAACACAAAGCACTTAGCCGACATCTTACTTAAAACACATGAGAATAATTAGCTAAGTTGTTGATTGCAATTTGAATTGAACGCGTAACATTTTTTTACAAAAAAAAGCTTTTTTTGCTTGCAAAAAATTAATCAAAACAATCTTAAAATTCAGCTTGATTTCAGGTGGCTTTATCCTATAAGATACCAACCTAAGTTGTAATTTAGTCAAAATAGAATAAAACAAGAAAACTTTCAATTGTGGAAATGAAAGCAAAACTTGATACCAAGAACCCCATCACAAAATTTTGATAAAATTAGCTTAAAATCAAACCAATAAAATAGAGTTATGAATAGAGTTTTTTCAAAAGACTCTATTTCAAATAAGATGCAGCAGGCGGAGTGGTAATGCAACAAACAGAAACACAGGGTACAAACAAAAACACACATCAAGACATGGCTTCAAAAGTTGAAGCACAAAAAGTCTCACCTTCGGCACCAGGGGAATACCGTGTCATTCGAAGGAACGGGACAATTACAGGCTTTGATGCTTCAAAAATTTCAGTGGCAATGACAAAGGCTTTTTTGGCTGTAGAGGGAGGCCAAGCGGCAGCTTCACGCCGCATTCGAGAAAAAGTTGAAAAACTCACGCAAGAGGTGGTTAACGGACTTTTTCGCCGCTTGGAAGATGGTGGCACCATACATATCGAAGACATTCAAGATTATGTTGAACTGGCATTAATGCGTTCAGGTGAACACAAAGTTGCTCGAGATTATGTTTTGTACCGTGCCCAACAAGCCGAAAAAAGAGCGAAAGCTAAAGCGCGAAAAAAGAAAAAAGTAGTCGGTTATGTTATCAATGTTATCGCAGCAGATGGAACACGTAAACAACTCGATGCACAGCGTTTGGAAATTATTATCAGCGAGTCTGTTAAAGGTTTGTCAGGTGTTGATAAAGACTTGATTCTTAAACAGGCTTACCGAAATATTTTTGATGGGATTGCTGAAAAAGATTTAAGTTCGGCCATTGTCATGTGCGCACGTCAATACATTGAAAAAGACCCAAGTTATTCTAAAGTAGCCGCTCGTTTATTGTTGGACGGATTAAGAACAGAAGTTTTGAGTTTTTTATACGGTGAAGATAAAACCGCAACACAAGCACAAATGGTTGAACTCTATCCGCAAGCATTTAAAAAATACATTCACACAGCCATTGACTTAGAGTTGTTAACTCCTGAGTTGGCAAACTATGATTTGGATAAATTAGCAGCAGCCATTAAACCCGAGCGAGATTTGGATTTTACTTATCTTGGGTTTCAAACATTGTACGACAGGTATTTTATTCACAGTGGCGAATCAAAAATAGAATTGCCGCAAAACTTTTTTATGCGAGTTTCAATGGGGCTTGCCATTAATGAAGTGGAACGTGAAGAAAAAACCATTGAATTTTATAATCTGTTGAGTTCATTTAATTTTATGAGTTCAACACCAACATTATTCAATTCAGGAACATTGCGACCTCAATTATCGAGCTGTTATTTAACCACTGTGCCTGATGATTTGGCTGGTATTTTTGACGCCATCAAGGACGATGCACTGTTATCAAAATACGCCGGTGGTTTGGGTAATGATTGGACGCGAGTCCGTGGTCTTGGTTCTCGAATTAAAGGAACCAATGGTGAATCACAAGGTGTTGTTCCCTTTTTAAAAGTGGCTAACGACACAGCTGTTGCCGTTAATCAAGGCGGAAAGCGTAAAGGTGCAATGTGTGCCTATTTGGAAACATGGCATGTGGATATTGAAGAGTTTTTAGACTTACGTAAAAACACAGGGGACGAACGCCGACGCACGCACGACATGAATACGGCAAACTGGATTCCTGATTTGTTTATGGAACGTGTTGCAGAAGAAAAGTCATGGACATTATTTTCACCAGAAGAAGTGCCAGAATTGCATGATTTATACGGTAAGGCCTTTCGTGAAAAGTACCAACACTACGAAAAACTGGCGGCTGATGGTAAGTTGATTAATACTAAAGTGGTGCAAGCCACAGACATTTGGCGCAAAATGTTGGGCATGTTGTTTGAAACAGGTCATCCCTGGATTACCTTCAAAGACCCTTGCAATATTCGTTCGCCACAACAACACATTGGTGTCGTGCACAGCTCAAATTTATGCACCGAAATAATGTTAAATACCAGTGATGAAGAAATTGCCGTGTGTAACCTTGGTTCTGTTAATTTACCACAGCACACAACCGCAGAGGGTCTGGATCATAAAAAGCTAGAAAAAACCATTACCACAGCCATGCGCATGTTGGATAATGTTATTGATTATAATTTTTACAGTGTGCCACAAGCACGTCGCTCCAATCTTAAACATCGCCCAGTTGGTATTGGGTTAATGGGTTTCCAAGATGCTTTATACAAGCAAGATTTAGCTTACACAACGGACGAAGCCATTCAGTTTGCCGATGAGTCCATGGAGGCGGTCTCTTATTATGCGATTCAAGCATCCAGTGATTTGGCGGCACAACGTGGCAGTTACCCAAGTTATGAAGGTTCTTTGTGGTCGCGAGGCATTATGCCAATTGATTCAATTGAATTGTTGGAACAGGAACGCGGAAAATACATTCAACAAGATAAGTCTTTCACGATGGATTGGAAAAAATTGCGTAAGAAAGTTAAGTCTCAAGGAATGCGCAACTCAAATACCATGGCAATTGCTCCAACTGCAACAATTTCAAATATTTCGGGCGTTTCACAATCGATTGAACCGATTTATCAAAATTTATTTGTTAAATCTAACTTGTCTGGCGAATTCACTATCGTTAATAAATATTTAGTCGAAGATTTTAAGAAATTAGATATTTGGGATGATGTTATGATTAATGATCTGAAATATTTTGATGGCAGTGTGCAAAAAATTGACCGTGTACCCGATGCTTTAAAAGCTAAATACGCCACCGCATTTGAAGTGGACGCAGGTTGGATGATTGAAGCAGCATCGCGTCGCCAAAAATGGATTGACCAAGGGCAATCACTCAATATTTACATGAAAGAACCATCGGGTAAAAAATTAGATGCCATCTATAAATTGGCTTGGGTTCGTGGTTTAAAAACAACTTACTATTTACGTTCCTTAGGTGCAACACAAGCAGAAAAAGGCGTAGAAGAAAGTGGTTCGGGAGTAAAAAAATCCAGTTCAGAGGCGCCATTGGCGTGTTCTATACTTGATCCAGATTGCGAAGCTTGTCAATAAAAAATATTTTTGCGCTTCTTTTAATGAAGCGCAAAATTAAATCAAGTTAAACCTGTTAATTTTAGTTTTCACTTTACAGACTTATTTAGAGAAACAATCACAAATGCATGTGCCCAAGGCACAGGTAATAAAATAAAAATACACTACCGTTTTGAATCAAAAAATGGTAGGATTATCAGCGGACAAACCGCAGGAGAGATGAATGTATAATTGGGACGACCCATTAGGACTTGGCAAAAAAGAGGAAATCAAAGAAGCAACAATCGCTCAAGATGTTCAAAAAGACGTCAAGGCAGAGGAAATTGTTGCACGAGCAGAAGTTAAAGAAAAAGCGGCTCCTGTGATTAATCATACCCCTGAAAATACTGAAAATAATGCCAGAGTAGCGGTAGAACCTGTTAAAGCAGATGACAAGCGCGTCATCAATGGTCAAACAGACATTAACCAGTTAGCCCCTTTTAAATACCCGTGGGCTTGGAAATATTTCTTAAATGCCAACAAAAACCACTGGACACCATTGGATATAAATATGACCAGTGATGTGCATGATTTTCACCACAAATTAAACGATGATGAACGCCATGTTTACACCAATGTTTTATCCTATCTGACCACTTCTGATATTTTAGCTATGCGTAATATTGGCTTAGCCGTGATGGAAAAAATGAGTGCGCCAGAGTTGCAAATTTATCAAGCTCGTCAAGTTTACGAAGAAGCCTTACATACTTGGACGTATCAACATTGCATCGAGACCATAGGTCTTGATCAAGGTGAAATTTACAACCGTTACCGCGTTGTACCAGAAATTAACCAAAAAATTCAAATAGCCAATCGCCGTTTAGATTCGGTTATGCGTTCGGATATGGATTTAGGCAATAAAGACGATTTGCACGAATTTGTTATGGCGTATATTTTCTTTGCAGCAATCTTTGAAGGCTGTTGGTTTTACAATGGTTTTTCCCCTATTTTCTCATTGCAAAGACGTGGCATGATGAAAGGCACGGCAGAACAGTTGCAATACATTATGCGCGATGAAGTCATGCATGCCTCATTTGGGATACGTGTGGTTAAGCAAATATTTGCAGAAAATGACATCAAACTTGATCCAAAAGCCATTCGTGATATGTGGGATGAAGCAGAAGCTGCGGAAAGTGCTTACGCTAAATACATCTTAAAAAGCCCAATTCTTGGCTACAACGCACAAGACCACAGTGAACAATTCAGATACATAGCCAACCGCAGAGCACGCTCGCTTGGTATGGAAGAACCCTTTCCAGGTGCGCAATGTTCATTGGGGTGGTTGGATGAACAATCAAACCTACGCAAAGAGAAAAATTTCTTCGAAACACGCGTAACAGAATACCAAACCGGCGGTGCATTAAGTTGGGACTAAATACCGATTCCAAATTTATAAACCGCAAAAAGGCATTATTACAATGCCTTTTTTTATGAATACTTATGACTCAGACTATTCTTAATGTTGGTATTTTGGCGCATGTTGATGCGGGTAAAACCACCATTACTGAACAAATCTTGTACCACTCGGGTTCATTGCGTTCGGTGGGAAGTGTTGATAAAGGCACATCATCAACAGATACGCTTAAGATCGAACAAGAGCGAGGTATCTCCGTTCGGTTAGCGACGGCGACATTTGAGTATAACGGCGTTAAAGTTAATGTTATTGATACACCAGGGCACGTGGATTTTTGTGCGGAGGTTGAATATTCTTTGCGAGCATTGGATGCAGTTGTCTTGGTGGTTAGTGCAGTTGAAGGTGTGCAAGGGCATACAATTTCTTTGTTTACTGCCATAAAAAAAATGCACATTCCATGCCTTATATTCATCAATAAGGTTGATCGTGTGGGTGCTGATGTCGATGCAGTGGTGCAAGACATTGGCAAAACACTCACTAAGAAAATAGTGGAATTGCAAAATATTACAGGGGATACATTAAGTAGCCGATGGAATAAATTAGTGCAAAAAGATGACATTATCCAACAACTGATTGAATTTGATGATGGCTTAATGGAGCGTTATCTTGACGGTGTCCCCATAGACTTTGTGACTCTTAACCAATTGCTGATAG
>JALSLV010000044.1 GCA_026988115.1 Lysobacterales bacterium | reverse complement strand
CTAATAGTTTGGTAATATGGTTCATGACCTGTCCTCTAAATTATGGTATGCAAAGACAATATATTATACTGCCTTTCATAATCCACGTAGATTAGGATGGACAGGTCAAAACATCATATCTAATATATGCAGATAGGTTTTAAACATATCTTTTTTAGGTTTTGGTGTGGTTTGATTGGGATAATTTCTTTTTTATCTCAATCATAAAATCAACCATTCCTTGTTGATTTGATAAAAGTGACAATATTTCGTGGGTTCGTTTGGGAAAGCCTTTTTTTGTGTATTCGCTGAGTTGTTTTTTTAGCTTGTTGTTAAATTCATCAATACCTTGGACTTGTGCACCAAGATTATCAACACTGGATTCAAAGTGGATGTCGAGTACAATTGAAAAAGCCCATTCAATGGTTTGGGGTTTAACTTCCACTTTGAAAAATTCATTTTGTTGCTGTTGGTTGCGTCCATCAGCGGCATACCAATAGCCATAATCATCACGTTTCCTGCGCTGATTTCCTGCCACACACCAATGAGCCAGTTCATGCAATGCACTGCGAATGTAGTCGTGTGAAAACTGTATCTGTGCGGGCTGTTGCTGCGTGTGGGCTTTATAAAAAGGCTCATCAAATCCACCAATTATTTTAGTATCGAATTGATTAAGGTAGTTTTGGTTTAAAAGTTTTAGCAACTCAGTGAGTTCAATCATACGGTGTTTCTGTCTGTTCGGATTGTGGCATTTTAAATAAAAAAATAAGCATTAGGAACAAATTCCCTATACAATAGGTGACTTTAGAAACTTTTGAAGACAGTTATCGTGCAAGTCGTTATTAAAACAGAACAAGATATAGAAAAAATGAGGGTCGCTGGTCGTTTGGCTGCTGAGGTATTGGATATGATTGGTGAATATGTCGTTGCTGGTGTGACCACTAATGAGATTGATAAAATATGCCACGATTATATGGTTAATGTGCAAGGCACTATCCCTGCCACTATCAACTATGGTCATAAAACTAAACAATACCCCAATGGTTACCCAAAATCCATTTGCACTTCAGTTAATCATGTCATTTGCCACGGCATTCCTGGTGAGAAAAAACTCAAAAATGGCGACATTGTCAATATTGACGTGACGGTCATTAAAGATGGCTGGCATGGCGACACTTCTCGCATGTATAAGGTGGGTAAAATTAGCGGTCGTGCTCAGAAACTTATTGATGTCACCAAAGAGTGTATGGAAATTGGGATTCGCATGGTTAAACCCGGTGTTCAGCTTGGCGATATTGGTTATGCCATTGCTCAACACGCGCACGCCAATCGTTTTTCGGTTGTTCGTGAATACTGCGGACACGGAATTGGCAAGAAATTTCATGAAGCTCCGCAAATTTTACACTACGGTAAAAAAGGCACTGGTTTGGTTTTACAAAAAGGCATGACTTTTACCATTGAACCGATGATTAATGTTGGCAAAAGGCATTGCAAGCTGCTTGCCGATGAATGGACGGTTATTACTAAGGACAAAAGCTTGTCCGCCCAGTGGGAGCATACCATGGTTGTTACCGATATGGGTGTTGAGGTATTGACCGTCACAGATAACTATAAATTTGATTACTAGCTGAACAATGCCTAGACTTGCTCCTCCATTGCACGCTGAAAATTACATTGATGTACTTGAGTTGCAAAAAGTACCAGAGCAATTTATTCCTTTTTATAAATCCCTGCTTAAAAAAGCCGATGACAAGCAAGCCGAAGTTTTTCTCGCTCATTTAGAGGTTTCTTCCTTGGTGCGAGCTCGTGGCTGGTATGTTGAACAGGTATTGATTCAATTATGGCAGAGATTTATTACCAATGAAAAACTGTCTTTAATTGCTGTGGGCGGATTTGGTCGAGGTGATTTGCACCCCTATTCTGATGTGGATATTTTAGTTTTAAAAGTCAGGCAATCCAAACACGATGACGAACAAATCAGTCAGTTTATCCAAAGCTTATGGGATATTGGACTGGATACCGGCTCGAGTGTGCGCACAGCAAAAGAGTGCTTTGAACAAGCCAAGGAGGATGTCACTGTTGCCACTAATTTAATGGAAGCCCGCTTTGTTTTGGGTCATTATGCTAATTTTGCCAAAATGCAAAAACTGGTCGGTGCCAAAAAAATTTGGAAAGGGGAAGATTTTTTTATTGCCAAGTGGAATGAACAAAAATACCGCCACAAGAAATATTCCGACACCACTTACAATGTTGAGCCTAATATTAAAGAAGGTCCCGGAGGCTTGCGAGATATTCAGATGGTGTCGTGGGTTGTGCAACGATTTTTTCAGACAAATTCCTTGCATGAATTGGTTGATAATGACTTTTTAACAGAATACGAATACATCCGTCTCAAAAATGGTCAAGATTTTTTATGGAAGGTTCGTTTTGCTTTGCACATTATTGCGGGACATAAAGAAGAACGCGTGCTTTTTGTTTACCAATTAAAATTAGCAAAAATCTTTGGTTTTCATGATGAAGGCATAAAAAATCCTGCCGTTGAACAGTTTATGCAAATTTTCTACCGAAATGCCATGCGCTTAGAGCGTTTAAATTCACGTTTACTGCAATTATTTGATGAAAAGATTTTAAAGGAAAAACACAAAAATGCAGTTATTGAACTAAACCCTCGTTTTCATATTGTAAATGATTTTTTAGAAATTACAGACGAGAGTTTATTTGCACATGAACAAACGGTTTGGTTTGAATTATTTTTGCTGATTCAAAAACACCCCGAAATTCAAGGCGTAAGAGCCAATACTGTTAGAGCCATGCGTCATAATATTGACCAAATATCAGATGGTTTTAGAAATAATGAACAGGTAAAAATACAATTTTTAAGAATTTTAAAGCAAGACAACAAAGTTGCTTCGGTGCTAAATCAGATGAATCGACTGGGTATTTTAGCGCGTTATTTACCCGTTTTTGGTCGAATTGTAGGTCGCATGCAATTTGATTTGTTTCATATTTATACGGTAGATCAGCACAGTTTATTTACCGTACGTAATTTGTGTCTATTACGTCATGGCAAAACCAAAGTAATAAGGGCTCAACAAATTTTTGCTAATATTCCAAAACCTTATTTAGTCTATATTGCTGCCTTATTTCATGATATCGCTAAAGGGCGTGAAGGACACCACGCCGATTTAGGTGCTGTTGATGCGCAGGATTTTTGCAATCATTTCACTATTACGGGAGATGATTCTCAGTTAATTGTTTGGTTGGTACGAGAACATTTGGTTATGAGTGAAACGGCACAAAAAAAAGACCTAAGTGACCCTGAGGTTATTACAGAATTTGCTAATTTTGTTGGCTCATTATTAAATTTAAGAGCCTTGTATTTATTAACAATTGCCGATATTTCAGCTACTGATCCGAAACTATGGAATGATTTTAAAGGCAGTTTAATGCACGAACTTTTCGTTAAAACTAAGGCTCATTTAACAGAGAATATTCAAAAACAATCGGCCACTCAAACCAAAGCAACTTTATTGCAACACTTTACAGAATCGAGTTTTGATACCAAGCAAGTTAAACAACAAATCAATAACTTCCCTAACAATCTCTATCGCCGTTTTAAATTAAATAAACTCATTGCCATACATCAACTTATATTAACTCAATCCAAACCCGTTGTTTCGCTACTGAGCCAAAAAGGAAACAGTGTTGAGTTTTTAATTTATGCTCATGATTTTAAAGGCTTATTTTATATTATGGTTTCTTTGTTTGAAAAATACAATTTTATCGTTGTTGATGCCAATATTAATCTTACCAAAGATGGATTCGCCCTGAATACCGTGCATTGCATTGTGGACAAATACACTTCAAGTTCCCAAGTGTGTGAGCAAATGATAAAAGCCTTAGCGCAAGAAAAAATAATTGATATTACGTTAAATAAATTCACACCAAGTAGCGAAAAACTGTTTAAAATACAAACAAAAGTTAAAGCGCTGGAATCAAATAATGACCATGAAAGCATTATCGAAGTCGTTTGCCGTGACCGTCATGGCTTGCTTGCTTTGATTGCGAAAGCCTTAATCGAACTCAATATTTCAATTAATGCGGCTAAAATTTTTACCATAGGTGCACGAGCAGAAAACACCTTTTGGATAAATGACAACAATAAAGCATTGGATACACAACAACTTAAGCAACTCACAAATACACTACTGGAATTATTATGAATGAACTAGAACAAACAATTAACCAAGCGTGGCATCAAAGAACAACTCTGAACAAATCAGAACTCGACAAACAATACGAAAGTGCTATCAACCATGCGTTGATGGGCCTAGAAGAAGGTAGGTTTCGAGTTGCGCAACCTTTGGAAAATGGTCAATGGCAAGTCAATGAATGGCTAAAAAAAGCTGTCTTACTGTATTTCAGCATTAGTGATAACTACGTCACCCAAGGAACATCCCATAATTATTTTGATAAAGTGCCTTGCCGTTTTCAAAATGCAACTCAAGAAGATTTTGAAAAAATTGGTGCGCGAATTGTCCCTCCTGCAACGGTCCGCATGGGGGCATTTATTGGGAAAAATGTTGTGGTTATGCCAAGTTACGTCAACATCGGTGCTTTTGTTGACCAAGGCACCATGGTTGATACATGGGTGACTGTTGGCAGTTGTGCGCAAATTGGTAAAAATGTTCATTTGTCAGGAGGCGTTGGCATTGGCGGTGTGCTCGAACCTTTGCAATCCTCTCCAACAATTATCGAAGACGATTGCTTTATTGGCGCTCGCTCTGAAGTGGTCGAAGGTGTTCGGATTGGTAAAGGAAGTGTTCTTTCCATGGGTGTGTTTATCTCGCAAAGCACTAAAATTTATAACCGTGCCACCAAGGAAATTACTTACGGCTATGTACCACCAGGTTCGGTTGTTGTCCCTGGCAATTTACCCAGCAAAGATGGCTCTTACTCTTTGAGTTGCGCTGTTATTGTGAAAACCGTTGATGCACAAACTCGTGCTAAGACTTCAATTAATGAATTATTGCGCGACTAAAGATTAGAGATCTTTGCATAATTCTGGGACAGTGGAAAAAAGAATGAAAAAAACATCAATCAAGGCAAAAATTGAGTCAAATAGCTCGCTATTTGCGAGTTTTTTAACGACGAGTGATGTTTTTTGCAACTTTTTAACGCGTTCTACGAGTTGTGCAAAGGTCTCGATTATATTTAAGCGTCTAATTCTCGGTGTTGAACAAGGATGTTCTTACGGGTTTGACTCAATTCTTTGAATAATTTTTCGGTCAAATAAACCGAACGGTGTTTCCCTCCCGTGCAACCTATGGCAATGGTTAAATAGCTGCGATCGTGTTCTTCAAATGAAGGTATCCACTTTTTGACTAAAGCGGCAATGTCTTTGTAAAACTCAAGAGCCATCTCTTTGGAATCAAGGAAATCTTTAATCGGTTGGTCTTTGCCACAATACTCTCGCAAACTCTTTTCCCAAAATGGGTTTGGTAAACAGCGTGCATCAAAAACAAAATCCGCATCAAATGGTACACCTCGTTTAAAGGCAAAAGATTGCAGCAGTAAAGAAACTTTACCATCATTAGATTGAGACATTTGTCTCCAAATTTTATCACGCAGCTGTGGAGCGGTGGTTCTGCTGGTGTCTATCAACAAATCGGCTAAATTGGCAATTGGTTCGAGTAAAATCCTTTCTTGTGCGATGGCTTGCGACAAGGAATATTTGTATTTACTATTTGAAAGCGGATGTGAGCGACGTGTTTCTGAATACCTTTTTAATAAAGTTTCATCATTTGAGTTTAAAAAAATAACTTTGCTGTTAATCAGACTTGAATCAATTTTTGCAACAATAGTGGGCAGTTCTTTTAAGGCTTCTTCTGAATTTCTTACATCAATTCCAACGCAAACTCGCTGGTAATCCTTTTGATTTTGGCAGATGTGTTTAACAAACTGTTTGAGCATATCTATCGGCAAATTATCAACGCAATAAAAATCTAAATCTTCTAATGTTCTTAAGGCAATGGTCTTACCCGAACCTGACATTCCTGAAATAACAATCAATTCTTGCATGATTTTAATCCTTTTTATTTTTACTTTCGTCCATGATTATGGATTTAATTTCTTGTGCAGATTTTGCGTGAATAATGTCACGATAAACGCGGTGTTTTTTAAAGAATTTACCCATTAATTTAAGCATGTGGTGGTGATTCTCTGTGAGTTGTTTTGGAAATAAGGCGCAAACGATAACTTGCACTAAATTTTCATCAACACTTTCATAGTTTACCGGTTTGTTAAGAACCAATACTGAAATTTTCACTTCTTTATTTTTTAAACAATTAGCATGAGGTAATGCCACACCGTTACCCAAGGAAGTTGCGCCTAATTTTTCACGCTTAACTAAAGCATCATAAATATCGCGTGGATTTTCATCTCCCGACATTAGTTTTGCTAATTGTTCAAACAATCGTTTTTTACTTCTAAAAGGAAAGTTAAGTAAGATGTTTTGCGTTTCTATGTAGTCGATAAACTTCATAAGTTAGGTACTTTATTGAATGTTTGAATGCTAAAATTTGCCTGTGGGTATAACACCATTTAGTGGTTTTCATGGTATTATGTGATTGAGACCAAGTAAAAACACTTGGTCTCATTCGAAATTATTAAGAAAGATTATACTTCAATCCTTCACCTCGGTGTTTGTTGGTAACTTTATCCTTGTGACGCCTGACTTGCTTGTCTAATTTATCAATCAACAAATCAATAGCTGCGTATAAATCTTCTTGCACGCTTTCTGCAAAAATTGTTTTTCCATTTATGTGCATGGTTGCCTCTGCTTTATGTTCCATTTTTTCCACACTTAATATTGCATGGACTTTAATAACCTGATCAAAGTGGCGTTTAACACGCTCAAATTTAGTTGTAAAGTAATCTCTCATTGATTTTGTCACTTCGACTTGATGACCAGTAATATCTATTTGCATAGTGATTTCCTCATTTTGCTAGTAAAGAACGAACATAAATAATCTTTTGATTTGCACAAAAGCCTATTGCCCGCTGAAAGTGATGACAAGAAAAGTGAAGCAATTCCTGTCTCTAAAAGAAAATTTTGGTATGAATTGTGAAAATTCAAGGTTTTGGTATCCAAACTCTTATTTTTATAATAATTATAACGATACACAAAAATAAACCTAAAAGCAAGCTTTACATGCGAAAGTTTTTACCCAGATAGACACTCTTGACTTTCTCATCACTGATGATTTGTTCAGGCGTTCCTTCTTTTATCATGACTCCATCGTTTAAGATGTAAGCACGATCAGAAATCCCTAAGGTTTCACTGACATTATGATCAGTAATTAATACACCTAAACCTCTGTTTTTCAGGTGCGACACGATTTTTTGAATGTCAATAACAGAAATGGGATCAACCCCTGCAAAGGGTTCATCCAATAAAATGTACTTTAAATCCAGTGCCAAAGCACGGGCAATCTCAACTCGACGACGTTCACCCCCTGATAAGCTAATTCCCAATTGATCGTGTACATGCGATATATGCAACTCTTCCATTAAGGACTCAACTTGCGCGATACGCTGTTGTTTCTTGAGATCCTTTCTCAACTCAAGCACTGCCATTATATTATCACGAACACTTAATTTTCGGAAAATAGACGCTTCTTGAGGTAAATATCCCATTCCTAAACCTGCTCGGTGATGGATGCCAAGTTTGGAGGCATCAACTCCATCAATAATAATTTCTCCTGAATCTGCTGCTACCAATCCGACAATCATATAAAAACAGGTCGTTTTGCCTGCGCCATTTGGGCCAAGTAAGCCGACAACTTCTCCTCTATCGACCGTCATTGAGACATCTTTTATGATTTGTCTCTTCTTATACGATTTTTCTAAGTGATTAACAACTATCATAAGTTTTATTTCTTACCTGGAATGACGAGTCGCACACGGTTGTTTGAATCTTCTGACTTTATGCCTTTAATTTCTTTGGTTTTTAAATTCATGCTGATTTTCTCTCCGTGCATCTGTCCTTGTATTTTACTAGAGATAATCACATCTCCAGTCATTAATAACATGTCATCTTTCATCATAAAATCAATGCGTTGTGCCTTTATATTAATTTTCCCATAACTCGCATCGATGAATTGCTCCATTTGGATTGGGTCACCTTTTAACTTTATTTTTTCAAGACCGTCTTTGCCATTAAATACCACGGCTTCATCTGCATGTATTTTCAAGGTACCTTGTTGTATAGCCACATTATCCCAAAACTTGACACGGGTAATGCCGTCTTTAACTTGAGGTAAATTTAAAAAATTATCTGCATCAAGTTCAAAGTCTGCTTCTTTATCACTTTTTAGCGCATGGGCATTTAGGGCTATTACTAAAAGCAATAAGTACGGTATTTTATTTAATGAACTTATAAATGGCTTTAACATTATTATTTACCTCAATAATTTTATTTTTTAAATCAATATGAGCAACCTGCCCTGTTAAACTAAATTGCGCTTGTCGCATGAAAACACCTTGGGATGTCTGAGCCTTTTGTTGGCTCAAATCTAACATCAAGTTATTCGTGCTAAAAACCATAGACTCATCGGCATCAAGCGAGTGCGCATTCACATCTTCAATGAGTTCAACCTTGTTTGTCTCTGTGTTTAATTCGGCTTTGTTGGCTTTAATTAGCCAATTTTCATGGTTATCTTCATACGTCCATACGGTTGGTGAATCAATATATAAAACAGGTGAATCCGTATATCGGATTAGGCTTGGCGATTTAAACCTAGTTGATAACTGCCCAAATTCATTTGTCATTCGCATTTCTATTTTTTCAACCGAATAGCCTTTAGTAATAGGCTTATCCTTTTTTATCTCTTCGCGATTAAAATAATAGCTCCACACTGCATAAATCACTAAAGCAATAACAGCAAAAAGGGCAATTTGTTTATTCTGGGCAGTCATTTTTATTGATGAAGCTTGTCAATATCAATTAATTTATCTTGGGCTTCCATCAATAAATCACACACTTCTCTGCCCGCACCATAGCCTCCTTTATTGAATGTCACCCATTTAGCAACATCTTTAGCGGACTTATGAGCGTCTGCTACCGCAACGGGTAATATCACTTCTTTCATAATTGGCACATCAATAGCATCATCTCCTACATAGGCAACTTGCGAAGCATTTAGTTGCAAAGCTGAGAGTAAATTGTGGTAAGTTTCCAATTTATTAATTCTGCCTTGGTAAACATGATTAATTTTAAGTGCCTTCATGCGTTCAGCCACTATTGGTGAATTTCTTCCAGTAATAATCGCCACAGTTATATCTGTTTTTGCCAACCAAGAAAGTCCTAAACCATCTTTAGAGTTGAATTTTTTTAACTCTCTCCCATCATCGGTAAAATAGAGACCACCATCAGTTAAGACACCATCGACATCAAAAATAATAAGCTTAATATTTTTAGCCACTTCAAACAATTTTTCAGGTGAATACCTCATTAAACAACCCCCGCTTTTAATAAATCATGAATATTGAGCGCACCCACCAATTGATTATCATCATCCACAACTAATAAACTGTGAATATTGTGACTTTCCATCAATTGTGCTGCAGAAACAGCCAAGCTATTTGACTTAATTGTGATTGGATTAATTGTTGCCGCTTGTTCAATCAAGGTGGTTTTTAAATCCAATTCTTCATCAAAGGCACGACGCAAATCACCATCGGTAAATATGCCTTTAACACAATTATTGGAATCGACTATAGCGGTCATTCCCAATCGCTTTTGGGTGATTTCAAACAATGCTTCTTGTATATTTGTTCCCAGTTTGACCTTCGGAATGTCTTCTCCAGTGCGCATTAAATCATCAATGTGCAATAAAAGTTTTTTTCCTAAAGAACCCGCAGGATGGGAACGGGCAAAATCCTCTTCGGTAAAACCCCGTAGTTTCAATAAAGTAACAGCCAAAGCATCGCCAAGCACCAAAGTTGTTGTTGTACTGGTCGTTGGCGCTAAACCCAATGGACAAGCTTCCTCACCTACGGCAATAGATAAATGCACATCAGCCAATTTTGCCATGGTTGATTTTTCATTGCCTGTAATAGCAATAATGGCAATACCCATGCGTTTTATGATTGGAATAATGTTGAGCACTTCTTGGGTTTCACCAGAATTAGACACGCAAATAGTGATGTCATTTTTTGTTATCATACCTAAATCGCCGTGACTGGCTTCCCCTGGATGAACCGAAAAGGCAGGCGTGCCTGTGGAGGCTAAAGTAGCTGAAATTTTATGACCAATATGACCTGATTTTCCCATTCCAATAACAATAACATGCCCTGAACACGAATGAATTAAGTCAATAGCCTTGATAAAATCTTCACCTATTTGAGCTTGCAATTTATCCAGTGCCTTGCTTTCTGTATTGATGACTTTTTTAGCTAATAACACTATTTCTTGATTAGTCTGTTTCATTTGATTTTAAGCTCTCAGGTATAACCACGCATTGTAGGAACAATAACTGGCTAAAAACAAATAACCCACAAGACGTGGAATGGGTTTATTTTTTGCAACAAAAATTAACGAGAATATCAATAATGCCAAAGTTAAATCAACCATCACTAAATAGTCGGTCGCTAAAAAATCCTGTGGCAATTTAAAAGATTTAATTGAAGCACTAATACCCAACACTCCCAATAAATTAAACATATTCGAGCCAACAATATTACCCAATGCCAAATCATGCTCCCCTTTGCGCATACAGGCTATTGTTGCAGATAATTCGGGCAAAGATGTTCCCAATGCAACGATAGTTAAACCAATAACAACATCCGAAACACCCATTTTCGTCGCTATGGTTGTTGCTCCATGTACCATTAGCATTGATGCTACTGGTAACATAATAATTCCAAAAAGCAACCAGAGCCATGCCGCTTTTTTACTGACGTCTTCTGGCATTTCGGCTTCAAATTCTGTCTCAAGCACATCTTTACTTTTTGATTGACGCAAGCCCAACCACGCCATCCACAGTGTCATAGCAAACATAGAAGCAATAAGTAATACACCGTCTAATCGAGAGAGCATTCCATCCCACATTAACAATAAAACAAATAATGTTACCGCTAATAATATTGGCATTTCTCGCTTAACTGTATTGGAGCAAATCATCAAGGGAGATACCACAATACCCGCACCTAAAACTAATGCAATATTGGTAATATTTGAACCAACAGCATTACCCAATGCCAAGTTTGGGTTGCCTTTCATCGCAGCAATAGCAGAAACAACCATTTCAGGTGCTGATGTGCCAAAGCCAATCACTATCAAGCCTACAACCATGCTGGAAACACCCAAATAAGTCGCCGTTGCCGCCGCTCCTAACACAAATTTATCAGCTGCATAAACCAATAATACTAAACCAACGATTAAGTAAGCAATTGCTTCAATCATTAAATATCACCTAACATTCTATTTTATCACTATCAACAGAGTATTATAAAATACAAAGCCATTAGAGTTAAACAACTAATTAGTGTTTGCATCAAAAAGTATTCATCGCCATGCTAAGTTTGTCAACAGACAACAAAATCCAATAATTTCAAACAAATAGTTGCTTATTTGGCATTAATACGATGAAATTTTTACAAAATTCATCTTTTCCACAGTAAAATAATCTTTTTCGATTAAACACTCAATTATATGCAACCACAAGCCATAGAAAAACTAATCCAAAACCATATTAATTGCCACTCTGTCAGTGTACAAAGTGATGACTTAACCCATTTTACTGCCGTTATTGTCTCAGAAGATTTTGAAGGTAAGTCTAAAATCATGCGTCACCGCCTAGTCTACGCTGCATTAGGTGACCACATGCAAAGTGATATTCATGCTTTTAGCTTTCAATCCTATACACCAAACGAATACAGTGATCTAAAATAATGGAAAAAATAGTTATCAATGGCGGTCACCCGCTTAAAGGAAGTATCAGTGCATCGGGTGCAAAAAATGCCGTCCTGCCTATCATAGCTGCCAGCATTGTTGGTACGGGCACATCAATAATTAAAAATGTACCGCATCTGGATGATGTCACCACGATGAATACCTTATTGATACAAATGGGTGTGGATCTTACCGTTAATGACACCACCAATGTAGAAATATGTGCGGACAATATCCACACACCTCGTGCACCCTATGAAACCGTCAAAACCATGCGCGCATCTATTCTTGCTCTTGGTCCTTTATTAACTAAATACGGAATGGCCGAAATCTCATTGCCAGGTGGTTGTGCTATCGGCGCTCGACCTGTTGATATTCACCTAAAGGGTTTAGAAGCCATGGGGGCAAAAATTATAGTTGAAAACGGTTACATCATTGCCAAGGCTGAACGTTTGTATGGTTGTCATTTTCACATGGAAAAGGTCACCGTTACAGGCACAGAAAACTTGCTAATTGCAGCCACCCTAGCCAAAGGCGAAACCGTATTAGAAAACTGTGCAACCGAACCAGAAGTCATTGACTTGACTAACTATTTAATCAATATGGGTGCAAAGATTGAAGGCATCGGAACACCTACTTTAAAAATTCAAGGAGTAGAACAATTAGTTGGTTGTGAACACACTGTTATACCTGATCGTATTGAAGTCGGCACTTTTTTAGTCGCTGCTGCAGCAACTGGGGGTGAAATCACCATCAACAATGCTAACCCTGATGATTTAGTGGTGGTATTAAAAAAATTGCGACAAGCTGGAGCCATTATCACGACTACAAAGGATTCCATAAGTTTAAATATGCATGGAAAAAGACCAAAGCCGGTTAATATTAATACCGCTCCTCACCCAAATTTCCCAACGGACATGCAGGCACAGTTTTGCGCACTTAATGCTATTGCCAGTGGCTACTCAATTGTGACAGAAAATTTATTTGAAAACCGTTTTATGCACATTAATGAACTCATTCGCATGGGCGCTGAAATTAAAATTGCAGGCAATCAAGCGATAATTAATGGCGTTAAAAACCTCAATGGAGCCCCAACAACTGCAACAGATTTGCGTGCGTCAGCCAGTTTGGTTATAGCAGGCTTGGTTGCAGAGGGTACAACAGAAATTTTTGATATTCATTTTATTGATCGCGGCTATGAAGTGATTGAAGAAAAACTCAATCAATTGGGTGCTAATATAAAACGCGTATCTTTTTAGAGGAAATTAAAAATGCTGAAAAAATCAACTAATTACCTGAATCTTATTTCTCTACTTATTTTAATTTATTTAGCATTTATCCCCTTGAAGCCCAGCAACAGCAATGAGATGACTGTTGTTTCAAATAGTTTTTCGATGGCATTGGCGACTGACCACATAAAAAAAATCAGTCAAGAACCTCACTCCATTGGCACGGCGGCTCACGAACGAGCAAGAGACTACATCGTAAAAGAACTGCAAAAATTGGGTTTAATCGTCAAAATACAAAAAACTACCATCAGTTCGCATAATCAAGCACAAAAAAAAGTACAGAAACAAAAAACAGGCAAAC
Source organism: Lysobacterales bacterium (assembly GCA_026988115.1). Taxonomy (GTDB): domain Bacteria; phylum Pseudomonadota; class Gammaproteobacteria; order Xanthomonadales; family Marinicellaceae; genus NORP309. Next base: position 3,616 of record JALSLV010000044.1, on the reverse strand, counting down.
AATTTAAAAAAGATAAGACTGTTTACAATACTTTTGCTCAAGTAGAGAATATTTTTGCACGAATCCAAGGCACAGAAAAGAACCGCAAAGCCTTATTGTTATTAGCTCATTATGATTCAGTCGCCAATGCATCCTATGGCGCAGGGGATGATGCCACAGGTGTTGCCGTTATTCTTGAAGGCATTCGTGCTTATTTGAGCGAGAATAATAAACCAAAAAATGACATAATCATTCTTATTAGTGATGCAGAAGAAATAGGTCTTTTTGGTGCTAAAGCCTTTGCAGAAAAACACGCATGGACAAAAGACATAGGCGCAGTGATAAACTTTGAAGCCCGTGGAACATCAGGTCCTTCTTACATGTTTATGGAAACCAACTCGGGAAACCATAACATGTTAGAACAATTTAACCAAGCCGGAGTGAGTTACGCCAACTCAAACTCTATGGCATACAGCATATACAAAATGTTGCCAAATGACACGGACATGACCATTTTTCGACGCGACAAAGACATTTTGGGGTTTAATTTTGCTTTTATAGACAGTCACTTTAATTACCACACGGCTCGCGACAATTATCAAAACCTGTCCTTAGACTCAGTTGCCCATCAAGCCCATTATTTAATGCCAATGCTACGTAAATTGAGCCAGATTAATTTATCGGATCTTAAATCCAATACAGATGATGTGTATTTTCAAGTTCCTTTTTGGAAAACCCTAAGCTACCCTTTTACTGCGGCCTTTACACTAAGCCTACTTGTTTTATCGCTCTTTATTGTTAGTTTAATTATTGGCATAAAAAATAAATCCATACGAATAAAGCAAAGCCTAACTGCAGGCATTGTTCTGATTAAATCAATGACCATTAGTGCGGTGGCTACTTTTGGGATACTAAAATTCTTGTATTTTTTCCATCCCCAATTTTCAGAAATATACCAAGGCTTTACTTACAATGGTCATGCTTATGTTGTCTTTTTCACTCTCTTAACCTTAAGTATTTGCTTCTTATTTTACCGAAACATTGTTTCTACACACACCGCCACTGAAATAATGGTTATCCCAACACTCTTGTGGATTATTTTATCCTTTGTATTTGCCCATAAGCTTACAGGTGCACACTTCTTCCTATTAATTGGGTTTGCAGGCAGTTTATCCCTGCTTATTAATGTGCTAATGAAAAAACCGCAATCCAGTTTAACTTTACTTTTGTTTGCTCCCATTATTTTAATATTTTCTCCATTTTTTCAACAACTGCCCGTTGCTTTAGGGCTCATGGTTCTGCCTTTTAGTGGACTTTTATTAATCCTGTTGTTTGCTCCTTTGATTGTCAGTATACAAATTCCTAAAGAGTACCAAATCAATAAATGGGTGTTTATTATTGCCTTATTTGCATCATTTACTTACGCCGAAATGCATGCATCAACCTCAAAACTAAGACCTTTACCCGATAGCTTATATTATTTCCAAGACAACGCATCGCAATCGGCTTACTGGTTTAGTGCCGATAGCACAACGGACAAATGGAACAGCCAATTTTTAGATAAAGACATACTAAAACCCCAAGAGAAAACCGAGTTTAAAAACAATAATTGGCGCGGTGCCCAGTTTGTTTCTTATGCTAAATTTCATGATTTTCCAATTTCATCGATAACTCTACTCAAAGACCGAAGCTATGTTGATAAACATGTTTATCGGTTTAAAATTACCAATAAACGAAAAGTCACCCGCATGGATTTGAGAACATTGGATTCGTTAAACATACTAAAACTTTCCATTAATAGAGAAGATGTTATTTCCCAAGAACAAGCTGTTGCACTAGAAAAAAACTCCAGATTAGTGAAGATATTTACAGGAAACTCTTATGAATTTATCGTTGAAATCGAAATTCAAGCAGACCAAAAGTTAAACTTAAGCCTGCTTGAAATGAGTGATGATTTATTGCAATCAAAACAATTAAATATTCCAAAACGACCCGATGATATAATCGCCAAACCGTTTATTTTTTCCGATATGATTATTACCAAACAACTCATCTCTCCTTGAAAGCGCTATCCCGAATATCTCATATCAGAATGTAATTTATGGACAAAATAACAAAATAGGTTGGATAAAATCACTAAAGACCATGTCATTCTTAGGTTTCTAGTGATTTTATTCAAGATATAAAGCTATTTTAAGCTTATGTGATGAAATATTCGGGCTATTGCTTATTTGATAAATATTCGCACAAAGCAATGTTTTCAGCACTGATTCTGGAATAATCAATCAAACCTGTAAGAGCAGTATCATATAAATTGTATTGCATCTGCATATTTGAACAATCTTCAAATGACAAAGTCACCGTTCCGTAACTGTTTGCCTCACTGTATTGGACAGGAGTGGCATCGTCAAATTTTCCACCAGTGGTTAAGTTTAAATCAATAGTCACACTGTTGGTCTGTGGATCAATTTCACCCAATCCAGTAAGCCACCTATGACTGGGGTCACCAATAATAGCACTTGCTTGTTCTGGTGGTGCCTGAGTATCGTAAGTAAACCAAGTAAAAAATACACGATTGGTTTGGGGTAAAACATCTATGAGGATGCCTTGTCCTGAAGTTTCAGGATTATACCAACCTCCAGCTAAGCCATAATTAACGGTGAAACCTGATGAAGGGTTCTCAACAAGATTTAATTCTTGCACAGGCTTTCCAGTCAGCATTTTCTCACAGATATAATTGCTTTCCGCACTGATTCTTGATATTTCGAATGAATTTATTTGCGCATGGTTTAACAGGTCATAACTCACCGTTGCGGTTTTACAATCATCAAAAGTTATCGTCAAACTGCCAACGCTATTGGCTGCAGTAATAGTCACATCTTGTGGGTTGTCAAACAAACCATTGGAGGTAACATTAACATCAAAAGTAATGGATTTATTCTCCATATCAATTTCACCCAAACCAGTTAGCCACCTGTGATCTGTTGCGCCAACTGAATTAGGCAACCCCTCTACTGGATCTTGACTGTCATAAGTAAACCATGCAAAGAATGCTCTTTGTGTATCAGGTAAAATTTCTAGCATGAACCCTTGACCTGAAGTTTCTGGATTATACCAGCCACCATTTAATCCTGAATTAATCGGATGGGTTATCTCACTGTTAAGTGTTGGTCTATCAAATGGAAAAGTTTCATTAGCCACACGTGGATCAGTTAATGCATTTGACATAAAATCAGCAACTTTGGCTTGATTTACCTCAGAATTGACTTCAATGGCGACACTGCTATAAGGAGGACGCATGGGAGCACTTGGATTTGGTGGTGGTAGAGAAGATTGATTAGCGGTAAATTGCACATGTTGACTTGTCACATCAGCGGTTCCCGCATTATAGAAATCAATGGCGTCCATGCTATCTGTTATCCAACCAACATGCATCATGGCAGATTTTAATCCAATATTACGTAATCCTGGTGTTTTAAAACGACCAAAATCATCTGGATCATTGGTTACATGTCAGGTTTCACAACGTTGTTGATGTAAACCCATCTTGTTAGAAGACTTTAATCTTAACAACCTTTGTTTAAATTGGCTAGGATTTTGTTTAAAGATTTTAGGCTTAATTTGAAACCATTTTTCT
>JALSLV010000043.1 GCA_026988115.1 Lysobacterales bacterium | reverse complement strand
CTCACGGTTGGGGACACATCTTCACCGATATGAAAATCAGCACCGCCCAAGCCAATGCAGGTGTCAACATCAATATTCTTATGGATGAAAATCAAATCGATGAAATATCAGGCAATGCGGTATTGTCGGGAGTGCCAATAAAAATAAAAAAGCAAGAAACCCCTAGCCCGAATGTTTCATAGAAAAGCAGTAATTATAAAGTGTCGATACCCATTTTAATGTTAAATGCTTAAATTATTCTGTGCTACAATACCTATTTTGACAGGTATAAATATGACAAAAAAAAGCATTAAGGGTACTGCCCCCTTTAACTTTATTTTGACAGGTATAAATATGACAAGAAAAAGCATTAAGGGTACTGACCCCTTTAACTTGTTACAGATTATATTAAGATGTATAAAATAGGAAGTTGTGAATTAGAAGTATTAGATATAATGTGTTAGAAATATACTTGGACACCCGTTGTAAATCGATAATGGACAAAGACCTAAATATAATAAAACAGATTATTGAGAATGTAGAATGAAATTGTGGATGAGCGGTGAAGTAGAAGCTGATATTTTTGAAAAATTTAGAAAATCAATTGTAGAAATTGAAAGAAATATTAATTCAATCATTGAACTAAAAAAATATTTTGACAAACTAGATGATTGGGATGTAATCGCAATCATACGAGATGATGATACTTTTAGTGAAATAACCAAGTACTCAAAGAAAAATAAAGAGATGGATTTTAGGCTGAAAATTGATTACTCAGAATTTAAATCAGCGGATGATACTAGAGCTAAAGAATTGATATTTTGTATATTAAATAGGTCTTTAGTTATACTAAGGGAAAAAGGTCTTTGTAGTAAAAGCATCCAATTACTGAAGAAAGATCTTTCTCAAAAGGTTAGTAATGTTTTTAATGATATCGCAGTTTAAGGGGTCAGCGCAGTTTAAGGGGTCAGTACCCTTTTAAATGATTCTATGCTATAATACCTTCTTTTGTAGATAAAAACATGCCAAGAAAGCCAAGATTTTTTGTTGTAGGTGTTGCCAACCACGCTATAAAGGGTATTTGTATTAAACTATTTATTGGCAATTGAATAAAGAGATGGAGATGTTGCAAATGGTACTTAGAATATAAAAAGTGCTTAAAACTAGAATTTGAGTGGGATAAATCCCACTTACGAGATTGGCTTCGTTTGGTTTTAAATAACTATTCAAGTTTAAATGTTTGATAAATGGCACAATCACCAGAAACATCTGACTACACCTCAATCCAAGAGCGCACTATAAAGAAACAAACCAAACTCAAACCCTTTGGAGCCAGTCAACGTAACAGCAATGAATATGAGATTCCATTTGCCTTAGATGATTACCTAAGCTTAGTAGAAACCACAGGCAGAGCTATAATAAACGAACACAAAGGCTATATTCCAGAAGAATTGCACGACATATTGCAAAGACTGGGTTTAAATAATGATACTTGGCTGAATCAAATTAAATACTTCGATAAGTGGTACTACAAAGCCATTATGATTTACGTCCCTGTAAATCCCACTGCGTGCCGCCTTCGGCGCTCAAATTTGATCCAGTCAAATTGAGTGGAACAGTGGATAATCTAAAAAAATACTGCAAAAACCTAAAACAGAAGTACATAAAGGGTTTACCTAAGACTTCAAGCGTAAAAAGTGCTTTAAACTAGGCTTAGAGTGGGATAAATCCCACTTACTAATAATTGCTATAGTTGGAGGGTTTTATTTTAATTTTATCCTTGTGGCTGTCCAAACACTGCCGATTACGTGTAGATAGTTTTTTTTTGCGCTGTGCCGTTGTGCGATGATTTGCTTTTTAGTTTTGATTCTAACGGTTCTAGTGCAGTAAATTATTCATCATCAGTGGCTGATTTTGGTAGTGGGAGCATTTCACTGACTAAATTAACCAATCCATTAACAGTTTCTTATGTGTGCAAATAATAAATCGTTTATTTACATAAAATATATATGGGATTATCGTATAAAACTAAATAGTGTATTATAATGCGCACGCTAAAAAGTGAGCGTTATATTATGACAAGAAAATTATTGGTTGCAGGAAATTGGAAGTTAAATGGTTCTATTGCCATGACTAATGATTTGATTTCAGCAATTACTAATGGTTTGTCTGACTCAAATAGATTTGATGTTGCGCTGTTTCCTCCTTTTGTATACTTGCCACAAGCCTCAAAACTTGTTGGGTCAAAAATAGTATTAGGGGCCCAAACAGTTAGTGAACATGCCAAAGGCGCGTTTACGGGTGAAGTTTCCGCTGCAATGCTCAAAGAAGTGGGTTGCCAAATGGTTTTGGTGGGTCATTCTGAGCGGCGTGAATACTTTAATGAGAGCAATCAAGATATAGCTAAAAAGTTTCAAGTAGCACAAGCTCAAGGTTTAAAGCCAATACTGTGTTGTGGTGAAACCTTAGAGCAGCGAGAGTCCGGTGTTACAGAACAGGTTGTTGCCCAACAAATTAATGCAGTTATTGATCTTGTTGGTATTGGTGCTTTTGCTGATGCTGTTATTGCCTACGAACCAATTTGGGCAATTGGAACAGGGGTAACAGCCAGTAGTGAACAAGCGCAAGAAGTTCATGCATTTATTCGTACTCTTTTATCGTTAAAAAGTGATACAATAGCGCCCCTTGTGCCAATCCTATACGGTGGCAGTGTAAAAGGCAGCAATGCCAAAGAATTATTTTCCATGCAAGATATTGATGGTGGTTTAATAGGTGGAGCCTCTTTAACCGCAAATGATTTTCTTGCGATATGTCAACAAGCGGATAAGTTGTCCTAATATTATTTAAAGGATTATCCTAAAAAGTGAGTGTTAAAAAGTATGTCAGTTAATTTATTATTAATCGTTTTCGTGTTAATCGTTATCGCAATGATTGCCTTTATATTGGTGCAAAAAGGGGCGGGGGCTACAGCAGGATCGGCCTTTGGTTCGGGTGCTTCTTCTACCGTTTTTGGCGCTAAGGGCTCTGGAAACTTCCTTACAAAAACAACCATGATTTTAGCCTTCTTGTTTTTTGCAATTAGTTTGTTAATGGCTGTTAATGCCAGCAAGCATTTTACCACAGCAAAAACTGGGGAAGTGGATTTAGGTGTTATTGGAAAGCTAGATACCAGTACATCAGATGTCCCTTCCTTGACGCCCGCAGAAGGTGATTCAACTCAGCAAGATAGCGATGTGCCTGCTGTTGATGCTCAAGAAACTGATGTTCCTGAGGTTGAGGCGGTAAATAATGCTGTTAAAGAACTCACCACTGAAAAAGCCTCTGAAGTTAAAGATGTTGCGGTTCAAAAAGCAACAGACTTAAAAGATGCAGCAATCGAGAAGGCTAGTGAAATTAAGCAAGAAGTGATAAAAAAAGCTGAAGAAGCTAAAGATTCAATAGACGGTTAATTTGTTAATCGCTATTAGCAATTATTGACCCAAGTCAATTAATCAATAATCGCTAATGTTAAAATGCTATGGTTGGCATTTTAGTGTGCAAGCATTAAATTAAAAGGATTTATTAGTGAATGAGATAAGATTTAGATTCACAAAGAAAAAGTTTAAATGTTACTAGTTAAAGTAATTCAAAAAGTGTTTTTCTTATATTAGGAAGAATATTTTTTGAGTTTATTTTGCCTTAGTAATCCGAATTATACTTGAGAGTTTTCTAACGATGTAATTAAGGATTAATGAGGTAAAAGAAAAAAATGCCGACGTGGTGGAACTGGTAGACACGCCATCTTGAGGGGGTGGTGGCTTTCAGCTGTGCCGGTTCGACTCCGGCCGTCGGCACCAACATTGTTATATTCTCAAAATACAGTACATCCATGTACTGATTTTGAGGACTAAAGTTTAGCCATCCATGGCAAGCTAGTTAAATTAAAATACAACACTTTCATGTGTTGATTTTAAAACTAAAGTTTAGCCATCCATGGCAAGCTTGTTAAATTAAAATACAACACTTCCATGTGTTGATTTTAAAACTAAAGTTTAGCCATCCATGGCTAAAATGTTTTTTAAGAATTGGTGTCTGGAATACTGATTTAGAAGAAGTAAAAAGAAAGTAGGTTTGTTTAGGAGCCTTTGGTTTACCAAGGTGTTATTCGGTGGATTATTCCACCCTGCGAGTTTAAAGTAAAAGGGGTATTGTTATGCTGGCTGAATATTTTCCAGTATTAATGTTTTTAGGTGTTGCCGTTGGGCTTGCCTTAGTTTTATTGTCGGTTGGGTTTATTCTGGGCCCGCGAAATTCAAATGAAGAAAAGTCCTCAGCCTATGAATGTGGCTTTGAGGCATTTGATGATGCTCACATGAAATTTGATGTGCGTTTTTATTTGCTTGCCATCATTTTTATCATCTTCGATTTAGAAATTGCCTTTATGTTTCCGTGGGCTGTTATCCTAGAGAAATTAGGGGGCTTTGGTTTGGTTGATATGTTCGTCTTCTTACTTGTCTTGGTTATCGGCTTTATTTACGCGTGGAAAAAAGGAGCACTCGAATGGGAGTAAAACTCAACAATTCAATAGACTTTTCTAATCTTGAAACAGGTGTCGTTGATGGCATCACTCACCCTTACTCACAACAAGGTTTTGATAACAAAGGATTTTTTACTGCAAGACTTGATGATGTTATTGGTTGGGCTCGTACGGGTTCCATGTGGCCAATGACTTTTGGTTTGGCTTGTTGTGCTGTAGAAATGATGCAAGCAGGTGGTGCGCGTTACGATTTGGATCGATTCGGCATTATCTTTAGACCCTCACCAAGACAGTCAGATGTGATGATTGTGGCGGGAACATTAGTCAACAAAATGGCTCCAGCTCTGCGCAAAGTCTATGACCAAATGGCTGATCCCAAATATGTGGTTTCCATGGGTTCATGCGCAAACGGTGGTGGTTATTACCATTATTCTTATGCGGTTGTGCGCGGTTGTGACCGTGTTGTGCCTGTCGATGTCTACGTGCCAGGTTGCCCTCCTACTGCCGAGGCGTTAATTTACGGCTTGTTGCAGTTGCAGAAAAAAATTAAACGAACAAATACAATAGCTAGATAACTCATTATGAATACAACAACGAGTTTAGAAAAAAAGCTGAAAGCCCATTTTGGTGACTTAATCACCAATATTGTTGTCCAACACGGTGAACTAACGGCAGAAGTCGCACCCGAAAATTGGCAACAGGTGTGTACGCAATTACGAGACGATGCGCAATTTTCCTTTGAACAACTCATTGATTTGTGCGGAATTGATTACCTCACTTTCGGTGAAGGCGAGTGGAATACCGATGATGTTTCCAGCACTGGTTTTAGTCGCGGTATTAGCGTCAAAGGTCCAGGCAGATTTTCATGGGAAGAACGCGAAACCGAACTCATGGAAAAACGCTTTGCAGCAGTCGTGCATTTATTGTCAATCAAACACAACAACCGCATTCGACTTAAATGTTTTGCTCCTGATACAGGAGTATTAGCCGTTCCATCTTTGGTAAAAGTGTGGGCAGGGGCGGATTGGTTCGAACGCGAAGCCTTCGATTTATTTGGCATTATCTTTATTGGTCACCCTGATTTGCGTCGAATCTTAACTGATTATGGTTTTATCGGTCATCCATTTAGAAAAGATTTTCCTCTTATTGGTAATGTTGAAGTGCGTTATGATGAGGAAAAAGGCCGCGTTGTTTACGAACCCGTTTCCATTGAGCCACGTGTCACCATTCCAAAAACTATTCGCAAAGATGCCCGTTATGCAGAAAATCAAGAACAACTTGAGGGAGATAGTTAATGTCTGAAATTAAGAATTATACCATTAACTTTGGTCCTCAACATCCCGCAGCACATGGTGTGTTACGATTAATTTTGGAGATGGATGGCGAAGTGATTGTGCATGCAGATCCACATGTTGGCTTATTGCATCGTGGCACCGAAAAATTAGCCGAATCCAAGCCTTTTAACCATTCAATCGGTTATATGGATAGACTCGATTATGTTTCCATGATGTGTAACGAACACGGTTATGTGCGTTCCATTGAAAAGTTATTGAATATTGATGCGCCGATTCGTGCGCAGTACATCCGAACCATGTTTGATGAAATCACCCGTATTTTGAACCATTTGATGTGGATTGGCACCCATGGTTTGGATTTGGGTGCGATGACCTTATTTTTGTATGCTTTTCGCGAACGCGAATTATTAATGGATTTGTACGAAGCGGTCTCAGGTGCGCGTATGCACGCAACGTATTATCGCCCAGGCGGTGTTTACCGCGACTTGCCAGATTACATGCCAAAACACGCTGAGTCAAAATGGACAAAGGGCAAGACCTTAAAAGATATCAATTCATGGCGCGAAGGAACAATGTTAGATTATGTAGAACATTTTACTAATTATTTCCCAGAAAAAATTGCCGAATACAACACCTTATTAACCGATAACCGTATTTGGAAACAAAGAACAGTTGGTATTGGTGTGGTTTCTCCTGAGCGTGCTCTGCAATTAGGCTTTACTGGTCCCATGTTACGTGGTTCGGGAATTGAGTGGGATTTACGCAAAAAACAAACTTATGCGGCTTATGACAAGGTGGATTTTGATATTCCTGTTGGCGTTAATGGCGATTGTTACGATCGTTATTTAGTGCGAATGGAAGAGATGACACAGTCAAATAAGATTATTAAACAATGCGTTAAATGGCTAAAAGATAATCCAGGACCAGTGATGTTGGATGATTACAAAGTTGCACCACCGAGCCGTGTAATGATGAAAAGTGACATGGAATCATTGATTCATCATTTTAAATTATTTACTGAAGGTTATACCGTGCCAAAAGGAGAGGCGTATGCCGCCGTTGAAGCACCAAAAGGAGAATTTGGTGTGTATTTGGTTGCTGATGATTCGAACAAACCGTTCAGGATGAAAGTTCGTGCACCGGGTTTTGCCCATTTGTCCGCCATGAATGAAATGGTTAAGGGTTCCATGTTAGCAGATGTTGTATCGGTTATCGGTACAATGGATATCGTATTCGGGGAGATTGATAGATAATGTATCAAGTAAATCCACAAGAAAAAGACAAAACACTCGCCAATGAGTTACTTACGGCAGAGACAAAAAAACACATAGATGGTTGGCTGAAAAAATACCCAATTGATCAAAGACGTTCCGCCATAATTGGTGCTTTGCACGCTGCCCAAGAACAAAATGAAGGTTGGCTAAGCAAAGACATCATGACAGCTGTGGCACAATATTTAGAAATACCACCGATTTGGGCGTATGAAGCGGCAAGTTTTTACAGCATGTTTCATACCCAAAGTTGTGGCAAACACAAGGTCTCGATTTGCACCAATATTTCCTGCATGCTCAATGGAGCCGATAAGGTTGTGGCAGCTGCGGAGAAAAATTTAGGCATAAAACTTGGTGAAACCACCAAAGATGGCAAAATCATGTTGGTTAAGGAAGAAGAATGTGTCGCTGCTTGTGTGGGAGCTCCTGTGATGCTGGTCGATGGTCATTACCACGAAAAACTCAGCGAAGATGAAGTCAATAGATTATTGAATGAATTGCAGGAGAAAGACTAATGGTTGAACAAATTCATGTCAGTTTAAACCCTGCAAAAGATGCCAGTTTACAAAATTATTTGGACAGAGGCGGTTATGCAGCATGGAAAAAAATCATCGCTGAAAAAACCGACCAAGACGAAATCATTAACACCGTTAAAGCCTCAGCCTTGCGAGGACGAGGTGGTGCTGGTTTTCCAACAGGCTTAAAATGGTCGTTTATGCCGAAAAAAGCCCCAGGACAAAAATACGTGCTGTGCAACTCGGATGAATCAGAACCAGGCACTTGCCACGACCGAGATATTTTACGTTATAACCCTCATGCGGTTATCGAAGGCATGGCAATTGGTGCTTATGCTATGGGTGCAACCGTTGGTTACAATTATTTGCGTGGCGAATTTCACCACGAACCTTTTGAAGCTTTTGAACAAGCCTTAAAAGATGCTTATGCGGCGGGTTTGTTGGGCAAAAACATCATGGATTCAGGCATTGACTTTGATTGTTATGGCGTGATTGGAGCTGGTGCTTATATTTGTGGCGAAGAAACCGCTTTGATGGAATCGCTTGAAGGTAAAAAAGGCCAACCACGTTTTAAACCGCCATTTCCTGCCAATTTTGGCATTTATGGTAAGCCGACCACCATTAATAATACCGAATCTTTTGCCTCAGTTCCATTAATAATGACCAAAGGTGCACAGTGGTTTTTAGAATTAGGCAAACCCAACAACGGTGGAGTGAAATGTTTTTCAGTTTCGGGTCATGTTAAAAATCCGGGCAATTTTGAAATTCCATTGGGCACACCTTTTAAAGATTTATTAGAAATGGCAGGCGGAATGCGTCCTGGTCGCACATTGAAGTGCGTTATTCCAGGAGGTTCTTCCATGAAAGTCTTAACCGCCGAAACCATGATGGGCATTACCATGGATTATGATGCTATTGGACAAGCGGGTTCGGGCTTGGGTTCTGGTGCCGTTATTGTGATGGACGATACCACTTGTATGGTCAAGGTTTGCCAGCGATTATCGCGTTTTTATTACATGGAATCGTGTGGACAATGCACGCCATGCCGAGAAGGAACGGGCTGGATGTACCGTGTTTTAACCCGAATTTTGGACGGTAAAGCAGTCATGAAAGATGTTGAAATGTTACGCACAGCAGCCAATCAAATCGAAGGTCATACCATTTGTGCCTTTGGTGAAGCTGCGGCATGGCCAGTACAAGGTATTTTGGCAAAATATTGGGATGAATTTGAATTTTATGTTGAGCATGGACGTTCGATGGTTGAGGAGGTTGCTTAATGTCTGCAGAGAATAAAATCCCAGATAACATGGTACGCATCGAAATTGATGACAAAGAAATGATTGTGCCACGTGGTTCAATGGTGATTGAAGCCGCTGACAACAACGGCATCAGTATTCCACGATTCTGTTACCACAAAAAATTATCCATCGCTGCTAATTGTCGCATGTGCATGGTTGATGTCGAAAAAGTTCCAAAACCTTTACCAGCTTGTGCCACGCCGGTGATGCCCGATATGAAGGTGTACACCAAATCCAAGCGTGCCATTGATGCCCAACGCAATGTGATGGAGTTTTTGTTGATTAACCATCCGCTGGATTGTCCGATTTGTGACCAAGGCGGTGAGTGCGAATTGCAAGACCAGTCCATGGGTTATGGACGCGGGGTTTCCCGCTATGTCGATTCTAAACGGGTTGCCGTTGATGAAGATATTGGCTCTTTAATTTCGACTGACATGACACGTTGCATCACCTGTACACGTTGTGTCAGGTTTTTGGATGAAATTACTGGCACCGATGAACTGGGCGGAATAGGACGAGGCGATAGAACCCAAATTGGCACGGCTGTTGGGCGTTCCATTGATTCGGTTATGTCAGGCAATATCATAGATTTGTGCCCAGTTGGTGCCTTAACCAACAAACCGTTCCGTTTTAAAGCACGAGCTTGGGAACTGATGTCGGCACAAGGTGTTTCCATGCACGATGCCATTGGTTCTAACCTTTATTACCACACACGTCATGGCAAAATCTTGCGCACCGTTCCGCGTGATAACGAAGCATTGAACGAAGCGTGGATTTCTGACCGAGACCGATACGGTGTTTTGGGTCAAGATGCCGATGACAGAATTACGACTCCAATGATAAAAGAAAACGGTGAGTGGAAAGAAACCGATTGGGCAACGGCAATGGATTTTGCGGTGCGTAAATTGCAAGCCCATGATGCCAAAAATACCGCTGTTTTAGCAGGCAATCAATCCACCAATGAAGAATATTTCTTGTTACACAAATTATTTAAGGCATTGGGTTGTGAGAATATTGATTACCGCTTGGGGCAAGCGGATTTCAGTCAAAACAATCGTTTACCGCGAATGGATTTAAACTTGGATGAAGTCGCAGACAACCAACAAGTTGTTTTAATTGGTTCACATGTGGGTCACGAACAGCCTATTTTAGCACACAGAATACGCCAAGCGTGGTTGAAGAACGGTTCAAAAGTATCAATTTTTAACCCCAAACAATACCATTTTAATTTTGAAACATTCCATCATTTTGTTGGCAATCAAATTGACTGGGTGCAAGGTTTGGGTTCTTTGGCTCATTGTGTTGCAGACTTAAGCAAGCACAAGGCTGAGGGTGATTTGGGCGAGTGGATAAATAACCAAAACACCGATGAAAACCTTAATAATTTAGCCAAATCTTTGCTGGCAAAAGACAATAATGTGTTGTTTGTCATTGGTCAGATTGCCAACAATCACCCTCAAGCTAGCTTGATTAAAGCCTTAGTTGCGTGGTTATCCAGCCAAACAAACGGCAAAGTTTATGAAATGGCAAGTGGTGCCAATGCGGTTGGTGCCGAAATTTGTGGCATGAGTGCACAAAATAATGTGGCTGATATTTTAGCCAGCGATGCCAAGTCATTTGTGATTTACCAAGCAGAAAACGATGATTTTGCCAATGCTTATGGCACTCAAATCAAGTTAGAAGATGCTGATTCGGTTGTTTTGATGGCAAGTTTTGCCGACGACAACATGAAAAAAGTCGCTAATGTGATTTTGCCTATTGGTTTAGCCTCAGAGGTGGCCGGTAGTTATTTTAATAATTTTGCACAGATGCAAAAATTTGCTCCAGCGGCAAAATTACCCGATGAAACAAAACCCGGTTGGCGTGTTTTACGAGTGCTGGGCAATATGTTAAATGTCGATGGCTTTAGTTACGATACCATTGATGAAATAACAGATGAAGTGGCAAAACTTAAAGTTCAGGCTGGTTCTATTAATGTTGATGTTAAGGTTGATACGTTAGAGGTAAGTGATGGTTTCGTCTTGTTTAATGAGACAACTATCTATGATGTCGATATGTTGACCCGACGTTCGCAGCCTTTGCAAGATACGGTTCATGCCAGTACCGATAATTTAAATATAAACAGCGTTGATGCCAAAAAACTCGGCATAGAAAATGCCATGCAAATTATAATTAACCAAAAAGTCGATGGCGATACCATCAGCCAATCCCTTTTTGCCAATATTGATGATAACGTGCCTGTAGGTTCGGTCCATGTGCATAAATGTGTGGGTTTGCGAACCGATGCTTTAAATGTCACTTTAATTGTGGGAGATAGCGTATGATTTGGGATCAAATATGGATGATTATTTGGACTTTGCTCAAAATTGTAGCCATAGTTTTGCCTTTAATCATCGTAGTGGCTTATTTAACTTATGCTGAACGCCGTGTGATTGGTTTTATGCAAGGCAGAATGGGGCCTAATCGTGTGGGCTTGTTTGGTTTTAAGCTTTGGGGTTTAGCCCAACCATTTGCTGATACAGTTAAGCTATTATTAAAGGAAATTATTTTTCCAGCTAATGCCAATAAGTTTTTATTCTTAATGGCTCCTGTAATAACACTGGCAACCGCTTTTGCAGCTTGGGCAGTTGTGCCTTTTAGCGATGGATTAGTGTTGGCAGATATTAATGCAGGACTTGTTTATATTTTAGCCATGACTTCTTTGGGTGTCTATGGCGTGATTATAGCAGGGTGGGCATCAAATTCTAAGTATGCCTTATTGGGTGCTTTACGTTCGGCAGCACAAATTGTTTCCTATGAAATTGCGATGGGTTTTGCGCTGGTTGGTGTTTTGATTGCAGCTGGTTCGTTAAATTTAACCACTATTGTACATGGACAAGCAGGCGGAATAGGGCATTGGTTTTTTATTCCTCTTTTACCACTTTTTGTCATTTATTTTATATCAGGTGTGGCCGAAACCAATCGTGCGCCATTTGATGTGGCAGAAGGTGAGTCTGAAATTGTTGCTGGATTCCATGTGGAATATTCAGGTGCGGCTTTCGCTTTATTCTTCTTGGGTGAATACGCTAACATGATAATGATTTCATCATTAACAGCCATCATGTTTATGGGGGGGTGGTATTCTCCATTTAGTGGTGATTCGTGGATTGCACAACCCAGTATTTTATGGTTCTTTATGAAAACAGGATTTTTCTTGTTGTTGTATTTGTGGTTTAGAGCCACGTTCCCTCGTTACCGTTACGATCAGATTATGCGCTTAGGTTGGAAGGTTTTTATTCCGATTTGTATCGTTTGGATTATGGTAGTAGCTGTGGTAAAAGTGTACAGACCTGACTGGATAGGTGGTTAATTAATATGAAAATTCTTAGGTATTTAAAAAGTTTAACCCTTAAAGAGTTATTCAAGGGCATGACAGTTACGGGCAAGTATTTCTTCAAACGTAAATTTACCATACGTTACCCTGAGGAAAAAACTCCAAAATCTGACAGATTTAGAGGTTTACATGCCTTGCGTCGTTATGAAAATGGCGAAGAGCGTTGCATTGCTTGTAAATTATGCGAAGCGGTGTGTCCTGCTTTAGCTATCACTATTGATTCAGAAATGCGAGAAGATGGTTCTAGGCGTACAACCAAATACGAAATTGATTTATTCAAGTGCATTTATTGTGGATTTTGTGAAGAATCGTGTCCCGTTGATTCCATTGTTTTAACCGATATTCATGAGTTCCACTTTGAAGGCAAAGACAAAAACGTTTTGGATAAACAACAATTATTAGCCATTGGTGATATGCGCGAGAAGGAAGTCGCAAATGCCCGTAAAAACGATGCGGAGTACAGATAAATGATTGAATACTTATTATCAGGTGAATTTTACCAAATCATGCTGTTTTATGTTTATTCGGCAATATTGATTGGCGCAGCATTGGCAGTTGTTACTATGCGTAATTCAATATATTCAGCACTTTTTTTGATTTTGTGTTTCTTTAGTGCCGCCGCTTTATGGATGTTATTGGAAGCAGAATTTTTAGCCCTTACTTTGGTTTTGGTCTATGTGGGTGCGGTTATGGTACTGTTTTTATTTGTTATTATGATGTTGGATATCAAAGTCAAAGCCAAATCAGGCATGAGTAATTACACCAAAATCGGTTTACTTGTGGCTTTAATCATGGCGATTGAGATGATTTTGTTGCTGGGCAAAAAACTTGTGGGTGTATTGCCTCAGGATGATTTGGTCAAACATGCCCAAGGTCATAGCAATGTTAATGAAGTGGCAACCAGTTTATACATGAAGTATTCATTGCCCTTTGAATTGGCATCGGTTGTCTTGCTTGTTGCTATTATTGCGGCGGTTTTATTAACCTTAAGACGCCGTGACGATTATAAAATTGTCAATCCAGAATCTCAGGTTCACGTCAAAGCCAAAGACCGCATGCGCGTGGTTAAAATGGATGCTGAACGTGGCAACAATATTGGAGGTGAAGAATAATGAGTCTTATTCATTATTTGGTGCTCGCTGGCGTTTTATTCGTCATCAGTATCGCGGGTATTTTTATTAACCGCAGAAATGTTTTAATTTTACTTATGTCAATTGAGTTGATGTTGTTGTCAGTTAATATAAATTTTATTGCCTTTTCCAGTTACCTTAATGATGTGCAAGGGCAAGTTTTTGTTTTCTTTATTTTGACGGTCGCAGCGGCAGAAGCAGCGATTGGTTTGGCAATATTGGTTGTTATTTTCCGTCAGCGTAAATCGCTGGAAGTGGATAACTTAAACGAGCTAAAGGGGTAGATTATGAGCATGAATACCTTATTAATCATCGCTTTATCGCCTCTGGCTGGTGCTATAATTGCAGGATTTTTAGGACGCAAAATCGGTAAAGTTGGCTCGCATGTTGTCACCATTGCATCGGTTGCAGTTTCTTGTGGTTTATCCATTGGGTTATTGTTGGCGTTTATTAATGGCGAAGCATCTGCATTTAATCAAAATGTTTATACGTGGATGGTAACAGGTGATGTGTCTCTTAATGTTGGCTTTATGATTGACTCATTAACTTTGGTGATGATGAGTGTTGTGACGTTTGTATCATTAATGGTGCATATTTACACCATTGGTTATATGCAAGATGATCCTGGTTACCAACGCTTTTTTGCGTATATCTCTTTGTTTACTTTTGCCATGTTGATGTTGGTGATGTCAAACAATTTCTTGCAACTGTTTTTTGGTTGGGAAGCGGTTGGATTGGTTTCTTATCTTTTAATTGGTTTTTGGTTCAAAAAAGAATCTGCTATTTTTGCTAACATGAAAGCATTCTTGGTCAACAGAGTCGGGGATTTTGGGTTTTTGCTTGGAATTGCCGCTGTTGCAATGTCATTTGGTACATTAGATTATGCCGAAGTTTTTGCACAATTGCCACAGTTTGCTGATAAAACTATTTCTATTTTTCCGGGTGTCCAATGGTCATTGATGACATTTATCGCTATTTGTTTATTTATCGGGGCAATGGGTAAATCAGCCCAAGCGCCATTGCATGTGTGGTTGCCTGATTCGATGGAAGGACCTACGCCCATTTCAGCCTTAATTCACGCAGCAACCATGGTAACAGCAGGTATTTTTATGGTATCACGTATGTCACCGATTTTTGAAATGTCTGATACGGCATTGAGTTTTGTCATGTTGGTTGGAGCCTTTACTGCGTTTTTTATGGGATTGATTGGTATTGTACAAACTGATATCAAACGTGTTATCGCTTATTCAACCCTGAGTCAATTAGGTTACATGACAGTGGCTTTAGGTGTTTCGGCTTATTCTGCTGCAATTTTTCACCTCATGACCCATGCTTTCTTTAAAGCTTTGTTGTTTTTGGGAGCGGGTTCGGTGATTATTGCTATGCACCACAAACAAGACATGAGTGAAATGGGAGGCCTGAAAAAATACATGCCAATGACCTTTATTACCATGTGGATAGGAACATTGGCGTTAACTGGCATGCCTGGTTTTTCAGGATTCTTCTCCAAAGATATAATTATTGAAGCCACGCATGCATCCACTCGCTGGGGTTCTGGTGTTGCTTATGTTGCTGTATTGTTGGGAGTATTTATTACCGCTTTATACAGTTTTCGATTGATTTATCTCACTTTTCATGGCAAAGAGCGTATGGATAATCACACCAAAGACCATTTGAAAGAATCGCCTTGGGTTGTGACGTTACCATTAATATTATTGGCAATTCCTTCGGTTATTATCGGTTGGATAACTATTGAGCCGATGTTGTTTGGTGAGTTTTTAAAAGATGCAATTCATGTCAATCAGGCTAATGATGTTGTTGCTCATATCGGAGAACACGAATTTCATGGTGCTGCAAGTTTTGCCTTACACGGTTTAACACAATTGCCTTTTTTCTTAGCATTAGCAGGATTTGCACTGGCAACTTATGTTTACTTGAAGAAAATTTCGGTAGCTGAAAATGCCAAGAAAACCTTTAGACCTATTTATAACATTTTACAAAACAAATACGGGTTTGACGATTTTAACCAAAAGTATATTGCTGGTGGCTTGGTAGCATTGGGCAATATGTTGTGGAAATGGTCGGATTCTAAATTGATTGATGGATTAATCGTCAATGGATCAGCTAAAGTGGTTAATGCTTTTTCTAAAGCCATTCGTCCGCTTCAATCGGGTTACATTTACCATTATGCCTTTGTCATTGCCGCAGCGGTAATATTCTTTATTGGAAGATACGTATTATGAGCAGTTTATCTTTACTTAGCCTATTAATTTGGTTGCCCATTTTGGCAGCCTTTGGGATTCTGGCTTTGGGTCCTCAACGTTCAGGCATGGCTCGTTTATTTGCCTTAGCTTCATCACTTGTTTCTTTGGTATTAAGCATACCATTGTGGATGAATTTTGACAAAACTACGGCTGCTATGCAGTTTGTGGAGAAATTCAACTGGATTCCGACACTCAATATTAATTACCACTTAGGCGTTGATGGTATTGCCATGCCTTTGATTGTGTTAACAACCTTTATTACGGTTTTAACGATTTTATCGGCATGGAAAGTGATACAAAAGAATGTGCATCAGTTCATGGCAGCATTTTTGATGCTTGAAGCGATGATGATTGGGGTCTTTTGTGCGCAAGATGCGATGTTGTTTTACATCTTCTTTGAAGCGATGTTAATTCCGATGTTCTTAATCATTGGTGTTTGGGGCGGTCCAAATCGTGTATATGCCACTATTAAGTTTTTCATCTACACCTTCTTTGGTTCGGTGTTTATGTTGATTGCCTTAATCTATTTGTACATGAAAGGGGGAACCTTCAATATCGCAGAAATGGCTGCGATTCCATTATCCTTGACTGAACAAATTTGGTTGTTCTTTGCCTTCTTCCTTGCTTTTGCAGTGAAGATTCCGATGTTCCCAGTACACACGTGGTTGCCCGATGCACACGTTGAAGCGCCAACTGGAGGTTCAGTTATCCTAGCTGCGATTATGTTGAAGATAGGTGGTTATGGTTTCTTACGTTTTTCATTACCCATTACTCCAGATGCTTCATCTGAATTAGGTTGGTTGGTTATTACTTTATCCTTAATTGCTATTGTCTATATCGGCTTGATTGCGATGGTGCAAAAAGACATGAAGAAGTTGATTGCATATTCATCCATTTCACACATGGGCTTTGTGACATTGGGTATTTTTATCGCCTTTATGTTGATAGCCAAAGGAGGCGATACACATATGGCTTTGGAAGGAGCCATGGCACAAATGGTTTCTCATGGCTTTATCTCTGCAGCATTGTTCTTATGTGTGGGCGTTTTATACGACCGCATGCACACCAGATTAATTCGTGATTACGGCGGTGTGATTAATACCATGCCATTATTTGGAGCATTCTTTGTATTTTTCGCTATGAGTAATGCGGGATTACCGGGCACTTCAGGTTTTGTCGGTGAATTTATGGTTATTTTAAGTGCATTTCAAGCCAATTTCTGGTTTGCCTTTTTAGCAGCAATAACTTTGATATTTGGCGCAGCTTATTCGTTGTGGATGGTTAAACGTGTGGTTTTTGGAGAAGTTAAATCCGAAGCTGTTTCACAATTAACAGATATCACCAAGCGTGAAACTTTTATTTTAGCAGTGCTTGCCATTGCTGTTCTTGCTTTGGGTTTATACCCTGAGCCTCTGATTGATGTGATGCGTGTTTCGGTTTCACATTTAATTGAATTAATCTCTATTTCTAAGGTATAAACTATGTTTGGATGGTCTGAATTAACACCTGCACTGCCTGAATTAATCATTCTTGCCACAGCGTGTGCTGTACTCTTATTAGGTCTGTTTTCACGTTCTGAAAAAGGCGGATTATTA
>JALSLV010000042.1 GCA_026988115.1 Lysobacterales bacterium | reverse complement strand
AAATAGTCTAATAGTGACTCGCTTTAATTCTTTTCTAGCCTCTGGTGTTAGTGTTCTTAAGTCTATATTTTTCATGCTACTATTATAACATAATAGAGCGATATTATCTAGCTAGGTTAATAACCAATAAAAATGAAAGTATCTATTATGTGGACACCTACGTAAATGTCCTACTTGAACAAGGTAAATCACAGCAAGCAATGCCATATTTAAAACGCATGAAAAATACTGAAGGTTGGCCAAATGTAGAATACACCAAGTATATTGAGAAATACCACATCAAAGAAGAGTAGCCAAGCTATAATGGTGGATATGAAAACTCGAATTATAAATTGCATCAAATACGGCAAAGATCAACAAGGCATGGACTATGTGCCCTATCCAGGTGAACTGGGAGCACGAATTTACAAAGAAATTTCACAAAAGTTCTGGCAAGAATGGTTAAGCTATCAAGTCATGTTTATCAACGAGAATCGCCTATCACCGATAAAACCCAAGGATAGAAAACGCATAGAACAAGCCATGCAAAAGTTCTTCTTCGATGGGGGTGTAGAACCAGTAGAAGGATATACGCCAGAATCATAAAATAGTGCAATAAAAGTTTGACAGCACCTATATTGCTCAATATAATGCGCGTTCAATTCAGGTTGTGAAGATTTCTTCTTTGCAAATGATGCGAAAAAAGATGCCCGGTTAGCTCAGTCGGTAGAGCAGAGGATTGAAAATCCTCGTGTCCTTGGTTCGATTCCGAGACCGGGCACCATTTTTTGGTTTCAACCCGTTTCAAATCAGTTCAAAAACCCTTATATTTACTAGCTTTCAACCACTAGGTTGTTTCAGCTTGTTTCACCCTATTTCATGGAATTTCAGTCCAAATGGTGCTATATTTGGTGCTATCACTCAGTTCAATTTATATAGGTAGCACCAAAATGGCATTGACAGATATAAAAATCAAGCGGACAACCGCGAAAACAAAGGACTTTTGGCTTACTGATGAAAAAGGATTAAGGCTATTAATTAAGAAAAATGGGGCAAAGTATTGGCGTTTAAAATACCGCTTTGGTGGTAAACAAAAAACTTTAGCCATTGGTGTCTATCCTGAAATATCTTTAAAGATGGCAAGAGACTTGCGAACCGAAGCAAGGCAACAGCTTAAAGAAGGGATAGACCCAAGCCAAGCCAAGAAAGAAAAAATGTATAGTATGATTATGAATGATACCAATACATTCTCAAAGATTGCCTTAGATTGGTGGAAACACGAGAAAGTGACGTGGACAGAGGATCACGCCAATAGACTATTACACCGATTAGAAAAAAACGCCTTCAAGTATTTAGATAACAAACCAATGGATAAAATCCTCACTAGAGATATTTTGATTGTTATTAAAAATATTGAAAAGCGTGGTGCTTTAGATATTGCAGGGCGTGTTTTACAGGACATACGCAGGGTTTTCACCTATGCGGTAAGACGTGATTTATTAAAATTCAATCCTGCCTTAGATTTAACAGGTGTTGTAAAATTAAAAAAACGCCAACATCAACCATCCATGCAAAATGAAGAACTCGGTCAGTTTATGTATGAGTTAGAGCAGTACAGCAATAGAGGGCATTTATTAACTCAATACGCCTTACAACTTTTAATCTATACATTCACACGTTCAGGTGAAATTCGTGGTGCTACATGGGATGAATTTGATTTTAAAAAATCAATATGGAAAATCCCTGCCGAACGGATGAAAATGGGTACAGAGCATTTAGTACCACTTTCAAAACAAGCATTATCGGTATTGGTCAGTCAAAGTTCAAGAAATTTCAGGCATTGAAAAATTATTGTTCCCCATGATAAATGACCGTAACAGACCCATGTCAGATAACACCATGCGTTGTGCCATGCGAAGAATGGGCTATGATGGAGAAACCGAAGGAAAATCAAAAGCAACGCCCCACGGTTTTCGTGCCAATGCTTCATCAATACTCAATGAAAAAGGTTTTAACCCTGATGCTATCGAAAGACAATTATCTCACATGGAAAGAAATTCAGTTCGAGCCGCCTATATTCATCATGCTAGATATATGGAAGAACGCACCACAATGATGCAATGGTGGGCTGATTATTTGGATAAAGAAAAAATGAAAGTATGATTTTTATTTGTCATCTTTTCACGCTTTTCTAATGGCTTGTGCAATAGCTAAAACTTCTTCTTTAGTAGAAGCCTTTAATAAGGCTTCTTGAAGTTCTTGCAATGATTTTGATTGTATTATTTTCTTTTTCATTACAATTAATCATTACTTCAGGCGTAATTCGTGAATAAACTCTTAACAGCATTTCTTTTCTTCAGTCTCGTTTCATGTAATCAATCAGATATTAATTTCACTGATTCTCATAGTATCGTAGGAGAGTGGCGCGGTGTTTTACAATCTCCAGGTGGTGAGCTACCCTTTGGTATTGAAATTACAAATGAAAATGGCTCTTATACAACAAAAATACTTAATGGACCTGAGCGCGTTGATACATCAAGTACAACTTTTGAAAACAATCATTTACAGATAAACATGTCGTGGTTTGATGCGGTTATCGAAGCAAAAATGATTGATGGAGGTAAAAAATTATCAGGAAAGTGGAAAAAAACAGCCTCAGGTAAAGATAAATCATCTAGCCTTCCTTTCACCGCATCACGTCAATATGAGTACCGATTTAATCAGGAACTAAATCAAGCCAAAGCCACACCAATAAATGGCTCATGGAAAGTTATATTTGCCGATGAAGACAGTGAGACTAAAGCCGTTGCTGAATTCTCTCAACAAGGACAAATTGTTAATGGCACTTTTTTAACAGCCACCGGTGATTACCGTTATTTAGCCGGTGTAGCCAATAATGGCAAGCTAGTATTATCGGCTTTTGACGGAGCGCATGCCTTTTTATTCAGCGCTGAGGTGAATGAAGATACAATCAGCAATGGTCACTTTTGGTCACGCGATTCCTATCATGCCACATGGGTCGCGCAAAAGTCAGTTGATGTCAGTGGTTACCTACAAAACAGTTGGGAGATGAATAAAGCCACAGGAATGGTCGCCTTTACCTTTGAAGATATTGAAGGAAAGTCTGTGTCATTAACGGATGAACGATTTAAAAACAAACCTGTTTTGATAAATCTATTTGGAACATGGTGTCCAAACTGCAATGATGAAGCGCCTGTTTTAGCCAAGTTGTACCAGCAATACAACCCAAAAGGTTTGGAAATTGTTGGACTTGCATTTGAATTCACTGAAGATGTACAACGAGACAAAAAACAATTGGCTATTTTCAAAAAACGCCACGGCATTAATTATCCACTTTTACTCGCTGGAGGAAACGACAAAAGCAGTGCCACCAAAGTATTGGGATTTCTTGACAAGATCAAGTCTTATCCCACCACTTTATTCTTGGATAGAAACCATGATGTGGTTAAAATCAATACCGGTTTTTCAGGCCCAGGAACTGGAAAACATTTCACCCGATTGGTTAATGAACTCGAGGATGAAGTTAAAAAACTATTAAATTAGAAAGCACTGAAAAAAGAGCAACTAAACTAACGACGATTAAAATTAAACCAAGCAGTTGCATAACAAAACTACCCGCGTATTTATAATCGATGGAAACATGCGCAGCAGCATAGCTCCCCAGCAATACTAAAGCGAGTGTTGTAACAATAATAATTAAAGTCAAAGGTGATAACACCGCTAAACTCGCCACAAGTATTAAAGCAAGTAAGCCAATTGTCATTAAGTTTTTTGAAATATACATTTTCTTCTCATTTATATTGAATAAGCCTACTTTAAGGTTAACTATTCTCAAAACATGAGAATGAATTAAAATATTTGTTAATCTTGGCTATAAAATCACATTTTATATATTATTTTCTATACAATTAAACCTTTAGAGACTTCTGCTGTATTAACTTTATGAAAAAACTGTTTAAAATCTTGTGGTTTTTTACAAAATTGGGTTTGTTTTTTGCACTTTTGGGCATTGCAACTCTTTATGTAACCTACAAAGTAATGGAAAAGGACTTGCCATCAGTTGAGTCTATTCGTGAATACAAATTGCAAGTGCCACTGCGCGTCTATTCCAAAGACGGTAAATTAATCCGAGTTTTTGGTTCAAAAAGACGTTCACCTGCTGCCATCAAAGACGTGCCACAACACCTCATTGACGCTTATATTGCAGGTGAAGATGCCAATTTTTACAACCACTACGGTGTTGATCCAAAAGGTTTGTTTCGAGCAGTTTGGGAACTGATTACTACGGGACATAAAAAAACAGGTGGCTCAACCATTACCATGCAGTTGACCCGTAATGTCTTTTTATCACTCAAACAAACCTACACCCGTAAACTCAAAGAAATATTTCTCGCCATTAAGCTGGAACAAACCATCACTAAAGATGAAATATTAGAGTTGTATTTAAATAAAAATTTCTTGGGTCATCGCTCCTATGGCATTGTTGCAGCAGCTGACATGTATTACGGCAAGAAGCTTGACGAACTAACACTAGCTGAGTGTGCCATGCTTGCTGCTCCTCCCAAAGCACCATCAACCATCAATCCCATTACTAACCCTGAGCGTGCCACTAAACGCCGCAATTATATCCTCAGGCGTATGCTAGAGTTGGGTTACATCAACCAACAAGAACACGACCAAGCGGTGGCAGAAGTTGATACCGCTCGCAAACATGAGCCTGCAATTGAATTAAACGCTCCGTGGATAGCGGAGATGGTTCGTGCCGAAATGCTCGAAAAATACGGTGATGGTATCTACACCGATGGTTATGTCGTGACAACAACTATCGATTCAAAATTGCAACAAACAGCGGAGCTCGCGGTTCAAAAAGGCTTGCAAGTATACGACAAACGCCATGGTTACCGTGGAGCAATCAAACATTTTGACCTTGATACCCGTAGCGAAACAAGTACGCAAGAATCAATTAACAAAGCATTAGATGCAATCAAAAGCATCCCCTCTACAGCAGGTTTACAAGCGGCTTTAGTGACATTTGTCGAAAAAGATTCCATGATAGTTCGACTTCTTGACGGGCAAGATGCAGTCATACAATTTGAAACCTCAAAATGGGCAGCTCCCTATATTAGTAATAAAAAGGTAGGAAACAAACCCAAGAACATGAATGACATAAGCCAGTTAGGCGATGTGGTGATGGTGAAACGAGACGAATCTGGAGAATTTGTTTTGGCTCAAATTCCACGTGTTCAAGGAGCACTAATCTCATTGAACCCCAATACTGGAGGCATGAATGCCTTAATTGGTGGGTTTGCCTTTAACTTAAGTAAATTTAACCGAGTAACGCAAGCCAAAAGACAACCCGGCTCTGGATTTAAACCCTTATTGTATTCAGCCGCTCTTGATGCTGGCTTAACCGCATCGACATTAATCAATGATGCTCCTATTGTCTTTGACGACAAAAAACTCGAAGATACGTGGCGTCCACAAAATGCCAACATGAAATTTTTAGGACCCATTCCATTACGCGAAGGAATAGTGCACTCTAAAAATCTAGTCTCTATACGTGTACTCGAACGCATTGGCATTGATAAGGGTCGAAATCACATGCTTAAATTTGGTTTTAATCCCGATGACATTCCTCGTAATTTATCAATTTCATTAGGAACACCCAACATCACGCCATTAGAAATGTCTCGTGCCTTTTCTGTTTTTGCAAATGGCGGCTACCTTATCGAACCTTACTTAATAGAAAAAATCACCAATCAGAGTGGAGAACTTCTTTTTCAACACCCCAAGGTCATTTTATGCGATAACTGCCAAGAACAAGAAAAACAAACAACAAAAGACCAAGCCACAAATGAGGAAAATCAAGAAAGCCAAGATAACAACGACAAAAAGAACACTCTCAACGCAGTTAATCCTCAAGACGAACTGGAAATTATTTACCCTCCACGTGTTATAAGTGCCGCTAACCAATTTATTATAGAATCATTTATGAAAGACGTTGTAAAACGAGGAACTGGCTACAAAGCGATGGCACTCAAGCGGCAGGACCTGGCAGGGAAAACGGGAACAACAAACGATCAACGCGATGCATGGTTTAATGGTTATCAACGCACTATTGTTACTCATGCCTGGGTCGGCTTTGATACCCCAGAAGAAATGGGGCGTGGAGAATATGGTGGGCGCGTTGCCTTGCCTATTTGGATTGATTTTATGCGCGTGGCACTTGCCGGTGTTCCCGAATACCAGCGCCCTATTCCACCCGGAGTTATTGCTGCTAAAATCAATCCAACAACAGGAAAATTAGCCGCTCCAGGTAAAAGCAATACCAAGTTAGAGTATTTTCTTGTGGGTCATTTGCCAGAAGAAGAAAGCACTGAAACTCAAGCCATTGAACTGGACGCAGAAACAGAGGATGATTTATTTTAGAATATTTTGTAACAATTATTTATAACTGAGGTTTTTGTGACGCAAGTCACACTTTATTTTGTCAAATAAACTACAATGGACGCAGTTGTAATGACTTTGAATAGAACCCCCATTCCCTATTAGTTCTATTTTAAAGTATGACTACCTTAAAAGGCTACTTCCACACACGGTAGCCTTTTTTCTTGTCTAAAATTTGTGTAATTTTTCCAATGACGTCATGTATTCTGAATGCCTATGTTAAAATCGGCAAATTATTATTTTCACACCCTAAAAATGCAAAAACAAACCAAGAATATACTCACTCTTATCGCTTTAGCTTTTCTTTTTATTACTCCCGTTATTGTTGCAATAATAATGAACTCAAAGCTTATTGATTATTCACCAGAATCTTTTAAAAATTACGGCAACTTTATCAGACCCCCGATAAAAATAACCACTAAAGAAAGCTTAAAACCTTTTGAAGATTATTGGACCATTATTTATGCGCATACCGGCGATTGCGATGAGGATTGCATGAGGATGCTAGATACACTTTATAGAATTCGATTAACCAAGGGACATAAAATGAAACAAGTTAAACTGCTTGTTCTTCATCCCGATGATGACAAACTCATTATTCCTTCTCAATACACTTCAATTGAACAACAATCTTATTCAGCAACTGAAGATTTAAGTTCGATTTTATCGACACTATCTTCACAATCTTTAGGTAATGGAAACGGCTTGTATCTGCTAGCTCCTGAGGGGTTTTTAATGATGTCTTATCCAAAAGATTTTGAACCACGAGACGTGATTAAAGATTTAGGTTTGTTATTACGCGCTCGAAAAAACAACGGTTAACCCTCGATTAATGAAGTTATCTCACCCGCTTTTAAAACAAATGATTGACCCGTTGTTAAGGGCATCCAATTTTCATCATTGAGAGGAACACTTGAAACTAAAACAACGTTTTTGGAATACGTTTGCTTAATATCTAATCCATCTATTGCGGTATCACCTGAATGAGTTTGACAACTGCGCTGCAACAAATACAAGCCAGGAAGAGTCACGGTTTTTTTCTTATCTTTTTTGTCCTTAACTTCTCGCTTATCACTAAACACAAAGGTGTATTGACTATCTGAATAGATGAAATTAGCCAAACCTAAAGATTGCATCTCGAGAGCAAAGAAATTAAAAACTTGAAATCGTTGAGGCAAGGTAGGAAAATCTGGAGCATCCCAAATGGCAGTCATCTGAGTCATTAAATAGCAAAAAGCTGCTTCTGAATCCGTTTGCCCTAGTGGCATAAAACGCCGCGACT
Organism: Lysobacterales bacterium; assembly: GCA_026988115.1. GTDB lineage: Bacteria > Pseudomonadota > Gammaproteobacteria > Xanthomonadales > Marinicellaceae > NORP309. Next base: position 9,923 of record JALSLV010000042.1, on the reverse strand, counting down.
GGTATTTTGGATTATTCACGAGACCTTTCAAATCCCCATTATGAATAAAGACATGTTCACAACCGCCCAGTTCTCGTGTAAAGGGTTGGGTGTTTCTGTAACTGATTTCTCCTTGTGTGGCGTATCGTATATGAGACATAATGATAGAACTTTTCATGCGGTAATTTTTAATAAAATCCAAGCACAAACTATCACTGGCTTGATGGGCTTCTTTAATGATTTTTACCGCATTTTCTTGGTAATAGGCAATACCCCAACCGTGTCGGTGGTGGTCTGTTAAACCGCCATGTTTTGAAAATATATCCAAAGAAAATGAAATTTCAGTTGGCATCGAACTGGATACAGCAAACAATTCACACATAAAAATGACCTAAATAATATTCAGTTAAAGAAATAATACTTCCAATGAAGTAAAATCAAACGTCTTAGTACTATTATACATTAATTTATATCACATGAAAAATTATTCGAAATTGGCATGGTTTGGCGTTTTATTTGCCTTATGCGTTATTGTCCTTGGTGCCTATGTGCGCTTATCCGATGCAGGTCTTGGTTGCCCTGATTGGCCTGGTTGCTATGGTCAAATTGCAGTTCCAACCCATGTTGATGATGTTGCCCAAGCCAACCAAGCCTTTCCAGAGCGTGCGGTAGAAGCGCATAAAGCCTGGAAGGAAATGGTGCATCGTTATTTTGCAGGTACGTTGGGGCTTATTGTATTAGCACTATTTATCTGGGCATTTAAAAAGCGCGATGAAATGCCAATAACCCTACCTTTGATGTTAAGTGTTGTCATTTTATTCCAAGCCGCTCTTGGCATGTGGACAGTAACACTGCAACTCAAGCCTATTATTGTTATGGCACATTTGATGGGAGGTATGCTGACCCTCACCTTGCTCACATGGCTGGCATTATCCACCTCCAATACTATCCGTCCTTACCGATATGGAGGGCACGTAAAACAATCCATGGTGGTCTTTGCATTAATTTTAGTGGTGCTACAAATTATGCTTGGTGGTTGGACAAGTTCTAACTATGCGGCTCTATCTTGTGTTGGATTTCCTTTATGTAATGGACTCGTGATTCCACCCATGGATTTTTCACAAGCTTTTGTCTTGTGGCGCGGACTTGGTATTAATTATGAATATGGCGTCTTGGATGCGCCAGCTCGAATAGCCATACAAATGACGCACCGCATGGGTTTTATTCTTGTGTCTTTGTACTTAATTTGGTTATCAACACGCTTAATGAAAAACCGTGAATTAATGCCTTTAGGCATCACTGTTTTATCCCTGTTGGTTATTCAAGTTGCACTGGGGATTTCAAACGTAACATTGGGTTTACCTCTGCCCATAGCCGTTGCGCATAATGGTGTGGCTGCTTTGCTGTTGTTGTCTCTGGTAATTTTACTGTATAAAACCCGCAAAACATCATGAGCCAATCAAAATTTAATCAATACCTCGAATTAACTAAACCTAAAGTTGTATTGCTTATTGTTTTTACCGCATTAGTTGGTATGTTATTGTCGGTTGATAATGGCTTGCCTCCTTGGGATAAAGTGTTTTTTGGGCTAGTTGGGATTGGCTTTGCCGCCTCTGCCGCGGCTGCCATTAACCACTGGGCCGACCAAAAAATTGATGCCATTATGCTGCGTACCCAACACCGACCTTTACCTCAAGGGGATTTAACTGATACTAATGTGATTGTTTTTGCAGCATTGTTATGTGCGATTGCTATGGGTTTTTTGGTGTGGAAAATCAATGTATTAACAGCGGTTTTAACCTTTTTATCATTAATTGGCTATGCCTTTATCTACACCTTTTTTCTCAAACGCATCACACCACAAAACATCGTTATTGGCGGTGCTGCAGGTGCAGCTCCTCCCGTGCTTGGTTGGACCGCTATTACGGGCAATTTGACGGGCGATGCCTTGTTATTATTTGGCATAATTTACCTGTGGACGCCACCGCATTTTTGGGCGTTAGCAATCCACCGAGTCGATGATTATGCCAAAGCCAAAATTCCCATGTTACCAGTGACACATGGCATTCAACACACCTGGTTGCACATGGTTTTTTATACCATTTTATTGTTTTTATTGAGTGTTTTTCCTTATTTAGTCGGCATGAGTGGTTGGGTTTATCTCATTGGGACAGTTATTCTGGGGGCGCGTTTTTTACAACTGGTTTGGCAAATGCGCACATCAACTGACCCAATGCTACCATGGAAAGTGTTTAAGTTTTCGATTTGGTATTTGATGATTTTATTTGCCTTATTGATTGTTGATCATTATCTGCCCGTACACGACTTTAATCAGAAGGTATTCCAAACACCTTTATTATAATTCAGCAAAATGGATAGACGATAGATTTTATAAATATGCTTAGGGCGTTCCTCTTGTAGCTGTTTTGAACTTGATTCTGCTCAACTATAATACAAATTCACTGTCCACCTCTTACCAATCTCACATAAACACTATTGCTGCGAAAGCTACCGTTATCCCGTCCATTGTTGAAACCAAACCTCCAGGAATCACTAATACTGGAAACAACGGGAGAAGAGCTCCAAAAAAAGCTCACTGGAGTATTTGGGAAAACATCGCTATTTATTACTGGACTAAATCGGTCATAAGCCGCTAGCGAACGTAACTCTTTAATATTAGGTAATCTCCAATCAGAAAATCCCGCAAATGTGCTGTTATTTGCCAAGCTTAGTGCTTGTTGCCAATTAAGCGTGGTTGCACTACCTGTGGTGCACGTTGAGTCACTTAAACCTTGAGCGCATTTTTTCCATATTAGTCCTGTTTTTTTATCCAATACGGTATCATTAGTATTGATGATGTATCTACTGTTTTCCCAATTGTGTATGGTATTAGGATTGAAAGTTTGTTGCGCTAAAGCGGAATTACTAATAATTAATACAGTCAGTATTATTAATGAATTTTTCATATTTTCACCTTATTCTATCAATCGGTTGCTAAGTTCTAGTATTTCTTTCATTAAAATCATTGGTTTAACTGTCCACCTCGTACCAATCGCACATAATGGTCATTGCCACGGTAATCGTTGCTATCATTGCCATAACCAAAGTTCAAAGTCCGTGCATGGCTTGTATAATTACCATAGGGGTAAGAACTCCAAAAATGGTTGAAGTTAGTATTTGGGAAATAGTTTGCATCTATAGCTGGGTTAACTATTCCTCGATTAGTAATGGAAGAAAGTTCATCAACATCTGGCACACGCCAATCTGTTTGACCACAGAGACTTTGCGAGTTAACCCTTGCTGCAAATGCTTGAGTATTGCAAAAGGTTGAACTGTCTGATGCGTTGTAACCGTAACAGATATTGCCATCATCGTCTGCTTTACCAACCGCTCCGCCGTTAGTGGTTGGATCGGTATTGTACCAATTATAGGTGTCATTTTTATCATGTAAACCGCCATCAACAGTCTTAACTTCCCAAACCAGACCTGTGATATTGTCTTTAACACATGCCCAAACAGTGGTGGCATAATCGACAGTTTGGTCAGGAAGTGGTGTACCTGTAGCATCAAGCTTGGTAAAACTAAAGCCAGCATGCCCATCGCTGTCACCATTGTGGGTGTCATCTCTGCCTTGGTTGCAGTCTTGAGGTGAGCTTAGGTTACTGGTGCAAGTTGTGTTGTTACCTGATGCATAGTTCCCACCCCAAGTTATGCCGGTGTCATTGAGTCTAGCAAGAAACTCAAACCCATTTTTGAATAAGTCATCCGTTTGTGCATTAACAACGCTAAAAAATACTAAACTTGCTAAAATAATTAATAGTTTTGGTTTCATTGATATTTTCCATTTATCCACTTGATGGGTGGAATTATACAAAATAACAATCAAAAACGGAATGAGTTTGCAGAGTTTGCCACGATTATTTTTTTCTTACTACACTTATGTGTGTGCATTTTTAGTTTAGGTCAAATCTGAACATTTCTTTTGCTACTATGCAGAACTTTAGGATGTATTAAGGTTTTAATGACTGAATATGTTAAACTATGCCTCATGATTGATGCCCATATTCACCTTGATGATGAACGATTTGATAACAATCGTGGTCAACTCATTGCGCAAGCTCAAGAGGCAGGAATAACACAGTTTATTGTGCCTGCCGTTATGTATTCAGGCTTTGAAAAACTCAAAAAAATCAAACAACAATTTGATTGCATCATCCCGAGTTATGGTTTGCATCCCTATTTTATCAAACAGCATTCTTTGCAAGACATTGATTTATTGGATAACTGGTTATCTGCAAACAAATCATGCGCTGTGGGAGAATGTGGTTTGGATTTCTTTTTAAAAGATTTAGATAAAGACATTCAACAAAACTATTTTGAAGCGCAAATCGCACTGGCAAAAAAACACAAATTACCATTAATATTGCATGCACGAGGAGCCGTTGATGCGGTGTTTAATGCATTGAAACAAGCCGATTATTTCCAAGCCATGATTCACAGTTATAACGGCAGTATCCAACAAACCAAACAGTTATTGGATAAAGGCATTAAATTTAGTTTTGGTGGCACACTCTGCAATCCCAATGCCCACAAATTACACAAGCTTGTACAATATATACCAACCGATGCCATAATGTTTGAAACCGATGCACCCGACCAAAACCTTTATCCTCATTTTAAAGCAATAAATACACCAATAAATCTGATTAAAATCATACAAAACTACTCTTTTATAATAAAACAAAACCTTGAACAAACTAAATCCAAAAGTCAATTAGTTACTTCTACTTTCTTTAAGGTTTGACAAATTACTTGTCAAGTTAACTGTAGCATCAATTTATTTAAAGGCTAAACTATTATATTTATTATTTAAATAATTTTATGACGAATATTAATTTTCAAATCCAAGCTCTAAGAAATACTGATTTTAGTCACCTTTTCAACTTATCAGATAAAGAACTAAAAAAAATAAATGCCTTCAAAATAACAGTTGTTGAGCATCCTGGATATCCATGTAGAATCAGCCTTGAAGATGCCAAAATTGGTGAAACTATCATTGCATTGCCTTATATGCATCACGATGTTAACTCTCCTTACCGAAGTTCAGGTCCTATTTTTATTCGTCAAAACTGCCTTTCTGTAAATTTAGCGACTAATGAGATACCGGCTGTTTTAAATAATCGTGAATTGTCTTTACGTGCCTACAACAAACACTCACTGATGATTGATGCACTTACCTCAAAAGGAAAAGAGGTTAAACAAAATATAGTTAACTTATTGTCCAATTCTAATGTGGCGTATATTCACATCCATAATGCAAACCCTGGTTGTTACAGTTGTCGTGTGGAACGTGTCATTGAATAAATTTTATACCTCAGGGTATTATCTCGATTAACTGTAGATTATAATCAGCACTTTTATAAAAGATAGGCAATGACTCAGACAAAACAACGCTTTGGTGGCGTGACTCGCTTGCATGGCGATGCTGCCTTTGAAAAATTGGCTCAATCGCATGTGTGTGTGATTGGTGTCGGTGGTGTGGGTTCGTGGGCTTGTGAAATTTTGGCTCGCAATGGCATCGGACAAATCACATTGATTGATGCCGATGATGTTTGTGTGACCAACATTAATCGCCAAATCCATGCGCTGAGCCAAACCATCGGTCAAGAAAAAGTCAAAGCCATGAGCGAGAGAATCAAGAGCATCAACCCCAATTGCATCGTGCATGAACAAACCACTTTTTTCATGCAGTCCTCCGCAGATAAATTACTTAAACCTAAATATGATTTTGTTATTGATGCCATTGATAGCATTAAACACAAAAGTTTGTTAATCGCCTTGTGCAAAGAAAAACACATTCCGATGATTACCATTGGGGGAGCAGGTGGCAAAATCAATATAGCTGATATTCAAGTCAGTGACTTAGGTCGCAGTTATGACGACCGATTGTTGTGCAAACTGCGCAAAGAACTGCGTAATAAGTATGGTTTTCCTCGCTTTAAAAAGAAAAAATTCCACGTGATGTGTGTGTTTTCACCCGAAATGCCAAAATTACCGTGGTGCAATATTGAAGATAAAAACGATAACGAACCTAAAACCAGCCTCAAACTTGACTGCAACAACGGCTTTGGAACCGATGCCGCAGTGGTCAGTGTGTTTGGTATAACGGCAGCTCATTATGTTATTTCTCAAATAATTAAAATCTAAAAATATTCTCATTATAATTGTGGCATTCATCACAATTTAATACAGCTACTGGTAATAAGCTTGAATAGCAAATTTAATCTTAAGAGAAATCAAAGTGAAATCCATGTTCAGTTTCAAACAAAAACCACAACCAAGAAAATTTCGTTACACTCTGATTATTATTCTACTCTTTTTTCAAAACAGTGTGGCACAAGCTAATAGTTTAGGTCAAATAAAAGGTTCTGCTGATCTTATTTATAGGAATGGTTTTGAACCGATTACTGAGCTACTGGTTAATGCCGGTATTGATCGAGTCACTCAAGTGAATCAAACCATTACAATTGTTGGTAGTGGCAGTGACACCTCTGGTGGTGTTATTTTTTATCAATGGCAAGATGATGGTGTGGTTGTTTCTGGCAGTTCTTCTTTTCCATATACTCCAACAACCGTAGGCAATCACCAATTAACACTGACTATTTCAGACACCAATGGCAATTCTGCCAGTGATACGGCATTGGTCAATGTCGCTCCCTCCTCAAGCGCTGAGAATAATCCACCCATCGCCGATGCTGGGTTGGTCACTTATACCGCTCTTAATCAAGCCAAAACCATAACTGGCATTGGTTCAGATAGTGATGGTGTGATTACCTCTTATCAATGGAAGTTAGGCTCCACGGTGTTATCCACCAATGCCACATTCGATTTTACCCCAACTTCACTAGGGGAAAGCATTCTGACTTTAACCGTAACTGATGATGATGGCGCAAGTGCCAGCGATGATTTGGTGGTTTTTACCATCGGTGGCAACGCAACGGGTATAACCGTTAATGTCACCACGCTTGGTGGTGGCGGAAATTACCAATGCGATGGTATTGATGATGAGGTACAAATCAATCAAGCCCTGTTTGACGTTGCCAATGCGGGTGGCGGAACGGTTCATATAGGTGCTGGTATTTTTACCATTAGCAATCCGATAGAAATTCAAGGCGATCACACCATTTTAGCAGGCGAAGGCATGGAAAATACCACCATCAAGCTCAAAGACGAAGCCAATTGGGGCGAATTGGTCGGTACAGGAGCGGCGGCTCAATATTTATTAGCCGATCCTATTATTCGCAACAATGGCGGTTTGCACAATCTTACTTTGCGAGATTTTAAAGTCGATGGCAACAAATACAACCAACATTATAATCATCCCGTTGATGGGCAAGTCTTGGTCTCAGATGGTGTCGGTAATTATGATGGCGTTCGAATTGCCACCAACCAATCTGGAGAACGGGTGAGCAATATTCTCATCTCTGGTGTGTATATGTTTGAAAACAACAGCGATGCTTTTATTGTTTTCAATGGCAGTCACATTATTGTTGAGAACAGTAAAACCGTCAGGATTGGTCATTCTGCCACCTACTTTTTAGATCCGTTAGTGTCTTTATCAGAAAATAACGACATTACTATCGCTGCCAACTCAGGCATTCGTTGGTACGATGGCAATCATATTATTGTGCGTAATAATTTTATTCAAGGCAACCCCAATAAAGACGGCAACTCCAACTTTGCCATCGAAGTCACCAGCGGTCAAACCGCGCGAGTATTGGATGATTTAATTATTGAAAACAACACCATACGGTTTACCGCAGGGGCTGGCATTGCCTTGGATGCCAAAGATCCGGTGCAAGCAACTGGAGCCATAATTCGCAATAACCTTATTTATCAGTGTGGCAACATCGGCACTTTTGTTAATCAACGTGAGACAGGTGCGATTAACCTCAAAAACTTCACCAACACCCTCATCGAAAACAACACCATAGTCAATAATATTGGCAGTGCCATAAGAGTTGGTGGCAATGTTGGTTTTAATGACGAATGGGATGAGGTCAAAGGTCTAACAGCAACCATTCGCAACAATATTATCAGCGACACCACTGATGATGACACCACTGTACAACAAATTGAAGTTTACGGTATCGACATCGCCACGGGTAACAGTGCGGTTTGTACCTACAACAACTTATGGAACAACCACACCGCTGATTATAAAAATTGCCAAACAGGAATTGGCAGCATATCCTCCGACCCCAAATTTGTCAGCATTCAATTAGGCACAAATTTCAACAACACCAATGACACCACCGCCGATTTACATATTCAAAGCCAATTAGGACGCTGGGATGTGATCACAAACACATGGATCAATGATGCACAAAGCAGCAGTTCTATCAATGCAGGCAGTATTGCCAGTGATTATTACAACGAAGTTTTACCCAACGGCAATCGCATCAATTTAGGAGCCTACGGCAATTCACCCTACGCCTCCAAAGGCATCCAGTCGCCGCCCGTTGCCAATGCGGGTAAAAATCAATACTTGCGAGCCGACAATAAAGGTTATGTTCGGGTTAATCTTGATGGCAGTTTATCCAGCGATGATGGCACAATCACCAGTTACCTATGGGAAATCAATAGCATATTTCTTGGCACAGGTGAAACATTAAATGATGTGGTCATGGGCATTGGTCTGCATGAAATAAAACTAACCGTAACCGATAACGACAACCTTTTTACCGCCGATAAAACCACCATCCGCATCAACCCCAACACCAGCAACCAAATTCCACTTGCCGATGCAGGTGCCGACCAAGTGGTCACCGACACCGACGCCAGCGGCAGCAATTTAGTGCTACTACGAGGCGATGAATCACATGATGATGACGGTGTCATTGTGTCCTATCAATGGCAAGACGAAAATGGCAACCCACTGTCTGATTTTGCCACCACCGCCCAAGACTTAGGCGTTGGCATTCACCAATTAAGCCTAAACATTATGGACAACGAAGGTGCAACTGCCACCGATACGCTCCAAGTTGAAGTCAAACCCGAAAACGATTATGCCCTGAATTTTGATGGCGGAGAATTTGTCGTTATCGAAAATGCCAACATGCCACAAGTCGATTTAACCATCGAAATGTGGATAAAACAAGACAGCAGCTCAGGTGACACCGATGGACTGATAAACCTAGGAGCCAATGATGGCAAACGCCTCATCTTAAAAACAGGCGGACTGCCCGCTTGGGGATTAAACAATTATGCCGATACAGGCATCAGTATTGGGCAATGGCAGCACCTCGCCTTTGTGGTCGAAAACAGTTTATTAACCCATATTTACATTGATGGCGTATCACAAAACCTTATCGGTGATGGCATTATAAATATGCCTGATGCTTATATGTCGGTCGGTTCCTTCTACCAAGGCGTAGCCTCAAACTTTGACTTTAACGGCACAATTGACGAACTGCGAGTCTGGGATATCCCCCGCAGTAACGCAGAAATCAACGCCAACAAAGACATCGAACTCAACGGCAACGTAGCCAACTTAGTCGGCTACTGGAACTTCAACGACGGCAGCGGCACAAAACTCACCGATAAAGCCGGCAACCGCGATGGCAATCTCACCAATATGCAACAAACAGACTGGGTATTGGGCGTCATTAATCCGCATTAAAGCCTTTTTGATTAATAAAGAATGTATATATCCAAATCCCGATATAGAAACGCGAATTAGAGTGCAATCAATTGGTGCGTATAGCAAATCAATAAAATTCGCAGTCACCTTATTGGTGATAAGATATTTTCTTGGGGTAGCGTCCAGATAAGTGTGTCTAGTTGAGTGGTTTTTGCCACGAGTTATAATTAAATCACATTGATAATGATAAAGTCGATTGTTTTTTTGCTTTAGAATAGAAAATAGTCATCATAGCGCCGCA
>JALSLV010000041.1 GCA_026988115.1 Lysobacterales bacterium | reverse complement strand
AAATAGTCTAATAGTGACTCGCTTTAATTCTTTTCTAGCCTCTGGTGTTAGTGTTCTTAAGTCTATATTTTTCATGCTACTATTATAACATAATAGAGCGATATTATCTAGCTAGGTTAATATATCAAGCAATTGTACTCTAATACGCGTTTCTCTATTGGGATTTGGGTTAAACCCTGATTTTTCAATTGTTAATTATCCATTAAATAAGGTACAATCAAGCACTGTAAAAAAATCTGAGGGTAAACCATTCATGAGTAAACGAATTCTTTTGGCAATAACATTGTTAGTGCTACCTTTTTTTTCCCAAGCAACCGTTGATGAAACAATCGACAATGCCGTTGCTCCAATATCAGCATTCTTATTCAAATATATCTTTTACCAATTACCTATTCCTTTCACCAATGGGCATATACCATTCATATTGGCATGGTTAATTGTTGCCGCTACATTTTTTACAATTTATTTTAAATTTGTTAATCTTCGTTCATTCAAAGTTGGTTATGATTTAATCAAAGGGCGTTACGACGAAAAAGATGCACCTGGTGAGGTCACTCACTTTCAAGCCTTAGCCACTGCTGTTTCTGGTACGGTTGGATTAGGTAATATAGCTGGTGTTGCAACAGCTGTATCACTCGGTGGGGCAGGAGCGACATTTTGGATGATTGTGGCTGGGTTTATTGGCATGTCCTCAAAATTTGTCGAATGCACTTTGGGCGTAAAATATCGTGATATTGAATCAGATGGCTCTGCTCACGGCGGACCGATGCGTTATTTGTCAAAGGGCTTTGCCGAACGTGGTATGAGTGGTATAGGTAAAGGTTTAGCTATATTTTTTGCCATTATGTGCATTGGTGCCTCTTGGGGTGGTGGCAATATGTATCAAGTTAATCAGTCATTGGAACAAGTCATAGTCATGACTGGTGGAGAAGGCAGTTTCTTTGATTTACACGGCTGGGTCTTTGGTGTTCTTGTCGCAATTTTTGTAGCGGTTTCCATACTTGGTGGGATTAAAAGTATCGTGAAAGTGACCTCTAAGTTAGTGCCATTTATGGGCATACTCTACATGGTTAGTTGTTTGTTTATTATCGCAATCAATTACAGCAATATTGGTCATGCGTTTAGTATGATTATAGAAGGAGCATTTAATGCTAAAGCAGGTCTAGGTGGTTTAGTTGGTGTCTTAATTGTCGGTTTCCAACGTGCAGGTTTTTCAAACGAAGCAGGTATTGGCTCAGCCTCTATTGCTCATTCTGCAGTAAAAACAAACCATCCAGTAACTGAAGGTTTGGTTGCTTTATATGAACCATTTATTGACACAGTTGTGGTTTGCACCATGACGGCTTTGGTTATTATTATTTCAGGTGTTGATGGAGTAGGTGCTGGTGCTGGTGGAGAAGGACTTAAAGGCATTGCTTTAACTTCCTCTGCTTTTGAAAGCGGTATTTCATGGTTTCCTTATGTTCTAACCTTTGCCGCTGTTTTGTTTGCTTTTTCAACCATGATTTCATGGTCCTACTATGGTATGCGTGCATGGACTTACCTTTTTGGTCACGGTAAAACTCAAGAAAACAGTTACAAAATACTATTCTTAATCTTTATCGTCATAGGATCTTCCGTAAAACTTGGTGCTGTCTTGGATTTCTCTGATGCCATGCTATTTGCCATGTCATTGCCCAATGTAATCGGTTTGTATTTATTAGCTCCTGTTGTTAAACGTGAGTTAGCTGGCTTTATGGCAAAATTAAGATCAGGTGAGATAAAAGCCAATTGGTGATTAATTCACGCACTAATTTAATAAAAAGGGTCATCTTACGCTGACCCTTTTTTTTGTTACCTAAATCCCGGTATAGAAACGCGAATTAGATTGCAATCAATTGGTGCGTATAGCAAATCAATAAAATTCGTCGTCACCTCATTGGTGATAAGATATTTTCTTGGTTTGCTAGGCGTGCTAAGAGGTTGTGCTATAATCGTGTTTTCACTATCGGGATTTGGGTGTTAACAAATCAAGCTAATAGCCCTTCAGAGGCTAAAGCTTTTTGCACGGCATCTCTTTTTAAGACCTTTTCAACAAGTGATAAAACATTTTTCCATCGCGTTAAATCTATTCCTGTCATTTTTGTCCAGTTGGATATTACAAATAAATAAGCATCTGCCACACTGTATTTATCCCCATTGATGTACGCTGTCGTCTCTAAAATTGAGTCCAAATAGCTAAATTTATTGGCTAAATTTTCTCTGGCAGCATTTTTAACTTCATCCGTGTTGTTCCCAAATAAGGGCACAAATCCTTTATGTAATTCACTGGTTAGGTAATTTAATTTTTCTTGCAACTTTGCTCGTGCAAATGATGCGTTTTTAGGTGCAATACCAAACTCTGGTTTTAAATCAGCCAAATATTGCATGATAGCAACCCCTTCAGTTAATACGTCACCATTATCTAATTGTAGAGCTGGCACGTAACCATTAGGATTTATTTTGTTAAAATCTTCTCCGTGTTCAGTTTTTTTGGTTGAAAAATCCACTTTAACTAATTCAAAATTTGCATTAGTTTCATTGAGTATAATGTGTGGCGCTTGAGAGCAAGCCCCTGGGCTGTAATATAATTTCATGTTATCTCCAAAATAATTTTAAATTTGAAACTGCTGTGTGCAGTTTTTAGGTTGTGAATTGCAATTCATGGAACACACAATAATGTCAATGGTTACTTTATGCAACCTACTATATAATAATTACTTAATTAACAGATTACTAATTGGTAACTAAAGGTGTGTTATGGTAACCTTGTTGTTTTGGAATAAATTTATATGTCTTTAGTTGTTAGAAAAAACAAAACTCCAGTTCCAAACTGTCCCTTATCGCAATGCATGTCAATAATTGGCGGTGCTTGGACGGCTAATATTATTTGGTACTTAAGTGGAGGATCACGCCGTTTTAATGAATTACGAAATGACTTGACAGGTATTTCGGCAAAAGTGTTAACAGCACGGTTGCGAGAACTTGCTCAAAGAGGCGTGGTGCTAAGAGAAGTCAAGCCAACCTCTCCACCTTCTGTTGAATATTCGTTAACCCAAGAAGGCCAAGAACTTATGCCTGCAATCAGAGCCATTGTGAAAGTGGGAGAAAAACTAAAAAAAACTGGGCATTGTTCATTAAATTAACCCTGCAAAATACCCAAATTTCGATACAGTAAAGCTTATCTTTTTTTAGATTTTATTTTGGCTTTTTTAGCGGATGAAAATCGAGGTTTACCGGTTTTATTTTCACGGTAAGGTTTGGACTTTTTGGCAACATTCTTAATAAAACGACTGCGTTGACTGACTTCGTAGCCACGTTTATAGATGCGTTTAATTTTTGCACAAATAATGCGCTCAATTTTGTTAACGGCTTTTTCTTCTTCGGGTGCAACAAAAGAAATGGCTTGCCCTGAATTGCCAGCCCTGCCCGTTCTGCCAATGCGATGCACATAATCTTCGGCTAAAAAGGGCAAGTTGTAATTCACCACAAAATCCAAACCCTCAATATCCAGACCACGCGCTGCTATTTCGGTAGAAACCAAAACTTGCAACTTTGCCGACTTAAAATCGGCCAAAGCTCGTCGCCTTGAACCTTGTGACTTATCACCATGCACCAATGCGGCTTTAACTTTTTTCTTTTTTAACGTTTCCAATAAGGCGTCAGCTTGTCGTTTCGTGCTGGTAAAAACCAAAACCTGAAACCAATTATACTGATGCAATAAATCCATAAATAAGCTAATCTTACGTTCTTCATCCACTGGATAAATGACGTGTTCAACGGTATCAGCGGTGGTGTTGACCTTTTTAGTGGTGCGAATTGCTTGGTGATTTTTTAATACTTGATGCGATAATTCATTTAAAGCAGGCGTCATGGTGGCAGAAAACAACAAAGTCTGTCTGTTGGGACTTGTTTTGTGAATAATTTTTGAGACATCTCCAATAAAGCCCATGTCTAACATTCTGTCTGCTTCATCTAAGACTAAAAATTCCACTTCTGATAGGGTAACATTATTCAAATTTAGGTGTTCAATTAAACGCCCAGGAGTTGAGATTAGGATATCAACACCCGCCTTTAATTTTGCCGCTTGTCCCGAACACTTAACACCACCATAAGTTGCGGTAATCTTGAAGTCTAAAAATTGTGCGTATTGACCTATTGTAGAGGCTAACTGTTCAGCAAGTTCCCGCGTTGGGGTCAAAATCAAAGTGCGGGGATGCCCGAAGGAATTATCCAGAGGTTTATCTAACATGCGTTGCAAAAGAGGTAAAGCAAATGCCGCTGTTTTGCCTGTTCCTGTTTGAGCGTTGACTAATAAGTCATGCCCTTTTCTAACCAAAGCTACCGATTTTTCTTGAACTGGCGTCATTTTTTTGTAACCACAGGCATCAATAGCTTGTTGAATTTGTGTGGCAAAGCCAATAGAATTAAATTTCATGTCTGTTCCCTTAATAATTATTCCGCAGAGTTAATAATGCAACATTATAGGGTTATGTCGGGTGCTCTTGTATTTATTTGGTGAATTTTTCATTGAATTTGCTAAATGAATGTGTTTTTAGGTAACATAGGGATTTTATTTTTAAAGAGTGCCATGAAATTTTTTATTGTAATTATAAGTTTGTTTCTTTCCCTTACGGTTTGCAGTGAAAGTTACCGAGATTTAAGTTTTGAAAAGTTGGTTGAAACCGCACAAGCAGGCGATGAAGTCGCCATGAGTTTCTTGGCAGAAAACTACCTTCATGGACAAGGAGTGACGCAAGATTACCTCAAAGCTTTAAAGTGGTATAAAAAATCGGCTGAACTCAATTATGCACCAGCTCAATTTAATTTAGCCGTATTATTAAGTTCTGATAAGAGTTTAAATCAAGATTTGTCGCAAGCATTTTTTTGGGCAGAAAAAGCAGCTGAACAAAATAATGCCAATGCACAATTTTTAGTTGCAAGTTTCTTTGAACAAGGCAAAGGCACTTACAAAAACAAAGCCAATGCCCGCAAATGGTACCAAAGGGCAGCCGTTCAAGACAATCCGCAAGCTCAGTTTAATCTGGCACTCATGTTGCTTAAAGGAGAAGGGGGAAAAGTGGATAATAAAGAAGGCATGAAGTGGTTAAAAAGTGCTGCTAGGCTAAATCACACTCAAGCCAAACACACATTGGACTTAATAAACAAAAATACAAAGGGTTAACATCATATCTAATAAAAAGGATCTTCCCCTTCAGGCTGAATGCTGAACCTTTTGTATGTCCATTGGTATTGTTCGGGTGCTTTATCGGCGATGGTTTGGATTTTTTTATTTAAGTAAGCAACTGAAGTTTCCAAGTTAGTATAGATATCATTACCGCTTTTTTCAAAATGAACAGTGAATCCTTTTTCAGTTCGCAGTGCGTAGGCAAAGAATACAGGGACTTTGGTTTTAACTGCGAGTTTTGAAAACAAAGTCATGGTATAGGTGGGAATGCCATAAAATGGAGCAAACATGCCTTGTCCTGATTTTGGTCGTTGGTCTGGCAGAATAGCAATAAATCCTTTGTCTTTTAAATGCATCATTATTTTTCTTACGCCTTTGAGGTTTGCTTCTATCTGCAAAGCCTTAGATTTTCCACGGTATTTTATTAACAATTCTTCAATTTTTTTATCTGTTGGCGGCTTATATAAAAAAGCAAATTTATCAAACTGCGCTAAGACTAAATTTAATACTTCCCAATTACCCATGTGCGGCGCTGCCAATAGCAAGCCTTTTTCTTCGTTGAGTGCTGTTTGGAATTCTTCAATTCCATAAATGTTTTCAATATAGCTTTCTACTTTTGTTTGTTTTTTCCACAAACACCCAAGCTCAAAAAAATTCATCAAAGCGGCATCCATACTGGCTCGAGCTCTTTTATTTTGCTGTTCAAGCGTTAGGTTTGGGTAGCATTTTTTTATGTTGGTTAAAGTAACATTCTTATTCTTTTTTGATAGTTTCCACATAATCGAACCAATAAAATGCGCCACATTGCGCCCTTTTTGAAGTGACAAACTTTGAGAGAGTTTTAAAATTAGATTAAATAAGATGGCTTTCACAGGAAAACTAGAAATAAGAAAGCACTAATAATAAAGGGGATTGCAAATATTTAAAAGAGGAATGTCTCATTACAAAAAAAAACCGCCAGATAAACTGGCGGTTTCAAAAATTTGGTCATCCTAACCAGCTCCTTTTCCCCGAAATACAAGTCCGTTTGTCAAATTACTGCCATCCTACGCGGCTAATTTGGTGTTGATAACAAAAAAATCCATTTATCCGTGTTTAACACAACAAATTTTATCCGTTAATTTGTTTCCTTAATGTGACCATTATCCAATTTTAGTGAAAAATTAATAGTGGCAAATTGCTCTATGTTTGTAGGAAATTTCCTACACAGCATAGGAATACCTAAAAATATACGCCAACCCGAAGGAAAAATAAATCCATTCAAGCCTAAGAGGTAATTGAATTTACTTAAGTGCCGCGAAAAGAAAACTATCTTTATTGCTACAAACCTCCCACTTGTTGTACTTTTTTTTTATAATGCTTATTTAAAATCAAATAAATCTGCATGAAAGCATTGATACAAAGAGTTTCTCAAGCTCAGGTAAAAGTTAACAATCAAATAGTTGGTAATATTTCAGGTGGCATATTAGCATTTATCGGTGTTGAGCAAAATGATTGCCAAGAAAATGCCGAAAGACTTTTGCAAAAAATTGTTAACTATCGAATTTTTTCTGATGCACAGGGTAAGATGAATCTATCATTACTTGATATTCAAGCTGAACTGCTTCTTGTTTCACAATTTACCTTAGTGGCAAATACTCAAAAAGGGTTAAGACCTAGTTTTTCCAGTGCTGGCAATCCCGAATTAAGTGAAAATTTATACAATTATTTAATAACTCAAGCCAAAAAACTTGGAATCAAAGTCCAAACTGGAATTTTTGCAGCCAATATGCAGGTTTCTTTATCCAATGAAGGTCCTGTCACTTTTAATTTACAATCATAAACATTATGTCAAAAACTTACACCATTGCAACAGGCAATGAATACACCAGCAAAGCCGCAGCACAAATTTTAGACGAAGGTGGCAATGCTTATGATGCCATATTGGCGGCTTTATTCATGTCTTTTGTTAGTGAACCCTTGTTATCATCACCAGGTGGTGGTGGCTATTTATTAGCTCAACCCAACAAAGACAAGGCACTAATTTTTGATTTTTTTGCGCAAACTCCTTTTAGTAAGGACGTGGTGGAAAAAGATTTCTACCCTATCATTGGTAATTTTGGAGCCACACAACAAGAATTTCATATTGGCATGTCCTCGGTTGCCACTCCTGGTATTCCTGCGGGTATTTTTGCCATACACAATCAATTAGGCTCAATGGATTTAAAACAAATCGCAACTCCTGCCGTAAAAAAAGCACGCCAAGGAATAGAAGTCAATGCGATAGGGGCTGAAGTCATTAAAATATTAACACCTATACTAAAAAGTTCTTGCCATGCTCAGGCAATCTTTTCGACACCCCAAAACAGTCTTTTAAGAGAAGGAGATATTCAAAGCAATAAACACTTAGCAACTTTTTTAGAAAACCTTGCTAGCAATCCAATGGACTGGTTTTATTTTGATGCACCTGCCTTTGAAATTGTTAATGACATGAAGCATTATAATGGATTATTAAGGCAACAAGATTTTGAAAACTATCAGGTTAGCATTCGCGAACCCCTTTCATTGGAATTAAATAATTGGAAAATATTAACCAATGCTTATCCGACCACTGGGGGAAGGCTTATAACAGAGCAAATAAAGCACGCGCTGAATTCTTCTGCTCAAAGTGATGAACAAAAAATTATTGAAGCCATGATTAATGCGGATAAATTTAAAAATAAGGATACTTTTCAAAGTTCCAAAGGCACCACACACATGAGTGTGATTGATGCCGATAATAATGTGGCTAGCATGACGGTTTCCAACGGTGAAGGCAGTGGCTATGTGGTACCCAATAGTGGATTTATGTTAAACAACTTTTTAGGCGAAGAAGACATAAACACCAGTGGTTTTTTTAATTTTAAAGAAAACACTCGCATGGCATCCATGATGTCGCCCACAATTATAGCCAACAGCACGGATAAAATTGCGCTCGGTACGGGAGGATCAAACCGAATAAAAACTGCCCTTTTTCAAGTCATTTGGCACATCATTGCCAATAACAACACCTTAGATCAAGCCATCAATGCCCCACGCTTTCATTATGAAAATGGTGTTTTAGATATGGAGCTCGGGATAAACAAAGAAGATGTTATTCCCTTAAATTTGCCCTTTGAAGATACTGTATCATGGTTACATCGCAGCCTGTACTTTGGAGGCGTTAATGCGGTACAACATGGAAACAAAAACTTAGCCATCGGCGATAGTCGCCGAAATGGGTTTGGAATAGTTAAAAACTACTCTTGAAAATAACCGTCCTCATCTAAAGCAGGGTAGGCTTCATTTTTCTCTCGAAACATACGCGCAATCCGTGGATAGCTCCATTCAAACAACAGTTTATTATACCGTTCATCAGGCATTGCACGCTTATTGTACAAACCCGCAGCTAAACGTTGTTGCTGCGCTTCAAACAAAATTACGGCACAGGCAACCGATACATTTAATGAGGCTATCATGCCATGCATAGGCACTATAATGTGTTTATCGACAATTCTTGCTGTTTCATCACTGATGCCTTTAAGCTCTGTGCCCATGACGATAGCCGTTGGAATGGTGTAATCTATTTTACGATAATCGATGGCTTGGTCAGAAAAATGTGCTGCCAGTAACTGATAGCCTTTGGCTTTATACTCTTTAGCTACAGTAGTAAATTTATCGTATTTATGCGCCTCAACCCATTTCTGTGAGCCCTTGGCATAATAGTTTAATTGCCGATAACCTTTTGTTACTGGCACATATTGCACGTCTTGAATGCCCACAGCGTCACAGGTTCTTACAATCGCATTAAAGTTATGTGGCTTGTGAATGTTGTCCATAATAACGGTTAAATCCATTTGCCTATTGTGTAAAACCTGTTTGATTTTATTGTATCTTTCGGGTGTCATCGTCAATTATTGCCTTGTTATTTAATTAATTTTAGTTAATTTCTTGCATTAAGAACATTCTCTATGTTATTGTTATTCCAAGTTAAAAATGCCCTTAAATAATAATTATAAAAAATTACCTCGATTTGAAGCCGAACAGCTTATGTTCGGCTTTTTTATTTCTCTAATTTAGTCCAAAATTGCATTGTATCACACAGGCAAGATTCTAATTTTGATAAAAACAACACTTTTACCAAATGAATTAAAAGATTGTGTTGACATCACATTAATCTTCACTAATATAAGAAGCATGAACATGAATTTAACAACATTACATCGCCATCACCGCCATTTTCTTTTCGACGGTGCTTGCTGATATGCGTTAAATAAAACATTCAACACAATACAAAAGCCCCGTTAGATTAACCTCAACGGGGCTTTTTTTATGGCAAAACTTATGAGAAACAACATGAAAATAAAAATGGCAATACCCAAAGGTAAACTGCAAATAGAGATAGTCAAGCTTCTGGAAGAAATTGGCTTGTCTTTTAAAAGCAATGAGCGTAATTACCGCCCCATTTGTTCCGATGCTCGTTTTGAGATTAAATTATTAAAATCACAAAATATTCCAAAATTAGTCGAACTTGAACAACACGATATAGGTTTTGCTGGGCTGGATTGGATTGCCGAACAGCAAGCCGATGTGCAGGTGTTGAAGTCTTTGGGATTTAATCCTGTTGAAATTGTGGCGTGTATTCCAGATGATTGGGATTATGCTGATTTGAAAAAACGCAAAATTATTGTTGCTACCGAATACAAAACATTAAGCGATAAATTCCTGAGCGACAATGGTTTTGATTACCAACTCATTCGCTCTTATGGTGCAACCGAAGTGTTTCCGCCTGAGGATGCCGATATGATTATCGACAACACCAGCACCGGCACCACAATTTTAGCCAATCACTTGAAAATTGTCGATACGATTTACACCAGCAACACCCAGTTTTTTGCCAATCAAGCCTGTTTAGATGACCCTAAGAAAAAGGCGATTATTGATGACATGTTGGTGTTAATGAACGGTGTGCTCAATGGTCGCAAACGTGTGTTATTGGAAATGAATTGCGATGAAGCCAATATTGAAGCAGTGGTCAATTTATTGCCAGCCATGCGTGCGCCAACAGTTGCCAAACTTTATAATAGCAAGGATTATGCCGTGCGGGCAGCCGTGAAAAAGAGCGAAGTAAAATCATTAATCCCCAAATTGATAAAAGTTGGAGCGATTGATATTTTAGAAATACCGATTAGAAAGGCAATTTAGAGGGCGATACCATGCTAAAACTTGATTTCAATGAACGTGCCGATTCCATTCCTAACTGGTTAAAAGACTTTAACTTGGACACATCGCAACTGTGGAAATACCCCAATCGAGTCGAAGTGGAAGAATTAATTGCTCAAAACCTAAATTGTGAAACGGATAATATCTTCTTATCCAATGGCGGCGATGAATCCATCGACTTGTTGTTTAAAATGTGCAAATTAAACCAGCAATCCATCCTTTTGCCACTACCTGCTTTTAGTCAATACACGCACCAATTGCGAATTTGGGGCATTGAACACAGCACCATTGAAAGCTTGGATAATTTATCCATTGATTTAGAAGCAACAGCCCTAAATATGCAGCCCAATCAATGGTTGATTATCACCCGACCCAACAACCCAACAGGCGAATGCATAAACGAAGAGGATTTAATCAATTTAATTGAAATTGCACAAGCCATAGGCACAAAGGTATTTTTAGATGAAGCTTACGTTGAATTTTTTCTTGAAAACTCAAAACTGAATTATGCCTTAAATTACCATAATGTCATTTCACTGCGAACTTTCTCAAAAGCCTATGGTTTGGCAGGTGCTCGTTTGGGTTACTTGGTCGGCAATAGCGTTTTAATCAACCAGTTTAAAAAAATAGCCCCACCCTTTAATGTCAATCATTTAAGTTTGCAAATGGCGAAACATGCCTTAAAAAACACCAATGAAGTGGCACGCTATTGCAAAGTGATAGCCATTAATCGTCAACTGGTTTATGGATTTCTCAAAACCTGCGGCATCGAAGTTTTTGATGGCAAAGGCAATTTTTTGTTGTTCAAGTTGTCGCCCAAGAAAAAAATATTGCTGAGTTTATATCTGGGAAAATTAGGCATACAAATCAAAACCACTTTAGAGGATTTGCCTGATTATGTCCGCATCACCATTCCTGAAAACATAACACTGTTATTTGATGCTTTACAAACAGTTTTCAAACCTGAAATCATTGGCTTTGATATGGATGGTGTGTTGATTGATACCTCAAAATCTTATGACCAATGCATTATGGAAACCGTGTATTATTTCACCAAAATACGTATAAATAACGACAAAATCGCCGAACTTCGCTCAAAAGGCGGCTTTAATAATGATTGGGATTTAACGCAGGGACTGGTTAATCAACTAAATTTTGATAGTGATTTAAATAAAATCATCACTAAATTTCAAGAATACTACCAAACCAATAAGCACAACGAAATCAACTTATTGCAAAATGATAAATTATTCAACAATGATTACACCACCGCCATCATCACTGGCAGACCAAAGCTTGAAGCAAATGAAGGCATCAAACAATTAGGCATTAAACCCAACCACCTCATTTCTGCCGATGATGTCAGCCATCAAAAACCCTCGCCTGAGGGCATAAATTGGATCAAAAAAGAAAGTAAAAAATCACGCATGTGGTTTTGTGGCGATACCGTCGATGATATGCAAGCAGGATTGGCTGGTGATTGCCTGTGTATTGGTATTGGCACAGATGCCGAAAATCTCTATGCCGCAGGTGCTGATATTGTCCTAGCAAACATCAATCAACTCGAAGAACTCTTATGATAACAATTAACCGTAAAACCAAAGAAACAAACATAGAATTGACGCTCAGTGTTAACAGTCAAAACCCGCAAGTCACTATTGATACAGGCTTGCCATTTTTTGACCACATGCTGGATCAACTGGCATCCCACGGTGCTTGGGATTTAAACATAAAAATGACGGCTGATTTAATAGTGGATGACCACCACGGCATCGAAGATGTGGCGATTTGTTTGGGTAAAGCATTGTACAAAGCATGGAAATCCCAAACCAATAAAAGATATGGTCAACGGTTGTTGCCCATGGATGAAAGCCTCAGCATGGTGGCTGTGGATTTGTGCGGACGTGGTTATTGCGTGACCAATTTGCCTTTCACCATGGAACAATTGGGTGGCATTAGTACCGAAATGTGGCAGCATTTTTTCTACACTTTTGCCATTAACGCACAAATCAATCTACATATTGACAACCGCTATTTCAGCAACAATCACCACTTGATTGAAGGAGCTTTCAAAGGCGTTGCTTATGCGTTAAAAGAAGCCTTATTGCCAAACCAAACCAGCACAACCACCAAAGGTGTGTTGTGAAAGCAGGAATAATCAATTTAAACTCGGGCAACTTATTGAGTATTGTTTCTGCCGTAGAAAAATGCGGATGTGAAACAAGGGTTATCACCAAACCCGATGCAAACTTTGATGTCTTAGTGATGCCCGGACAAGGGCGATTTGGTTTTGTTTGTGAACAGTTAAATCAAAACAACTGGCGTGAGTTCATCCTTGATTGGATTGCTCAAGGCAAAAGATTTATTGGTATTTGTGTCGGTATGCAAGTGTTGTTTGAAAAAAGTTTGGAAGATGAAACGGCTCAAGGCTTAGCTGTTTTCAAAGGCTCAATTGAAAAGCTTAAACACCCAAAGACCCCAATGGTCGGTTGGGCACAATTGGATTCAGCAGATACATTTTATCAAAACCAATTTGTTTATTTTGTTAATTCTTACGGATTACCCGAAAGTGACTATTGTGTGGCAGCAGTTAATTACGGTGAACAATTTTGTGCCATTGTACAAAAAGACAACGTTACGGGCTTTCAATTTCATCCAGAAAAATCAGGTCACTACGGTTTGGAGGTTTTGCAAAGATGTTTGGCTTAGATGATTATTTTTTTTACCACAGAGAACACAGAGCTCACAGAGAATTTTTTTCTCTGTGCCCTCTGTGGTTAGTTGACAATCTAATAGTTGAAGAATATTTTCATTCCTGTCAATGCATGAATGATGGAGGAAGTGTTCTATGTCCTTAGTTCCAAGAATTATTCCGTGCTTAGATGTTGCTAACGGTCGGGTAGTCAAGGGCACAAATTTTAAACAATTACTCGATATGGGTGACCCTATAGAATTGGCGTTAAAATACGAAACCCAAGGAGCGGATGAAATCGTATTTTTAGACATAAAAGCCAGCGTCGATAAGCAGGCCTCAGCACTTGCCATGATAAAAAAAGTTGCCATGACTCTATCGATTCCTTTTACTGTCGGTGGCGGCATCAAACAATTATCTGATGTCGATAAATTTTTTGATGCGGGAGCCGATAAAGTGACTTTGAATACCGCTGCGGTTGAAAATCCACAATTAATCAACCAAATTGCCAATAAATACGGCTCACAAAGCCTTATTATTGCTATTGATGTCAACCATGAAAGCAATGGCGATTTGGCAATTTACACCCACGGTGGTTCCAAACGGGTGAAAAAACCTTACGCAAACTGGATAAATGAAGTGGTAGAACGCGGAGCAGGAGAAATCTTAATGACTGCCATGCACAAAGACGGCACAGGTTCAGGCTTTGATTTGGATTTGCTCAAACAAGCGGATTTTCCTCTGCCTATTATTGCCTCAGGCGGTGCAAACAAGCCAAAAGACTTTTTGGATGCCATTAACGCTGGTGCCGATGCTGTGTTAGCAGCGGGTATTTTTCACCGCAATGAATTCACAGTAGCCGATGTTAAAAATTATTTAATCAACAACAAAATAAAAATGAGAATATAACCATGTTAATCCCATCCATTGATTTACTCGACGGCAAAGCCGTACAATTACAACAAGGGCAAGCCGATAAAAAGATAGTTGAAAAAGACGATGTCTTTGCCTTGTTAGAAGAATTTTCGCTTTATGGCGAAGTGGCAATCATTGACTTAAATGCTGCCATGGGCACGGGCAGCAATCAAGAATTGATTGAACAAATGTTACGGCAAAAACCGTGCCGAGTGGGCGGTGGCATACGTGATTTGCAAACTGCCAAAGCTTATTTGGCAGCAGGGGCAACCAAAATCATTTTGGGCACTTCGGCAAGTGCAGATTTTGTAAAAAAATTGCCGAAAAATTCACTGATTTTTGCCATTGATGCCAAGGGCGATTACCTCACCACACATGGCTGGCAACAAACAGCGGATGCAAAGATTGTTGATATTATTCCAAAATTAGCCAAAAATTGTGGAGAGTTTCTCTACACCCAAGTCAAAAATGAAGGCATGATGGGCGGAATTGATAAGATCAGAATTGAGCAAGTCATTAAAGCTTCACCTATACCTGTGACGGTAGCTGGTGGCATTTCCAGTTACCAAGATTTACAATGGATAAACAACAAAGGAGCAAACTCACAAATTGGCATGGCGATTTATTCAGGAGCGATGCAATTGGATAAAGCTTTTATGAGTTTGCTTGATTTTGACAAAATGGACTTAATTCCGACCATTGCTCAAGACGCCAAAACAGGCAAAGTTTTGATGATGGCGTATTCCACTAAAGAATCTTTGCAATTGGCATTATCGCAAAGAACTGGTACGTATTTTTCACGTTCACGCCAAGAATTATGGACCAAAGGCTTAACCAGTGGCAATACACAAAAACTAGTGCATGTGGATGTCGATTGCGATGGTGACACACTATTATTTCAAGTCGAACAAGACGGCAACGCCTGTCACTTTGAACGCTACAGTTGTTTTGCCAGCCAAACCAAAAATTATTCGCTCAACTATTTGGATGAAATCTTTGAAACGCGTCTTGCTGAGGTCAATGATAAGCCTTCGTTCACTCAGCAATTATTTGCTAGTCAAGATTTGCAAATCGAAAAACTGGAAGAAGAATGCCAAGAATTGATTGAAGCCACCGAGCACAACCACGTGCGCTGGGAAGCGGCTGATTTGTTATTTTTTACCCTCGTCATGGCAAAAGCCAAAGGCGTGAGCATCAGCGAAATTATCAATGATTTAAGGAGCAGAAACAATGAACGATAAAATCATTCAGGCCAAAGACTTCAAACGAGCGGAATTAAAAGACAACCAACACATTAAAAAGACGGTTGGCGAAATATTAAACGACATTCGCACAAATGGTGACAAAGCAGTCGATAGCTGGAGCCAGAAGATTGATGGACAAAAAGGCACACTCATAACCCTCGAAGCTTTTGCCGATTACGGCTTAAAACCCGAACTTTCCCAAGCCATCCAAAGTGCCCATAAACGCATCAAGGCTTTTTGTGAGTTTCAAGCAAAAGACCTCAAAAACGACACATTTACCGACGCTTTCGGAGAATTTGGCTACAAATACCAAGCAATTGAACGAATTGGGGCATATATCCCAGGAGGGCGATTTCCGCTGATTTCCACCGCTTTAATGACCATAACACCAGCTAAAGTCGCAAGTTGTGTTGATATTATTGCTTGCTCACCTTCCAACCATCCCGCTTTATTGGCTGCGGCTTCATTGGCCGGAGCAACTCAATTTTTACACTTGGGTGGTGCTCAAGCCATAGGAGCTTTAAGTTATGGCTTTGGTAAAATTAATGCGGTCAATATGATTGTCGGCCCAGGTAATGCTTATGTCAATGAAGCCAAAGCCCAAGTGCAACACCGCACCAAAATAGATACTTTGGCAGGTCCAAGTGAGCTATTGATTTACACCGAAAACCTGCAAAACCCCGAATGGATAATGTTCGATGCCTTAGCACAAGCCGAACACGACCCCAATGCCATCAGCTTGGTTGTCAGCACATCGCTACAGCTGTTAGAAAATCTTTACACCCGTACAAACGCCCATGCGGCGGGACAAAGCTTGATTGAAAACCACCAAATCCTGTTTATTCAATGCGAAAACTACGCCCAAGCGATAGACTTAATCAACAATTATGCACCCGAACATTTATTGGTAACTGACAGCAATTGCGACATGGATGTGTTCACTAATTACGGCTCATTATTTATCGGCGAAAACTCAGCGGTCGCTTTTGGCGATTATTGCACCGGCCCCAATCACACCTTGCCAACCAACGCAGCAGGCAAAAATTCAGGCGGTTTAAGTGTTCATCAGTTTTTAAAAGTGTTATCGACCCAGAAGGTCAGCAACAAAGGACGAATTGAATTTGCCAAAACTTCAAGTATTTTGGCGCAAGCAGAAGGACTGGTGTTTCATCAGAAAAGTGCGGAGCTTAGGAAGAACTAACCCGTAATAAATAATGGATTTTTTTACTTAACTCGTGAAATGAGTAAAAAATTTCAATTAGCGATTTATTTGGTTCATTTTTTGCTTTGACTGGAGACTTTATCATTCTTTTTTCCATCATCCCAAGGTTATGCAACTACCTCTATTGTTAAAAATAAGTAAAATTATGTATTGTGGCCAATAAATTTAACGCAATAAACAATATAAGTACGGCTCTTGAATACTTTAAGGATAAGGCTGAAAAACATGAGGCTGCAAAAAATTGCAAAGATTTACCAAAAAAGACGCCTGTCTTGATACCAAAATGCAAGGCAAGCCATTGGATTACTGCATTGGCTTCAAATTCTATTCCATCCTGGTTCATAAATGCCACAGTGCTTAAAAAATCTAAAATTTCAGATAATATCAATAACAGCCAAAAAATTCTGTTGGTTTTAAATGAATTAATAAGGTTTTGTTGGAGTGGTATTTCTTGCTCTAGTATCTTCATTTTTTCAGTATATCACAGGAAAATTGAGTGGTTACAAATTGAATAGCCTGAAATGACATCTATTCATCATTCAATCTTAGCGAAAGCATCAGCTATTGATAATATCCAATGGAGGAGTTGTAGGGTGGGCTTGCCCACCAGGTTTAATACTGATTAATTATCGAGTCAACGGTAAACACAGCTGGTGGGCAAGCCCACCCTACGACAATGAGTTACAAATGATTAGTGAGCTAACTTTGTTGAAAAAAGAACTCACAAGGAAGCTTATTACGAAGATTTTGCAATATCAAAAGGCTGACAAGTTGTTCCCTGATGAAACACCATTTGCCATTTCCCTGCTGTTTTTTTCCAAAGTGAATTGCGTTGTGAGTAAGTAATTTTTTTATCGTTTTGTCGTTTAACTGATGCTTTGTAAATTAATTGGACGAGGTTTTCACTCAATATTCTTAACTGGTAATCTTGCAGTGTGAACTCTGGTGTTTCTTCATTTGGAATACGCATCAATGCCTGTGATTTATTGTAGGGTATGCCAGTGCTTGGAATTTCTAAAAAATCATCGGCTAAAAGTCTATTGAGTTGCTGTTTGGATGAGCGAATTTCAGGCTTTAATAAAGACAGTTCGAGTTCAATGATTGTTTCTTCAAGCATTTTCATTTATTTAGTATTAACCCTGCTAGATATTACCGCTCAATTTATGCAGCATAAGAAATTTTAGGATGCTTAAAATAAGATATCACTCTTTGCGGTTGATTTTGTATATCCGTCATGTGTTTTTGCATCTTAATTT
>JALSLV010000040.1 GCA_026988115.1 Lysobacterales bacterium | reverse complement strand
TTTAAATAGTCTAATAGTGACTCGCTTTAATTCTTTTCTAGCCTCTGGTGTTAGTGTTCTTAAGTCTATATTTTTCATGCTACTATTATAACATAATAGAGCGATATTATCTAGCTAGGTTAATAAGTCATAACCCATGTAGTCAATCAAGGCAAATGTGCCAATAATCGAGGTCGGGATTGCCAAAGCAGAAACGATAGTCGCCGTGGTATTTCTTAAAAACAAAAATACAATCAAAATGGCTAAAATTGCACCAAATTTTAAATCAAATTTAACTTGGTTTACACTTTGCATAATCTTATCAGACTGATCTTTTATCAAACTTAAATCATAATCTTCACCGACTAGCCTTTGCAATTCAGGCAATAACGCTTTGGTTTGTTCTATGATTTCAATGACATTGCTGCCATTTATTTTCATGATGGATAATGACACGCCCGCTTTTTTATTGTAGGAGGCGTAGCTATCAATATCACTGAGTGAGTCCGTTACAGTGGCAACATCCTTTAGGCGCAAACCGCTTTTGATTTCTATATTCGCCAAAGACTCCACAGTTTTGGCATCACCTAAAAATTTAATCAAGTATTCCTTATCCGCATTAATACTTTTGCCTGATGTAGCTTTAAAGTTTTGGCTGCTTACCGCTGCTTGCAATTCCGTTGCAGTGATATGGTATTTGTTGAGCAAATAGGGATTGACCAAAATTTTGATTTCTCGGTCTTGAAAACCAACCATATCCACATCACCCACGCCTTTAATGCGCTGTAATTTGGGTTTGATTTTTTCATCAACCACTTTCATCAAAGCATTCATATCACCCTTTTTATGTGAAACAAATAAACTAATCGCCTCTCCCGCAGTGCTGATTTTCTTAACAATTGGAGCTTCAGTACCAAATGGCAAAACAATGGCGCCTATTTTTTCTCGTACATCGTTAGC
This sequence comes from Lysobacterales bacterium, assembly GCA_026988115.1. Classification (GTDB taxonomy): domain Bacteria; phylum Pseudomonadota; class Gammaproteobacteria; order Xanthomonadales; family Marinicellaceae; genus NORP309. The sequence goes on along the minus strand of JALSLV010000040.1, from coordinate 1,877 downwards.
ACTTTCGTTTAAGTCTTTGGATAAATTAAATTCGACAATCACATAGCTTAAGCCCGTGTAACTGGTGGAAATTAATTTATCAATGCCATCAATGCCTGAAACCGCTTCTTCAATTTTATCCGTTATTTTGGACTCTACCGTTTTGGGTTCAGCTCCTGGATAATACGTCTGAATAGTAATGATAGGAAATTCAACATTGGGAAATAACGCCAAAGGCATGGTGTTATAGGATTTCATGCCAAAAATGACTAAAGCCATAACAGCCATCAAAATGGTTATGGGTCGATTTATTGCAAACTTATACATAAACGATTACTCTGTTTTATCTGCATCAGAAGTGATAAACACACCATCCCCAAACAATCCCACCTTGATATCCTCGGCTGCCACTTGCACAGAAACTTTGCGTGATTTTTCATTCACAGTCGGATAAATTCTAAAGACTTTACCTGTGTATTGCTTGTCATCACCATCAACATGGTAAACAAAGGCATCGCCAATTTTGACATCGTTGCTGTATTTTTGATCAAACTCTGCCACCAAGATTCGTTTGTGTGTGCTTTGAATATTAAAAGCCGTTTTGAGCATTTGACCACTGACCACATCACCGTTTTCAATCATACGCTTAGTTATCACCCCATCAAAAGGGGCGCGCAAAATGGTTTTGTCAAAAATAGTCTCTTCGAGTTTAATTTGTGCTTTAATGGCATCATAAGCCATGGCGTATTTATCCAATTGAGACTTATCGATTAAGTTTTTCTTCAACAACTCTTTGTGTCTCTCATAATCTAGTTTGGCGTATTTTAGAGTCACCTTTGAGGCATTGTTTGTTGCAATCAAATCGTCAGAGTTAAGCGTTGCCAATACATCACCTTTTTTGACGACGCTCATGATATCCACATTATACTCTTTGACAATACCGCTGTAGTTAAAAGCTAAATCCGCACTCTTTTTGGCAAAAACTGTAAAAGTGGCATACACCTCTTTGGCTTGTACCATTGAAAAAGTAGTTAATAATAGTGATAGTAATAGAGTTCTCATGGCTTTATCTCAATTAGGTCAAATAGTGTGTTGATATAATTTTTAAATTTGTTTTTATAGCATTTGTTTTCAGTCCATCCTAGCATCATAAACCCCCTTTCCGTTGCAATTAAACTTTCTATAAATTCACTTGCAATGGGCTTAAGTTCCTTTTTATTAATGCCTTGTGTGATAATAGTACTAAGGATTTGTTGTATAAAAACAATGCATTCATTATTAAAAGCATACATGGCTGGATTTTTACTTGCAATGGTGGCGTCTAAGTATTCTTTATACACCTCAAGATGTTTATGATAATCCTTATACTTACACAAATAGAAATCAAACAAATAAAAGATTTTTTGTCGGCACGGCGTATTATCATCACTTCGCTCACTCAAATCATGCTGATGTTCAACAATCAAATTACGAATAATCTCAAAAACCACCGCTTCCTTATTGGCAAAATAATCATACACCGTACCCTTACCAATACCTGCGGTTGTAGCAATATCACTGATACGCAAATTTTTCAAACCTTTATCCAACAACAAATCAGTACACGCAATTGCGATGTCTTTTCTCTTTTGTTCTTTATCTACAATAATTGCCATAAAATACTCTTATAATGAATGACCGACAGTCGGTCATTGTGGTATTTTATCTTATTTTAGCGAAGAAATATATAAGAGACCTTTACACAACTCGTCGAACGTGCAAAAAAGTTGTCATATTAGATATGATGTTTTGACCTGTCCATCCTAATCTACGTGGATTATGAAAGGCAGTATAATATATTGTCTTTGCATACCATAATTTAGGGGACAGGTCATGAACCATATTACCAAACTATTAGA
>JALSLV010000039.1 GCA_026988115.1 Lysobacterales bacterium | reverse complement strand
CTGTTAGTTGATTGAATTTTATCTAACAAGGCGAGTTTTTAAAAGCCTGCCACACTCATTGTTCCGCTACGCTCCACAATGAGTGTGGCAATTATTTAACAATAACGTTGTGAAACTATACAACTAATAAAAAGCACATTCGAAAATACCCACCATACAGAATTCATTATCCAGTTCAACTCTCAAACTTCGGTTATTGGCGCATTAATTGAAATAAAATCCATTAATGTTCAGGGGCTTAAAACAGAGCAAAGAGAACCATTTTCACTGATTTTTGAAATACCAGGGGATACGGTTTATGAGCAAAACACCTATCCTGTACACAATAAAGAACTTGGAGAGTTTAATTTGTTTCTTGTGCCTATTGGCGCGGATGAAAATGGCGTTCGCTATGAGGCTGTTTTTACCTAGTCCATTTCTTAAAAGAGCTAATCGGTATTGATTTAGCTTTAGTCTATGAATTATTCAGCCTATGATTCTTTGGATGCCACTCCATGTATTGATGCACTCCTTTATCTTCTACTTGCACAAATCCATGATTTAAATACCATTGATAAGCTGGGTTAAATTTTTCAACATGAATGACTACTTTCTTTTGGGTATGTTGCGCTTCGCTTAATAATCCCTTTAATAGTTTTGTTCCTAAACCTTGGTTTCTATATTCGGGCAATAAGGCAATATCAATTAAACAAATAGATGCATCATCTCTATCGAGATAAATACGTCCAATTGCTCGTTTATCTTGCTGTATTATTAAAAATTCTGAATGGGGATAATGACTTTGGTAGTGCTTATGTTGGGCTTCGAACTGTTGTTGCAAAAAAATTCGCTTTTGCTTTTCGTCCCATGGAGCTTGCATGACTTCATCCCAACGTGTTGTGCGATAAAGTTCGCAAACAAAAGCCATGTCTGATTGAGACATAGCTTTAAATGAAATTCCTGATATTTCATTGCCATTGCTATAAGCTAATACGGCTGTTTGGCTATCAAGCATTTAATCTCCAGTTAAAAACAGCTTGCAATTGATTATCAGCAACTGGAGTCATGTACACTTGGTACGATTTACCTCCTGCAGCTTTTACATGGTAGATTTTTTCAACTAATGGACTTTTATTATTCTCAACATCATAGGTTAATATAAATTGTTTATTATCCCTATTGTTAGTCGGATTAACGTGCTGATTTATTGATAAAACCAAACCATCACTAGTGGTTACACTTTTGCATACTTGTAGATCAGGTAAAGGTGTTTTTGCAGCAATACTTATGCACATTGGCAAGCTTGAGAAACCGACAACAGCCATAATAGCTTGTGTAAATTTTCTTCTTTTCATTTCTTAACTCCTTGATGGGTATAAACCTTGTAAGGCTATAATATAATTTAATACAATTAACGGTTGTCTATTGTTATGGGCTTGATTGCCTCCTGTATCAGTTAATGGATTCATAGCAGTTAAGTTTGTGCCTCCATCTGCATAAAATTGTCCGCTGGCTGAAGTGTTGGCTAAATTGTTATCGACTGGTTCTGCTGTGTTTGCTCCTCCACCTCCAAACCCTCCTGCTTGAGCATCAGCAACGACTGAATGACGGTGGGATGGTATTTGCGCCTCAGTTAAGGCAACCGTTTCAGTACCACCTCGCTGTCCTAATCGACGCGCAGTTAAACCAGGACCTCGCCCTGGATGCATTGGGGCTTTACCTTGAAGGTTTGGCAAAGCAGTTGTTGTTCTGCCATCTCCCCCATAAGTTGTACCAATAAGTGAAAACAATGCGGTATTTTGGGCTATTGGTAAGAGTTGACCGTTACAAAAGGCCCAACTGCGTGGGGCGAAATTTCCGGCAAAAATTCTTATTTCTGCTATAAAAGGTTCTGACATTATCTTTCTCCTTATGATTAATTACGCGATGGGTATATACCAAATAATGCAATAATAAAATTAATACATAAAAATGGCATGAGGTTGTTATGATTGCGTGAACCGCCAGTATTTTCAACCATATTAGGACTTAAGCTTGTTGTCGCACCAGCTAAAGAAGTCGAGTATAAGTTGGATGAAGTGGCATCTTTAGCAAAACTTCCTCTTGGCACAGAAGATGAGCCTTGGGCATTATTTGCTTCTATATTGTGGCTATGACTAGGCAATTGGTTAACATTTAGGGTTTCGTTTTCAGTCCCCAATTTTGACCCTAACCTTCTTTGGCTTAAGCCTGGACCTGTTCCAGCATGCATTGCTAATCTACCCCGCATATCAGGCAAGCCAAAAGTGGTGCGTCCATCTCCTCCATAAATTGTACCCAATAAACTAAATAATGCATCATTTTGTGATACAGCCAGTAACTGACCATCACAAAACGCCCAACTCCTGGGAGCAAAATTACCTGCAAACATACGAATTTCTCCGACAAATGGTTCTGACATAATATTTCTCCTATTAGTTACGTGATGGAAACAAACCTTGCAAAGCGATACAAAAATTTAACGCTAATGAAGGTTGGATATTGTTATGAGTTTGCCCACCACCAGCATTAGCAATCGAAGTAACTGCCATATGACCACTGCCATTTGAGCGATACGGTTTGCCTGTATTTGCAGCGGGCAATACAATTGAACTTGGTGCAGCTTGGTCAGCAACTGAGCTTGTGCTATTAACCTTGTGATTGTGGCTGGCAATTTCTGTGGTAGTTAATGTAACCGTTTCTTCGCCTACTTTCTGTCCTTGAATATAGCTAACTCCCCCACCAGATTGTCCTGTGTGTATTGGCACTCTCCCCCTAATATCTGGCAATGCAAAAGAAGTTCTGCCATCACCTCCATAAGTTGACCCCAATAATGAATACAATGATTGGTTTTGATTGATGGGTAATATTTGACCATCGCAAAATGCCCAACCCCTTGGTGGAAAGTTAAACCCAACCATTCTAATTTCGGCTAAAAACGGTTCAGACATAATATGTCTCCTTTTTTGTTATAGGAGTTGTGTAATTCTTTCTAAGCATCTTATTTTCCTCTTTTCTAATGGGTATTGAATTTAAGCTATTCAATTAAAGCTTTTATAAACAACTGACCACACCGTTAATTGTACCGACATTGGCATCAACATCGGCACCAGTGGTAATATCATTGATGTCAATATCATTAGATATAATAAATGCATCAACTTGACCATCAGTTACTACGCCTACAGGCAAACCTTGGATGTTTTTAGTCGCTGATGAAAACTGCACAAAACCATAGTGACCAAATGAACCAGTATTAATATTATCCACATCATTTGCCAAGACATCAGTGCATAAGGTATTGTTGTCGCCACCTGAAGTATCACCTGTAACAAATACCATTCCTGCTGAAAAGCCATTAGCCCCTGCGTATATTATCGTATTAGATTTCACTGTTGCTGTTAAACCACCAACGCTGTCAGATGCATTAATCTCAATACCAGCGATGGTTTGATTAGTTCCAGAACCTGACATATTAAAGTTATTATTCGTGATTGTAATGACATTTTCAGCAACTGTTCCCAGACCAGTAAAATTAGTGAATATTCCATCGACAAACTCATCATTGGAGGAAATTATATTGTTGTTAAATAATCCATTTACATTAGAAGCCCCTCCTAAGGCATTGACTGAGCGCCCAGTTCCTCCTGCACCACCATCCTCTTGGGTATTGGTGTTGTTATTCACTGTTAGATCAACCGAAGAGTTTGCATTAGTTGATTGACCAGTAATGCCAACAAACATAACACCATTTGTCCCAGAACCAACTCGATTTATCGAAGCAATACCTGCCCCTGCTGTTAGTGTACTATTTCGAATGGTAGCATCAATTGTGCCACTTTCGGCAAAAAAGGAAGCTCCTGTATCGGTGTTTTCTATGGTAGCACCATCAATTGTAAGGATTAAACCAGCAGTTGCTCCTGTAGTTCGTGCTTCAAAACCACTTTCTAAGGCATTTGAAAGTGTTGTTGAGCCATCGATTAATAATTCTCCCATTCCAGCTGTTTGAACCAATAATATAGCCGTATCACCTGTGATATTGTTGACCGTAATATTCTGCCAATGGCTTGATGAAGCGGCACTGCCTAATAAATTAACCAGATATATCCCATGCTCATCAACTGCATCAGTTACATTTTGTACGGTGACATTATTCATATCAAAATTTGTTACGTTTTGAGCTAATATCCCCAATTCATCAGAGGCATCACCATTTCCATCAACAGTGACATTGGTTAAACTAACATTGCTTACCGTATCAAGTTCGATAGCTGCATGACACGTTCCTGTAATTCCAGTTACATCTGCTAAACAACCCACTGATTCATTTGTGCTATTTGTGAAATTGATATTATTAAGATTTATATTGTTGCTATTTTTTACCAAAACACCATTGATGCTGTTATTTTGAATTGTTCCGCCACTGCCATTGGTACTGCCAGTACCTGTGATGGTGAATATTCCTGTTCCAGCAAGGGAATCTAGAATAATACCATTTGCACTGCCGTTTGATGAAATGCTTTTAAAGGATAAATTTGATGCCGCTATAGCCGTTCCATTAGCTAAGTTTATAGCGGTTGCTGTTGTCGTTACTACAATGCCATTTCCACTTGAACTGAAATTACCTCCGTTATTAGCAACCAATGCATCATTAGCACCACTATTGATGGACAAACCAGCGGTTCCATTAAAGGCAAAACCAACGCTTGGGTTGTTGAAAAAATTTGTCGCTTGAGTTGTTGACACAATAGTTGTACCAGCCGTATTTACGGTAAAATTACCACTTGCAAACCCTTGAACTTGTAAAACAGGGTTTGAAGTGCTCGCCGCTGAATCTAATTTTCCAAAAGTTACATTTAAGATTCCCGTTCCAGCACCATTTAAGTTAATCAGCCCTCCAGTACCTGACACATCAACATCAATCACTGTTAAAGTGCCTGTAACTGCTGTTCCTTGCAAGGCATAATTTGTTGTGTTACCAACCTCAACACCCCGTATAATATTTGAACTGGCAACTATTATTCCAGTTCCTGCTGAGGAAATGACAGGTTTGCTTCCTCCTAAAGTAGGTCTAGCTACACTATGAGCACTTGCAGTGATGCCTGTAATCGCATCAAAGCTTCCACTCGTACCATCACCCAATACCATTTGATTAGCTAGCAACAATATTCCATCCGAATAATTACCAGCTTTTAAATAAATATAATCTCCTGCCGAGGCAACGATTGCAATCGCAGCTTTATTGGCTCCACCAAGATCCTGAATTGCATTAAAACCAGCGATACTATTATAAGGAGTTGTCAAGCGACCGTTGCCTCCTGCAGCAGCGGCTTTATCGATAAACCAAATGGTATTACCTGTAAGATTAAAGGTTGTGGTGATATCAGCAGAACATACACCAACCGAGTCACAAATTTTATAAATAAATGAATCTGTCCCTGTGTCTTGACCAGCAGGTGGATTGTAGGTAAATAAACCTGTAGCAGCGGTAATTGACAAGTTTCCGCCATTTGCTGTTGTTGTTGGTGGGGGGTTCATGGCATTGCCTACTGTTAAAGTGCCCGTTCCTCCCGTAGCGCCATTGAGCAAACCACTGCCACTGGGTACATTGATTTGAATATTTGTTGTTACCTCAAAGGAAGGATTTGCCTTTGCTGGAGGTGGGTTTGTTATGGTAATGGTGAAGGTTTGGTCAGGCGATGTATCATTGCCGCCATTAGCCGTTCCACCATCATCCATAACATTAATAGTAACCGTTGCTACACCGTTTTGATTGGTTGCGGAAGTATAGCTTAAATCCCCTGCGGCATTAACACTTGGTTGAACACTGAATAAGGAGTTATTGTTATTGCTCAGGTTATAACTTAAGGTTTGTGCGGCTTCATTTGCAGGTCCTACTGAGGAGGCAACAACCCAAGCACTAACCAATTGAGCTCCAGAGTTTTGTATCACACTTTGATCTGCTCCTTTGGTAAATTGTGGTGCATCATTGACGGCAGTAATACTTATTGTAAACATCTGCGTTACAGATGTATCATTTCCACCATTTGCGACACCTCCATTATCCATAAGTGTGACAGAAACAGTAGCAATCCCATTCATTTCAACAGCAGGTGTGAACTGTAATTGCCCAGTATTACTTATACTAGGTTGCACTGAGAATAAAGAGTTATTACTGTTAGTGGCAGTAAAAGACAGTGATTGACCCGACTCATCTGCAGGACCTGCTGATAAAGCACTTGCCCAGGGTGCAGTATAAGCCATGAAATCTTCTAAAACAGTAACATTACCTCCTACTGTAAAGCTAGGTGCATCATTAACTGCCATCACCGCAATTGTAAAAGTTTGATTAGCCGAGGTGTCAATTCCACCATTGGCAGTTCCGCCATCGTCCATAATGTTAACCATAATAGTAGCAAAACCATTTGCATTTAGTGCAGATGTATAAGTTAAGTTACCTGCTGAATTTATTGCAGGTTGAACACTGAATAAACTGTTATTATCATTTGTTACATTAAAACTCAACACTTGTGCAGACTCATTGGCAGGCCCTGCAGAAAGAGCAGAAGCCCATCCAACGACAGTTTGCGCTCCTGCATCCTCAACGACACTTTGGTTTGCTCCGGCTGTAAAAGAAGGAGCGTCATTGACGTTGGTAATAATAATATCAAAAGTTTGATTAACCGAAGTATCAATACCACCATTTGCTGTTCCACCATTATCAGATATACTAACTGTAACAGCCGCTGTTCCAAACTCATCTACAGCAGGGGTAAACATTAAATTACCAGTTGAATCAAGCGTTGGCTGTGAGGAGAACAAGCTAGAGTTAGTTACGCTAACAATAGTGAAGCTTGTGGTTTGAGCACTCTCATCTGCTGGTCCTGGTGAGATATTGCTAGCCCATGCTGCAGAATAAGCTCCTGATTCTTCAATAACAGTAACAGTACCACCTGTGTTAAAGCTTGGCATATCATTAACTGGATTAATCGCAATAGTTATCGATGCAGCAATAGAATTAACCTGACCATCATTGGCAAAATAAGTAAAACTGTCAGTGCCATTAAAATCCACATTTGGTGTATAAACAACAGAAGCTGACGTAGCATTTATGGAATTCACAACAGAAAGTGAACCATTTACAGGAGGGGTATCAATTAGAAACACTAATGCATCGCCATCAGTATCTGCCCCACTCATTGTTACAACTAACGCATTGTCTTCAAACACATTAGTTGTTACATCATTAGCTGTTGGTGCTTGATTTTCCACATCAACCACATCCATTCGCGTGGTAAACAAATCTTGTTCGAGATTAGCATAAACATGAGTAATATCTGAAAAATTACCAGCAGCTGAGTTATCACCAATTGGATCATCAATGGCAGTAAAACTTGACCAATCATTGACTTGTCCATCAATAACAAAGGCAAAAACCGCCCAAACCAGAGTCGGAACAAGTAAAACAGCAGACAATAAAATTTTATTCTTTTTAAAAGCTCTTTTAGCAATGAAAAATGTTAACAACGATAACAAAAGTAACGAAGTCAAAGATAAAAATGGAATTGGAAATGCCACCCCAAAAAGAATGGCATTACCTGAGTTTATAGTGACTACAATATCCGAAGAGGTATTTGAGTCAGTAGAAAAATAAAGCCTAACAACCGTTGACGAACGAATATCCAAGTCAGCCGTGCTAATTTGCATCTCAAAAATATCATCACCAGTAATGCTGGTATTTAATCCAAGAGCCGAGTTAACAATGGCACTGCCAGCATCAAAAGAGCCGCCAATGCATTTGTGGTATAAAGAATTTGTGATTGCTACGGCACTTCCACTGGTTTCAATAGATATGTAACCATCTATTCCATCGAATTGAGTGCTAAAATCAGGCTGTAATACCGTACAACCCGTTGAAGTTCTATTGTCTTTATCGATAAAGACATTGTAATTTCTATTTGCACCATACGCCATATGATTTAGCAGAATAAGAAACACTAATAGTGGGTAATATTTTTTCAAGGTTATTCTCCAGAAGAACTTTTTTTAATTTAACACCCATTTTAAAGTAAACATAAATATCACTGTTAACACATATGTTGCAAATGTTTGTACTTTTTAGTCATTGGAGTGATTGTCCCTATTACTCTAAGCCACTTTCATTATAAAATAAGCCTTTAATTATTCAGGCTAGCCATGCTCAGTTATCGCCACAGTTTTCATGCAGGCAATTTTGCCGATGTTCTCAAACACACCGCTCAGACACTTATTATTGAAGCACTTAAGCAAAAACCCAAAGCCTTTGTGTATATTGACACCCATGCAGGGGCTGGGAAATACAGTTTATTTAGCAAATATTCCAGCAAAAATGCCGAATACAAAGAAGGTATCGAAAAGATTTGGCAAGCTCAAAACCCACCAAAAGAGTTAATGACCTACCTTGATATAATAAAAGACTTGAACGCTGATGGGCAATTAAAAATATATCCTGGCTCACCCTTGGTTGCTCATAAACTCATGTCAAAACACAACCGTTTAGAACTCAGTGAACTACACCCAACCGATCATGCCATTTTAGAACAGGAATTTAATCACCTGCGCAGCATTAATGTAGTGCAAAAAGATGGCTATAAACACCTCAATGCCATACTCCCTCCCATTCAACGCCGTGGGTTGATTCTTATCGACCCGCCATATGAGTTAAAAAATGAATACAATGATGTGATTAAAAATATTAAGCAAGCACACAAGCTTTTTGCCACTGGCATTTATGCTATCTGGTATCCTGTTGTTTCGCGCCACAATACCGAACGGTTTTGCAATCAGTTTAAAAATTCAGGGATTAAGAACATTTTGCGAGTCGAATTAAATATTAAAGAAGATTCTGACGAACACGGAATGACAGGAACAGGCGTGATAATCATCAATCCCCCATGGAAATTAGCCCAACAAATGCAACAAGTCTTACCGTGGTTAGTAGAAAAATTAAAACAAGATAATTATGCCAGTTACAAGCTTGAGCAGATTGTTAAGGAATAATATATGGCATTGAAATATTAATCTATATTCACATGCAATAACACTATCTATAAAGAATAATTATTGCATGTGAATTTACTATAATTTATCTTGCAAAAGGAGGTAACCCATCAAATCCACAGTTATAAAAACATACTTCAGATCTCACACTACAACCCACTTCTTGTATAGGTGTTGTCGCATTACTCATACAAACATTATAGCTGTCTTGACACCTTTGAACACAAGCATTTCCAAAACGATAATTCTGAACAGCTCCTGCTACAATTGTGTTTGCACTAATTTTTGCCTTCTGCAACTCAAAAGGATTTGATATTGTTTGTGAATTTACAGAAGAAATGAAACCTACTAACAAAGCCATAATAAATAATTTTTTCATAATTTTTCTCTTTTTAAAATTGATATAAATGTAAATTAAATTTTTACATACGTCAAATCAATCGAATATTAAGGAGGCACTAACTTAGAAGTTTTCTCAGCAAGTATTATTTTGTGTCACTACTAGTTAAAATTAAATTGCATAGTTGTTCATGCTTTTTCAATTTTATTTGATGTAGTTACGCTTTAAACCTAACACTTCGTCAAAATAGTCAATTGATTTAACCCTATAATAAACTGCAAATACATTTTAGAGTGATTGAAATTAAGACTTAATTTATCAAATATACATTAACAACTAATAATAAAAAGACAATAAACATTAAATTCAGGACGCCACCTTGAATCTTAGCTTTATAAAACAATATAATATTTATTCAACTTAACCTATGAGGAAAAAAAGATGAGAATACTAATTCTTTTAATAACTATCACACTTGTTCAAACAACTAATGCAAGGGGATTTTATGAAACAAGCTGTTACCACAATGGAGTAGAATATGCACATCTTCTTGGGGATAAATCTTGCCCATCTTATGAATCAACCATTCAAACCCCTGTTGGCTCTTGTGCAGTTTCACACCCAGGCGTTCAAAAAGGAAGTAACCATATCAACTCTGTAACCCCTTGCATTCTGAATAATGTTTACAACAACCCACGTCATTGTTCATTAGATAGAACTGTTCAATATAATGATCCAGATTTATAAAAACACAATTATCGTCTTGCTTTCTACTTAGTATTAAACTGATGCGATTGAAATGCCTCAATGAAGTTAATTTCTTTGAGGTATTTCATTTTTTATATTAAAATACCTAATTAATAAATTTTCTAATTATAGAATTGAACATTAGTTTTTCTCAACATACTTTTAAAAAGAATGGCATCCTGGCATTTTTCAAAGCAATAATTTTATTCAGTATTTTCCTTTACTGTATTCAAAGTATTGCTTTTCCATTTAATCTTTCAACAATTTCACTTAAAGATGGATTGCCCAGCACTGTTATTAGAAAAATCATCCAAGATAAAGAAAAACGCATGTGGTTTGCAACAGCATCAGGACTTGTTCATTACGATGGTTATAAAATACATAATATTTACGATAGCAATAATAATTCATTAGGAGATATTTGGGATTTAGCACTTGACCAAAATGGTTCTGTATATATTGCTTCAAAAACCAATGGTGTTTATCAATTTAATAAAGGAACTGTCAAAAAACTTAATTTATTAGACAATAGCCATACCATTACTGCTATTTACGCTAAAAACAACACTCTATGGGTCGGATCAAATAAAGGCATCTATAAAATCAAAAATAAACATCCCATAAATATATTCGCTTTGGCAAATGATAAACCTTATCACTTTATAGATTTTGATACGCATTCAATCTTAGCTGTCACAGAACAAAACATTCTTAAAATTAATCTTTCATCAAATAAGGTAGAAAAAATAAATGTAAACTCTAATAAAATTGCAAAGAACTATCAACTTTATAAAGATGGGTCAAACTCAATATGGCTAGGAAGAGAAGATGGACTTTATTCTTATAACAATGAATGCAATTGTTTTAAGAAAAAAACCTCCTTAAAAAATAGTATTTATTCAATTTTTTCTAGCGATAATTACCTGTGGTTAGGCACTATTTACGATGGCTTATTTCGTTACGATTACTCAACTGAAAAAATAAAACACTATTCTCATAACCCGAATTCTCATTTTGGACTTACTGACAATTCAATATTTTCATTATTTGTTGATCAATCTAATGTTTTATGGGTTGGAACTTTTCATTCTGGTGTTGGGAGCATTAGTTTAAATAATTTCAATTTTAAACAATTTCCATTTATTAAAGCAAACACATCTTGTGAAAAATACTATTCTATAAATAGCATATTAATATCAAAATCAAAAGCGGTATGGTTAGCAACTCAAAATGGGTTAGTTAAAATTACAAAAAATAGATGTACGTTATTTAACAGTGAAGAAAACAACAACAATTCATTGTCTTCAAATGAGTTGTTATCAATTCATCAATCAATAAACTCAAATATTTGGATTACAAATGCCGAGGGAGGATTAGACGTAATTGACCCTAAAACAAACATAATAACAAGAAAAGGTGAACAATTTAAAAATATTAGCTTCTATTTTTCTACTGAATACAAAAATAATCAGTTGCTTTTAGGAAGTTATAAAAAAGGACTATTCACCTACAACACTAAAAATGAAAAACTAAACCCAGTAGAAATAAAAAACAGTAAAAATAACAACCTGAGTATTTATAATTATGCCAACGATAACAAAGGCAACTATTATTTTTCAACCAACAAAGGGATTGCTCAATTAAAAAACAATATATTAAAATTGATAGATTTACACTCCAATGACCAAAAAATAAATTTTATTACTGCACTAACTTTAGATAACCAAAATAATTTATGGTTTGGAGCAAATGACCAATTAATATACAAAATCGACATAAATGGAAAAGTTAAAATAATCAACCCATATTTATCAAATATCCCTCTTCATATCAAGCTTAATAGCATTGTAGATACTGGAAATAATATGCTATGGCTGGCTACTAATAAAGGACTTTTCAAATACAACTCAAAGACACATGAAAAACTATTATACACAGAAAAAGACGGAGTAATGAAAGGTGGTTTTATTAACAATTCATACTGGTATGATGCTGATAATAACGAGGTATATTTAGGAGGAAAACAAGGAGCAATGAAATTTAAACCCTCTGATATTAAATTTAATTTAAATAAGCCCAATATTATCCTCACAGATTTTAATTACTTTAATGAACCTATAGATACAACAAAAAATAATAAATTCAAACTTGATAAGCCCATAAACTATATCGATCAGCTTAATTTAGATCACAAGGACTACATCATTGGTTTTGAGTTTGCAGCTCTGGATTATGCGGATCCAATGCGAAACCAATACGCTTACCGGTTAAAGGGATTTCAACAAGATTGGGTCTACACTGATGCAAAAAACCGTCAAGCAACCTATACTAACTTAAGTGCAGGTGAATATACTTTTCAAGTTAAAGGTTCAAACAAAGATGGTGTGTGGTCTACAGAACCTAAAGAATTAAAAATCATTGTCAATCCTGCTCCTTGGTTTTCTCCTTGGGCCTATGCTTTATACACTTTTTTTATTCTTCTATCCATTTGGGGCTTTATTCGTTTTAAAACCATTGCGAGTCGAAAACGTGCAATATATTTAGAACAAAAAGTAAAAGAACGCACTCAAGAAGTGAATCAACAAAAAAAAATGGTTGAATCGTTATTGGAGCATAAAAATGAAGTCTTTGCTAATATTACCCATGAGTTTAAAACACCATTGGCATTGATTTTAGGCCCTGCTGAACAACTAACAAAACATAAGGAGTTGATTAAACATTCTAATGAATTAAGTATGATTGAACGCAATGCCAAACGGTTGCTTTTGATGGTTGCGCAAATATTAAAACTATCTCAAGCCGAAAATGACAAAGAAGTAATTCGCAAATCTCAAGCTGTTCAACCGACCTTATTAATGCTTTATGAAGCCTTTAGACCACTTGCACTTAATAAAAATATAGACTTTCAATTAGATAATAAGATAGATGTCAATATATACGCTACTGCAGAATGTCTTGAAGTAGTGGTGAGCAATTTACTTTCTAACGCCCTAAAATACACCAATGAAGGTGGCAAAATTATTTTGTATTCAACTCATGTTAATGGGCAAGTAACGATTAATGTATCAGATTCAGGTTCAGGAATTAAAGAACAAGACAGAGCTAAGATATTTAAACGTTTCGCACGGCTTGATACGCATAAAAATATAGCAGGTACAGGCATAGGGCTATCCGTAGTTAAAGAGATTACTGAGGCCAATGATGGTCATGTGGAATTAAAGAGCCAATGGGGACAGGGCTCAACTTTTTCAGTAACTTTTCCAATAACTGAAATTCAGGCACAGGAAGAAATGTCAGAAATCATGGTGGATCAATTAGTAAAAAACACAGAAAATGAGCTGAATCCGACACAGTTTATAAAACAAACTAGCAAACTTAAGAATCAGATTACTGTTTTAATAATTGAAGACAACCTGGATATGCAACAACACATTCACAACGTGTTAAAACACAAATTCAACTGCTTATTTGCACACAGAGGTCAAAAAGGTATTGGTGTTGCACTAAAAACATCACCCGATATAATTATCTGTGATGTTATGATGCCAGGAATGGATGGTTATCAAGTCACAAGAATTTTACGCCATGATGGACGCACATCGCATATTCCAATAATTTTACTTACAGCCTTAAATACAACTCAAAGCCGCATTAAAGGATGGCGTGAAAACATTGATACTTATATGACAAAACCTTTCAATTCCGAAGAACTTAATGCTCAAATTGATAACATATTAATCATTAGAAAAATGTTACAAAAACAAACCAATCAAGCCATTCGAAGCAATTCTGCTCTTGATTCTCTCAATTTATCAAAACAAGATGAAAAATTTATTGATAAATTTAAAGATGTTATTGGCAAATATTACAGCAATGAATATTTCCAAAAAGCCGATTTAGCTTCAAAAATGGCAATAAGTGAAAGGCAACTACAACGCAAGCTTAAAGCCTTAATAGATCAAAACCCAATGGAAATGTTGCGAGATTATCGCCTTGAAAAAGCCGCCATGAAACTCAAAGATGGTTACCAAGTGGGAATAGTCAGTGATGAGTGCGGTTTTAGTTCGGTTTCTTATTTTGGTAGTTGTTTTAAGAAAAAATACGGTATAACTCCAAAAGCTTACCAAACATTAAACAAGAGAGTATAATTTAATCATCATATGTTGCATATCTTTTTACATTTTTTGATTCCATTAATCATAAGTATTGTATTCTTCAAAAAGAACTGGAAAAAGGCTTATTTTTTGATGATGCTCACAATGGTTGTGGATATTGATCATTTATTAGCCACACCCATTTACGATCCTTTGCGTTGCAGTATTGGCTTTCATCCCTTGCATAAATTATTCCCGATAATAGTATATGCACTGGCCTGTTTTATACCTAAGTTACGTTTTATTGGCATTGGTTTAATTATTCATATGATTTTAGATTCCATTGATTGCCAACTAAGCAATGGAATCTGGTTTACTTAATCAAGCTTTTGAAAAACCAAAGTGGCATTTGTTCCGCCAAAACCAAAGCTGTTAGACATGACTGTTTTTAATTCTATATTTTCAATTTTTTCGGCAACAATTGGCGTGTCTTTATCAATATTTTCATCTAGCGTTGTTAAGTTGGCTGATGCTGCAATGAAGTTGTTTTCCATCATTAATGTACTGTAAATAGCTTCATGAACTCCAGCAGCACCAAGTGAATGACCTGAGAGTGATTTTGTAGAGGTGATTTTGGGCATTTCTTCATTAAAGACTTCCTTAATGCCTTTTAACTCGACCAAATCACCCACAGGCGTACTGGTACCGTGTGCATTGAGGTAATCAATTTTATCATCAACAGTGCTTAATGCCATATTCATGCAACGCACA
Source organism: Lysobacterales bacterium (assembly GCA_026988115.1). Lineage (GTDB taxonomy): Bacteria > Pseudomonadota > Gammaproteobacteria > Xanthomonadales > Marinicellaceae > NORP309. Next base: position 44,475 of record JALSLV010000039.1, on the reverse strand, counting down.
GCTCCTTCACCCGATGGTGCAACCATGTTATAGCCATCAGAGGTCGCTCCATAGCCAACAATTTCACATATTATATTAGCACCACGTGCTTGTGCATGCTCCAGAGACTCAACCACCATCACCCCTGCTCCACCTGCAATAACAAATCCATCACGCGTTTGATCATACGGACGTGAGGCTGTTTCGGGAGTGTCATTATAGGAAGTGGATAAGGCTCCCATAGCATCAAACATCATGCTTAATGACCAATGTTCTTCTTCTCCGCCACCTGCAAATATCACATCTTGCTTACCAAACTGAATTTGTTCCATTGCCAAACCAATACAGTGAGTACTGGTTGCACAGGCAGAACTTAATGAATAGTTCAAACCTTTAATTTTATAGGGTGTTGCCAAACACGCAGATATGCCACTGCTCATTGATTTGGTTACTACATAAGGTCCAACACGACGTATACCTCGTGCTCGCAGCTTATCGACACTTTCTACAATAGATTTGGATGATGAACCCCCTGCTCCGATAATCAGTCCCGTACGCTCATTGGATACTTCTTCATCACTTAATCCTGAATGTTGTATCGCTTCTTTCATAGCAATATAAGCATAGGCTGAACTCGAACTCATAAAACGTAAATCTTTACGTCCAATATGATCCTTTAAATTGATATCAATGCTACCTGCCACATGACTGCGTAGGCCTTGTTGTTTGTATTCTTCTTGGTAACTGATACCAGATTTGCCTTGTTGCAATGATTTTAAGACTTCTTGTTTATTATTACCTAAGCACGAAACAATTCCATAACCTGTTATAACGACTCTTTTCATTTAAAAGTCCTCGGTTGAAGTAAATAGCCCCACACGCAGCTTAGTCGCTGTATAAATAGTCTTACCATCAACACTGACCGTACCATCGGCTATTGCATATTTTAGTTTTGAATCTATCATACGTTTGATATGAATATTATAAGTAACTTTTTTTGATGTTGGCAACACTTGACCACGAAACTTAACATCACCGACTCCCAATGCTCTTCCTTTGCCTTTGAAACCAGCCCATATCATGTGAAATCCTATCAGCTGCCAAAGCGCATCCAAACCCAAACATCCAGGCATAACGGGATCACCTTCAAAATGACAAGCAAAAAACCACAAATCAGGATGGATATCAAACTCCGCAATAATTTCGCCCTTTCCGTAATCTCCTCCATCATTGTTTATCTTAATAACTCGATCAATCATGAGCATGTTACCTGCTGGCAACTTGGCATTATCCATACCAAATAATTTGCCTTGAGAGCATTTAATTATTTCTTCTTTACTGAAACTATTTTGTTGTGACATAGGGTGATTTTACTTTAACTTAAAAATCGCGATATTAAGCAGTAATATGCATGATGTCAAGTGCGCTGAATTAATAAAAATAATTAATTTCAAAGCAAATTTTTAATACAATTTATCAAACTCACTTTATTGAACTAAGTTATTGATTTTAAAAGAACATACGCTAGCGTATTTAAATTTTTTCCATACGCTAGCGTATCCATGAGCGTTTTTCACCCACAAAAAAAGTCAGTGTGAAAACTGACTTTTTTAAAGTGTAAATTAGTAAATTTTTACCAAATTTTCACGCGTTTTTCAGCAGGTAAAAACATTTTATCGCCTTCTTTAACATTAAATAATTTTAAAAATGGAGGGAAATTTCTTAATGGTCCATTGCCTCTGAACTCACCAGGAGAGTGGGGATTTGTAGCCACTTGTGACAGCAAGGCTTCATCACGCATTTTTCCACGCCAAATTTGTGCCCAACCATAGAAAAAACGCTCATCAGCCGTTAAACCGTCAATTTTAGAATTACCTGGATGGGCTTTTTTAAAGGCTTTATAAGCAATAGTCAAACCACTTAAATCGCCTATGTTCTCCCCTAAAGTTAATTCACCATTAACATGAGCCTTACCATCCAATACTTCATAAGCATTGTATTGCTCAATTAACATGGCTGTTTTTTTATTGAATTTTGCTCGATCTTCATCTGTCCACCAACTATTTAAGTTGCCTTCACCATCAAATTTTGAACCTTGATCGTCAAAGCCATGTCCCATTTCATGCCCAATCACTGCACCTATTCCACCATAATTAACCGCATCATCGGCACTGAGATTAAAAAACGGTGCTTGTAAAATACCCGCAGGAAAAACAATTTCATTTTTGGTAGGATTATAATAAGCATTTACCGTTTGAGGATTCATGCCCCACTCTGTGCGATCTATTGGTTTGCCTAGACGTGAGCGGTTACGTTGCAATCGCCAATTAGCAACGGCACGCATATTATTTAATAGCGAGTCTTTACTAATGTGTAAATTGCTGTAATCTTTCCATTTATTGGGGTAGCCTATTTTCGGATCAAACTTACTGAGTTTATCAAGTGCTTTAAGTTTTGTTTCGGCACTCATCCAATCCAATTCTTTGATGCTATCGCCGTAAGCAGCCCTTAGGTTTTCTATCATATCATCCATGCGTTTTTTAGCATTTGGTGGAAAATATGATTTTACGTAGACTTTTCCAACCAATTCTCCAACAGAACCATTAACGGTTGATATGGCGCGTTTCCAGCGTGGTTTTTGCTGTGTTGTTCCTCTTAAAACCGTTCCATAGAATTTAAAATTTTCCTCATCAAATTTCTTTGGCAAAAAACCCGCTACGCGATCTATCAGTTTCCATTGGTAGTAAGTTTTCCAATCATCAATCGAAGTATTCTTAATCAACTTATTCAGCTTCTGCATGTAATCGGGTTGACTCACAACAATTTTATCAATTTTGGGCAAATCCGTACCTGCAAACCAGGCATCAAGATTAACATCGGGCATTAAGCCCTTAAATTCTTCAAATGTTTTAAGGTTATAGGACTTTTCATTGTCTCTTGTTTCTACATTGGTCCAATGTCCTTTGGCTATTTCTGTCTCAATACGCATAACGGTTTGAGCAGATTTTGTTGGATTTTTAAAATTTGCATTTTTAAATTGATTTTCAATTAAATTTAAATATTTCGAGCGAATATTTTTAAATTTTTCGTCATCATTAAAGTAATAATCTCTATCTGGCAAGCCAAGCCCTGCTTGTCCTACGTAGGTGATGTAACTATTTGAATCTTTTAAATCAATATACACATACAAACTAAATGGTGAATCCGTGTATTTATCAGCATAGGACATATAAGCCAGTAAGTCGTCATAATTTTTTATTGCATCAATTTTAGCTAAATCGGAATCAATAACAGCCATTCCTGCTGCTTCTATTTGTCCCTCATCCATATAACTTTTATACAAATCACTTATTTTTTGTTCATCCGTGTCTTTTGGAAAAGTCTGACCTGCTAATTGATCAATGATATTTTTAACGTCTTTTTCACTCTTATCGCGCAAGGCATTAAATGAACCATAGCGCGACTTATCGGCTGGCATCACATAACTTTTTAACCACTTGCCATTAACATAGCGATAAAAATCATCTTGTGGACGAATCGTGTCATCAACATACTGTAAATCCACACCTGACGTGAGCTTAACACCTTGGATTTGAGAAGCGCTTGTCTCTTTTTTATAAGAGTCGGTTGCACAGCTACCAAGGGTTAGAGCCAGTGCAATGATTAATGCAGTTTTTTTCATAATTTTACCTGTAATATTTTAGTGGGATTGTATATTAGTGTCTGCTAAATTAACATAGCCCATAAGTCATGGTTTTTAATGCTTGTATGTTTTTTCACCCGCTTCAATAAAGACACGAATTCGATTTTGGTGCGGTGGTAATGGACAGGTCGAGTAGTCATTAAAAGCACAAGGAGGGTTGTAGGCTTTATTGAAGTCAACCACCACTTTGTTGCGGTTATCTTTTGGTTTTGGAACACTTAAGAACCGACCAGGTCCATAAGTTGTGCGCCCACTGGTTCTATCAGCAAAGATTATAAACATTTCATCACCAGCATCCAAGGCATCGAATTGAAACTCTTTTCCGTCAATTGAAAACTTAACAAACCCAATAGACTCCTCTTTATTAAGCAAACCCAAAACATTAATGATTTCAATTTCTTTGGGAGGATTGTAAGCAACAAATTCAGCATCTATTTTAAATTTTGCATTTGCTGGAAAGTAATCAATATGAGTAAAGTTTTTACGTGTCTTTGCCTGCGAATCTTTAATGCGAAGAGCGGGTTTTCCGCGCTCAATGGCATAAAATTCAAAAGTATCTAAAGTAAAAACAGTCGGTTTACCAGAGGAATCCATTGCAACGTTGATTGTTTTATCGATGAGTTCATCATTGGCTTTGATTTGCACTCCTTTTTCTGGGGTAAATGTTATTTTTGCAGCGGTTAATGTAAACTCACCCACATGAGCCGGACCATTAGGTAAAACAATATCATTACTTTCATCCGAGCCAATACGGTTACTGCCCTCATGCAACCATTCCATGCCAATCAGACTCAACCAACCATGAGGTTTTTTAAGGCGTTCTACTCGGTCTGTTTTCCATGACTCTAGTTCTTCTTGCCATGTTCCCGCAGAAACATTTATACAAATCACAATTAAAATCAAACTTATCTTCTTCATTTTTTTACTCCCATCTCAATCAACAGTCTTTGAGTGTTATCAATCACATCCATTATCCATAAAATATAGCGAATATCGACATGTATAGTTCGTGTTAGTTCTTTATTAAAAATCCAATCAGCATTGATACTTTCATAATTTCCATCAAATGCCAAACCCACCAGACGTGCCTGAGCATCCAAAGTAGGAGAACCAGAATTTCCACCTGTTATATCAAGATCAGTTAAGAAATTGACTGGGACTGAATTTAGGGTGGCATTAAAATAATCACCGTAGCGGCGAGATTTAATGGCATCTAATTCTTTTTTAGGTGCATCAAAGGGTTTAACCCCCGTGTCTTTTTGAATGATTCCTTTTAAGGTAGTAAAAGGTAATTTCAAAATAGCATCTTGAGGGCTATAACCCATTACATTTCCGTAAGTTATGCGTAAAGTGCTGTTGGCATCAGCATAAATAGGCAAGCCTTGTTCTTTTGCATAAGCAAGATATGCCTGCATGTAGTTCATGCGAGCTTCTTGCAGGGATGCCCAGTAGCTTTCATCTTGTTTTTCTTGCTTCATATTCATTGGATACATAGCAATAGCTAATTGAATAAAACTGTCATTCGATTCTTTAAAGTCTTTTGTGCCTTTTTCCAACCATTGCATTCTTTTTTCTTTATCAATTAAGTCGGTATGGGCATACAATCGATTAAGTTTTTTACTGATTCTTTTTGTATCCTTTGTATCCCCTTTTATATCAAATATTTTATCAAACTCTGCCAAACGTTCACTTTTTTCTAATTTAGCGTATTCATTAAAGATATATTCCATTAAAATTCTGTCCATTTTTGCATCAAAACTGCGATTAATCCGCGCCACTCTATTGGCAATTCTTTGCCAATTGCGTTTTTGATAGCTGCTATTTCTGTCTTTATCTTGTTTCTTTTTTTCTACCGCTAAACGGTATAAACGATGTGCTGTTGAAACAAGTGTACCTCGACGAAATTGTCCAATATAATAATCTCTTTCTCGGTGTGATTTTTTACTTTCTAACAAGTCAGTTAATTGCAATAAAGCTTGAGATGCCTTTTCTTTGTTTTGGGTCTTTAACCATTGCTTGAACTGCTGTTCTGCTTGTTTTTTTTGCTGCATTGGTTTTAAGTTTTTAAACCCATCTAACATGCCTTGGGAGTTCTTGAGGTAATTATTAATTCCCGCCATTCTGCTGGCATATTTAACCCCAACTTCAGGACGAATTGATGATTCTTGTTCTATCAACTCAATGTATTTTTTATAATCCTTAACCACCTTTGGATAACGCCATAAGACCGAAGATTCAACTTCTTGAGCTAATTTATGGCGAGATGTGCGACCTGGATAACCCAAAACCATGGCAAAATCACCCTCCTCTAAACCTTGAGGATTGATTTGCAAGAATGATTTTGAATGGTAAGGCTTGTTGTCTTTAGAAAATTCCACAGATTCACCTGTCGGGGATACATAGGCCCTTAAAAAAGAAAAGTCACCCGTATGACGTGGCCAAATCCAGTTATCTATATCGCCTCCGTATTTTCCAATAGAGTCATTTGGTGCATACACTAATCGAACATCTTTAATCTGCAACTGCTTAATAAGATAAAACTTTAATCCGCCATGAAAAGCCCTAACACTGCAACGAAAAACGTCTTTAGTTTCACAAGAACTAATCCATGCTTTTTCTTGTTTATCCATTTCATCAAAACGTTCTTGAGAGTGCAATCCTGCTAATGCCCCAAGCATTTGTTGACTAATGTCTTTAATGTCTTGAGTAACATAAACATATAAGCCTGGTCCACCTGGTAATTCATCCGATAATTTTTTGGCATAGAATCCATTGTCAATTAAATTATTCTCTTGGGTGGAGTTATATTGAACGGCACCATAGGCACAATGGTGATTGGTGATAATCAAACCAGTATCAGAGACAAATGAAGCCGAACAAAATCCCAATGAAACCATTGCTGTCATCGGGTGTTTATTTAAATCAGAAATATTCTCAACTGGAATTTCCAGACCTTTGGCTTTAACATCTTTCGCTAAACTCAATAGTTGATGAGGTTGCCACATGCCCTCGACAGCCTGAACCTGTAAAGAGACCATAAGGATAATTAATAGTATTTTTTTCATAGGTAAAGTCTCTTTTATTTCATCGTTACTAATTCTTCAGCGGAAGTTGGGTGAATTCCGATGCATTGGTTTAATTTTTCTTTTGTTATACCTTGTTTAATTGCCACAGCAAAACCTTGCACAATTTCGCCAGCATCTGCTCCAACGATATGGCACCCAACAACTAAATCAGTCTCTTTGGCAACAATCAACTTCATAAATGTTTGATCTTGAATATCTGTCATGGCATATTTCATTGCTCGAAAAGTACTAGTAAATACCTTAACTTCGCCAAAATGTTCCATCGCTTGCTCTTGTGTATAACCACATGAGCCAATTTCAGGCTGTGAAAATACCGTACTGGGCAAATAATCATACTCAATAAAAGTATTGCCATCACCGTACCATCTATCCATTAGCAAATGACCTTCTTTTATTGCCACTGGTGTCAGGTTGTCGTTGTTACAGACATCACCTACAGCAAATACCGAATCAGGACCGCAGTTTTGTTCGCTATCGACTTGCAATTGACCATTGTACTTCAGATTAACGTGCAAATTTTCCAAACCAAGATTATCGGTATTGGCAATGCGACCTGTTGCACAAAGAATGACTTCTTGATTTGTTAAACAAATATCCGAATCCATCAACACTTCAAATTGTTTATTGTCTTTCTTAATTTCAACAACATTAGAATTTAAGATAACATTTATGCCATTTTTAATAAAAGCTTCTTGAGCAAAATTACGCACATCTTCATCAAAACCACGCAGCAGTTTATCTCCACGATAAATCAAATTAACTTTCACCCCTAACGCATTGAAAATTGAGGCAAATTCTACAGCAATATAACCAGCGCCCATGATGGTCATTTGCTTGGGTAACTGTTGCAAAGAAAGAGCTTCATTAGAGCTTACTGCATACTCTATGCCTTTTATATCTGGGTAAAATGGTGTGCTGCCTGTTGCAATTAATACTTTCGCGGCAGTGTATTCCTTAGCATTTGCAATCACCGTATTTTTATTAACAAAACGAGCGCGATAGGGAATCAATTCCACTCCAGAATTATTTAATAGACTGAGGTAAATCTTATTTAAACGATTAATTTCCTCGTCTTTATTAGCAATTAAACGTTGCCAATTGAATTGGGGGTGACCAACATCCCAGCCAAAGGCTGAGGCAGCTTTAAATGTTTTCACAAAAGACGATGCATAAACCAACAATTTTTTGGGAACACAACCCCGAATAACACAGGTACCACCCACTTCTGCTGCTTCAAATATTGCTACTTTTTTACCATAGCTTGCGGCAATGCGTGCAGAACGCACTCCTCCTGAGCCCGCACCAATAACGATGAGGTCAAAATCATAGTCCATACATAACTCAATATTAATTAAAAAATGAATTCTACCATAATTCATGCATTAACGATAAAGCATATCTCAAAGAGCAAATTAATTCTGCTATAATCAAGCGAATTTTAAAAAACACCAAAGCAACACCATAATGTTAGAATTAATTGGCAGAAAACTTCTGCAAAATCTCCCTGCCGAAATGGCACATGATTTAAGTATTAAAATGCTTGCAAGTCGCACATCCATCCTAGTTTCAACAAAACAAATAATAAACCCAATCAAACTCTTTGGTGTTGAATTTGCAAACCCAGTTGGTCTCGCTGCAGGCTTTGACAAAAATGCCGATGCCCTTAGGGGCTTATCCCAGTTGGGATTTGGGTTTATTGAAGTCGGAACGGTCACTCCCAAAGCGCAAAAAGGAAACCCAAAACCTCGACTCTTTCGCCTACCAAAGAACCAAGCCATCATTAATCGCATGGGCTTTAATAACAAAGGAGTGGATTATCTGGTTTCGCAAATTGAAAAATTCAAACCAAATGGCATCTTAGGTATCAATATTGGTAAAAACAAAACCACTGCGAATGAAAATGCGGTAGAAGACTATATTTTCTGTTTTAAGAAAGTGGCTCATTTAGCCGATTACGTTACTGTCAACATCTCTTCTCCCAATACAATTGATTTGCGTCAATTACAAGAAAGTAAAAACCTCATACAATTACTCGAGTCGTTAAAAAAGGCACAAATTGATTTGCATAAAAAAACCAATAAATATACGCCTATTGTCGTTAAAATCGCACCCGATCAAGACATCGTCACCACTAAAGAAATGGCATTAAATATCCAAAACAGTGGAATTGACGGCATAATTTGTACAAACACGACTATTAAGAAAAATAATTTAAAAAAAGAAAATCACCGAAACCAAACAGGTGGACTCAGCGGAAAGCCTTTATTATCAAGGTCTAATGAAATTATTAGGAGTGTTCGCGAAGCTGTTGGTGATGATTTCCCCATTATTGGCGTGGGTGGAATTTTGACAGATGAGGATGCAATGAGTAAAATACGTGCTGGAGCAAATCTTGTGCAGGTTTATACAGGATTCATTTATCAAGGTACGCAATTGATTAAAGCCATTAACAACAAATTAATTGTTCAAACAAGAAGAAAATAATACATGAAAGTAACAGAAAACTTTAACTTAAAACAACACAACACACTGGCTATTGATTGCCACTGCGATCAGTTTATCTTAGTCGAAAATTTACATGATGTGGAAAAAATAGTTCCCTATTGTGGTAAGCAAGGCTTTTTTATTCTTGGTTCTGGAAGTAATCTTGTGCTCACAAAAAACATTGAAAAACCAGTTATTCACTTAACTGATCGTTTTCATGCCCGTGTGGTTGATGGCTTAACAGTTGTGTGGGGCGGTTCAATTTGGGCGGATTTCGTCATGTGGGCAGTAAAAAAAGGCTTAGGTGGCATCGAAAATTTAGCCGCTATTCCTGGTACAGTCGGTGCAGCTCCCGTGCAAAATATCGGTGCATACGGCACTGAAATTAAAGAAACAGTTGTTTGGGTTGAAATATTCAACTACAGAACAGGAAAATTTCAACGATTAAGTAATGATGAATGCCGATTCATGTATAGAACCAGTGTTTTTAAAGAAACAGAAAATCCTTGGATAATTACCCGTTTAGCTTTTGAACTCACACCAAAAGCAGACATAAATCTTGCCTATGACGGTGTTAAAGACGAACTGCAAGCCAGAAATATCTTAGAACCCAGTTTTCAAGACATTGCAGAAGTCGTGACAACCATTAGGCAAAGAAAATTGCCAGATTATAAAGAAGTTCCCAATGTTGGTAGTTTTTATAACAATCCCATCATCGATGAAAAACACCACAAAAAACTGGCAAGAAAATACCCTGACCTCGTTTCATACCCTCTTGAGAACAATCACTTTAGAATAAGTGCTGCATGGTTACTTGAAACCTGTGGTTTTAAAGGACACAGAATGCACGAATGTGGATTTTCAGACAAACACGCTTTAGTGCTTGTCAATTATGGTGATTCAACAGGAAAAGAAATCATTAGCCTTAGCAAAGAAGCCATTCGCTCAGTCAATCAAAAGTTTAAAATCAAACTTAAAGTCGAACCACAAATCGTCTAAATGAAACTTTAATTAGAGAGTTAACTCTTAGCTCTCTAATTTCACTGCCGTCTCATAAACCAATGCATAATAATGGTTCTTATTAAATTCAAACTCGCTTAAAATTTCCAAATTCAGCTTTTTTGTGTGTGCACGCAATGAACGTGGATTGTTCTTATTACCCAAATCCCGATATTGAAACGCGAATTAGAGTGCAATCAATTAGTACGTATAGCGAATTAATAAAATTTGTAGCCACCTCATTGGTAATCAGATATTTTCTTAGGTTGCTAGGCATGCTTAGGGGTTGTGATATAAGCGTGTTTTCACTATCGGGGTTTGGGTTATTGAATAATAAAAAGGAAGACCCTTTAAATTGTTTTTTAAATTTTTATAATATTGTAGGTGAAAACAGGACTAAAATTACCACTCAAGCTGGCGGGGTTCGGACTTTAGTCCGTCTTTTAAACAACGGGACTAAAGTCCCTGCCCCTAATGGCTACCTGATGGGCATTATAAATACGGCAGGTGTTCTAGGAACTTGTCCGAGTATATTTTCCACTTAGGGTGAACCAGTAGTTGAAGTTACACACTTTATACTACACTCTCAACTGTGTTAGCCAAACAACTTGATTCTATTTTTGGTTCACATGGCTGGAACTGAATTAGATGGTTGGTTTTAACACAAGTGCTATACCTATTAATTAATTTTTCACTATTCATGGGATAATTATACTTTACTCACTACATTTCACATAGAGCCTAAAATCAATATTAAATAATTGGCAGTGAATCGAGTTGCTTTGCGTACTTACTGGTACTTCACACAAAAAAGGAGGATAACTTAAATGTTTAATGCACTGAGAAAAAAGAAAAAGATAATCGCAACAATTCTTGCTTTGATAGCAAGCCAATCTTTTGCGCAATACGAAATAAAGAAATACACAATCAACAGCGGTGGTGGAAAAATGACTGGCGGAAATTATGAAATGAACTCCAGTATTGGACAAGTCGATGCAAGTAGTTCACAAACAGGCGGAAACTACAGCCTCAACGGAGGTTTTTGGCATAAAACAAATAATGCACCATTAACTGAAATAATTTTTACAAACGGATTTGAATAATCCAGGAGAATATCATGAAAAACAATTACTTATCCATATTATTACTGGCATCACTTTCCTGTGCTGCATCGGACGATACAGTAACGAGTCAATTCGAAGGTTATACAGAAGCTCAAAACTTATCTAATGAACCCATACAATTTGCAGCAATTGGCAGTGGTTTTAATTACCAAGGCGAACTGCTGGATGCTGGAACTGCTGTTAGTGGCAATTTTGACTTTGCGTTTGGACTATACGATGCCCTGATTGGAGGCACTCAAATAGGCAGCAATGTCATAAAAGGCAACAGACCCGTTGCTAATGGAATTTTTTCAATAGAAGACATTGATTTTGGAAATGCCGCTTATACAGGTGATGCTTTATGGTTATCGGTAACTGTTAGAGAAACAGGAAACCCTGGCAGTGAAACCACTTTGAGTCCTAGGCAAAAAATTCATGCCGTTCCCTATGCCGTGCAAGCGGAATTTGGAGCAACTCCTTGGACAGAAAATGGTTCAACTGTTTCTTACAACGGATCAGCTGAACTAACAGGAACAGCACAGGTAAGCACCAGTAGCAATGGCGGGCTGAGCGTTGGCAATACAGCAGGCTCACATATGACTATTGATGGCGATGACATTCAAAGACGCATCAATGGGAGTAATGACCCTGGAACCATGTTCCTTAACTTCTACGGAGGTGATGTGAGGCTTTCTAAGGCAGGAAACAATACAGTGGTAAATGGCGGTTTAAAACAATCTATCGACCAAAGTGGAGTGATGAAATATATGGTTGATGTATTTTGCAACTCTCCAACTGCAGTAATAACTAAATCATTTAACGGCGTTAATACTGGAAATATTACTGTGTCAAACTCACCAGGTGGCTGTATTATAAATTTTCCAACAGATATTAACGACAGATTTTTCCAAGCCTCTCCTAGGTTTGCCACCTCTGGTAATTCAACTAATGCAAGAGCGGTACAATGCAGGATTGGTGATGCTAACAATCAACTTTTATGTAACTATTTTAGACCTAATAGCGGGGATAGAGTATTAGGCTCTTTTATGGTTTTGATCTATTAGTTTAAATCTGCTTTTGTGGAATAGAAAAAGGAAGCGAGGCTTTAACATAGTCTTGCTATCAAAAATAGTTGTTGGGCTAAGCTTGCGTAGCCCAACAACTATTTAGTTTAAGAGTAAATGCATGACTTAATATTTTTGAAAATTAATTTTAAATAATTGGCAGTGAATCGAGTTGGTTTACGTACTTAGAGTTAATCAATGAAAATAGGAACATTTTATGAGAGTACAATTCTTAAGCGCAATAATTCTAGTGATGTCAATAAACTCCCAAGCGAGCATTGAAGAGAGTAAAGGAGCAACGGTGATAACAGTTGGTTCAGCAGGCAGTAGCTGTGACATTACAACTGGTACAACAAAAATTCAGGATGCAATAGACTCTAATTTTTCAGATATTCATGTTGTTAATACTGAAACCTACAATGAAAACATTATTATCAATGACAAAAGTATAACCATTATTGGAGGTTTTACAAGCTGTGCAAATGCTGCAGCTGGTATTCAAACCCCAAATGAAAAGTCTATTATCGATGGTTCTGCTAATACGCTATCAACCATTAGAATATTTGGAAACACCTTTATTAATAGTGTAGAACTCGATAGTCTTGAAATAACTGGAGGCACCTCAAATGGACTCGGAGGTGGTGGCATATTAGCTTTTGGTGCTGATGTTGAAATCATCCTAAATGATAATTTAATACACAATAACGTTGGTCGATTTGGAGGAGGCATTGCGATGATTGGAGCAGATAGAATGAATCTTTTTGTCACCGATACAGTAATTAAACTCAATCAAGCCACTGAAAGTGGTGGTGGTCTATATTGTAATTATACAGGAACAGGAATTGCTCCCCAGCTTGTATTTAGTACAAACACTGGAATTAGTGGAAATGGTGCCACCAATGGTTCTGGTGGTGGTGTTTTTCTCAATACTTGTGATTTCCACTTCGCCAGTGGTGATAATGACATAAGCTTAGATTTTGGAATAAATAGAAATTTAGCTACCATGCAAGGCGGTGGAATCTATGCAGAAGATGAAGCGACAATTGACTTAATCGGTAATGAAAGTGGTTGTGGATTAATTTGTACAGGAGATAACACCAAACCTGTAACAATTGCTGGCAATACAGCACAAGGCAATGGTGGTGGAATATTTTTAACGGGATTTAACACTCAAATAAATATGAATATGGTGCTATTAGCGCAAAATACTTCTGCTTCCAATGGGGGTGGAATGGCTATTGCAAACAATGCAGAACTAAATGTGACTCGTTCACAGAAATCTTGTTGGAATGAGGACCATTGTAATTTTTTTATTGGTAACAAATCAGGGGAGAATTCTGGTTTAGGTGGACTTCTCTACAATACAGGTGCAATCGCCAATATCAACCAATCAGAAATTGCATTAAATCGAGCTGATTTTGGTACGGTCTTATATACGGTTGGCAGTAACAGCTTAACCACCTTTATTGGTTGTGTTATTCGCGATAATGGAGGAATTCGCGTTGGCACTTTCCCACACGATGACAGAAATGTCTTTAGAGTTGCAGGAAATGCCCAAGTTGATGTTTACCATTCAACCATTGCCGATAATTTAGCCGATGTTGCTGTTTTCGGTATTGTCGATACTGCAGGTGCTGTTTCTGAAATACATAATTCAATTGTCAGTGATGCATCAACAGGAACACTTATCGAGCCTTTTGTTGGCTCACAATCCTTGGTGGATTTTCGAAAATGTCTTCTTCACGAAAAAGCCAGTCTGGAACTGCCAACTGTGCCAGATCGAAATGATTTAGCTACAAATGATCCTCTTTTTGTCAATCGCGTAGCCAACAACTATCACATTGATCCATTGAACTCACCAGCAAGAGATTTTGCAGCCAATGACCATAGTTTCTTCAAAGACATGGATTTTGAAGACCGTGGCGTAGATTTTCCTGAAATCAATGATTTCTTTGGCCCTTATGACGTTGGTGCGGATGAAGCCCAAAGACCTGATGCGATGTTTAGTGATGGGTTTGAAAATTAATGCAACAAAACTTATGGAGTAACTTTTAATGAAAAGAAATAAAATAATTTTACTGTTGATTCTTTATGGGTTTATGGCCAATGCTATTCCCCTTGATACATCATTCACCTACCAAGGCGAATTAAAAAACAGTGCAGGCATTGCTTATAACGGTCTGTTTGACTTTCGCTTTGAGGCATTTGATGCATCGTTAGAAAATACTGGATTCAGTTTTGGTTTTTTTATTGCAGATGATGTGCAAGTGACAGATGGCATCTTTACCACCCAAATTGATTTTGATGGTGGGGCATTTTTTGGTGACAAAGTGTGGCTAGAAATCAGTGTAAGAGATGGCAATTCAACTGGTGGTTATCAAACCTTATTGCCACGCCAACAAGTCACTGCCACGCCTTATGCAAGCCACGCAAGTTTTGCTCAAAACATAGGGATAAACAGCGTATCCACTAACGAAATAATCAATGCCACAATTGCCACAGCCGATTTAGCCAATAGCAGCGTAAGCTCTGCCAAAATTGTTGATGGCACCATTGTTGCTGCCGATGTAAACTCCGCACAAGTGCAACGCCGTGTCACAACCACTTGCCCAGCAGGACAATTTATGCAAGCGGTTAATCAAGACGGTACGGCAGTTTGTGTGGCAGAAACCGCAGGGATAACATCGGTCACCAGTGCGGAGATTGTTGATGGCACCATTGCTGCGGTGGATATTGACAACACCCAAATCCAACAAAGAGTCAGCACGGTGTGCAGTGGCGGTCGGGTGGTTAAGAGTATCAATGCCAGCGGTATCGCAACTTGTGTTTTCCCTACCCCCAGTGATAACTCAGTTAATTCAACAAAAGTGCTGGATGGATCGATTGTGGCAGCTGATGTGGATACCAACCAAATCCAACAGCGCATCAACGGCAGTTGTATTTTTCCTGAATACCTCACCAGCGTTTCACAAACGGGCAATGTGGTTTGTGCGCGGATGCCTATAGGGGTACGAATTATATTGGATTCCACAGGTAATGTGGGTGCTAATACCAGTATCGCCATAGGTGCTGATGGCAATCCGATTATTAGTTATTCTGATTTTAGCAATGCTGTTTTAAAAGTAGTGAAATGTAGCAATCCAAGTTGCTCAACTTTTAACACACCTATTGCCTTAGACTCCGCAGGTAGTGTGGGGTTTTATACCAGTATCGCCATAGGTACGGATGGCAATCCGATTATTAGTTATTATAATGACAGCAATGGCGATTTAAAAGTGGTGAAATGCAGCAATCCAGGTTGCTCTACAGCCAATACGCCTATTACCTTAGACTCCGCAGGTGATGTGGGTTCTTTTACCAGTATCGCCATAGGCACAGATGGCAATCCGATTATTAGTTATTCTGAAAATCCATTCAACAATGGTAACCTAAAAGTGGTGAAATGTAGCAATCCAGGTTGCTCTACAGCCAATACACCTACTACCTTAGACTCCACAGGTGATGTGGGTACCTTTACCAGTATCGCCATAGGCACGGATGACAATCCGATTATTAGTTATTATGATGGCAGCAATGGCGATTTAAAAGTGGTGAGATGCATCACATCTAGTTGCTCCTTGTTTACTTCTCCACAAACCATAGACTCCGCAGGTGATGTGGGTCGATATACCAGTATCGCCATAGGCACGGATGACAATCCGATTATTAGTTATTCTGATGACACTGTTTTTGGCAATGGGAATTTAAAAGTGGTGAAATGCAGCAATCCAATTTGTTCGACTTTTAACTCGCCTCTTACCTTAGACTCCGCAGGTACTGTGGGTCGATTTACCAGTATCGCCATAGGCACGGATGGCAATCCGATTATTAGTTATTATGATAGCAACAATGACTATTTAAAAGTGGTGAAATGTAGCAATCCAAGTTGTTCGACTATTAACACACCTATTGCCTTAGACTCCGCAGGTGTTGTGGGTGCTTATACCAGTATCGCCATAGGCACGGATGGCAATCCGATTATTAGTTATCAGGATTTAAGCAATGGTGATTTAAAAGTTTACAGTTGTGGTGATGCAAATTGCAGCAATTAACTTTAAGGGGTAGTGAATTCACCAATCACTCCGTAGGGTGTGCCCCTTGTGGGTACCCATTTTTTGATTGAACAATGAACATTGGTTGTAATAGTTCAATTTTTCGGGCGACCACAAGGGTCGCACCCTACAGAGTTTATGGGGTCATAGTTTATGGTGTTAGTACCCTTTAAATAGTTTAATGAGAAAATAATGATTCTTTAGTCAACGGTATTTAAAACTTCATGGCTGTGCGCTTAACTCCTGTTTCATACACTGTAAGTTTATTTTCTATATATAATACAACAGGTTATAAAATATTAAATAAATAACTGTTATTTTGGGTTGTTGACTTTAGTCAACGCTCTTAAAAGGTTGGCTAAAGCCAACAACCCTAATGAGTATAAATTATTTGTTCGTTACATTGAAAGTGTGAAACAGGAAAATCGTGCACAGCCATGTAAAACTTTTTAAAACCTGCGGTTTAAATGGTTGGCTAAAGCCAACTACCCGTTTGAGTTTGTTTGGTGGTTTTTTAATAAATGCCAATGAGTTGTAATTTATAGAGAAGAATATGAAGGTAAAAATGAAAAAAATAGTTATCACAGTATTAATAGGGTTAAGTTTTATTGGATTTGCCCAAACTGGTGGCAACTTTGCCGTGGAAAAATCCGCCATTGCCGCTGGGGGCGGTGTTGCTAATGGTGGTGATTTTAACCTCAATGGCACTATCGGGCAACACGATGCCAATCAAGCCTCAACAGGCGGTGACTTTGCGTTAAGTGGTGGCTTTTGGATGGTAAAACCACCCATTAATCAAACCGAAGCTATCTTTGCCAATGGCTTTGAAAATTGAGTTAATAAGAAAATATAAATGAAAATACAATACAACTATATAAACAATAATACCATAGGCATTCATTGGCTTAAACAGGGATGGGTTATTTTTAAAAACAACCCTTTTACATGGTTATTTATCATAATCGCCACTGTTGTTATCGTTGGCTTGCTTAATAGCTTTACCATTGGTGGTTTTATCGGTGTTGTGATTACGCCACTATTATTCGGTGGTATTTACCTAACTTTACATAAATCTCATCAAGGTCAAGACATTGGTTTTATGGGTTTGTTTTCTGCTTTAAATACTGACCATCCTAGAAAGCAGTTATTTATCATTGGTTTGATGGGTATTGCGATTATTGTTCTTATCCTTGTTTTTAAAAATATGCCAGGCAGCAATCTAACGGTCTTCTCAGGCAAAGAGCACTCAATAAGCTATCGAGAACGCGGTTCACTGGGCTCAATCTTAAGTGCCTTGGTAAGCTATATTTGGGCAATCGCTTTGTCGTTAAGTGTACTACTTGTGTGTTTGCGAAAACTATACCTGTTATATTTTGCGCCAATTATGCGGTCTATAATTCGCTTTTTAACACAAAAGTGCAGGATGAAACTTCTTTAGATAAAACCTCTTTAGATAAGACCTTAGAAGATTATAAAAAGTCATGAAGATAAATTCATCGAATACGCAATACCTTCAGAGGATTGTGGAACATATTTAAAGGAGAAATATAATGTTTAATAAAATACTGTTATTAATAGGTTTGACTGCAATATTAAGTGCATGTAATGAACCTGACAACGCATACAATGATAAAAACGATAGGTCAAAAACTGCGATTAAAAAGCCAATTGCAAAAGAAAAAACATGTAGCTCATCAACAGATTACATGGTGAAAACAATGTATGGCCCAGCTTTAATACGCACCGTAAAAAATGTGTTTGGTAATGAGCTATATAACAGCTATAAAAAAAAATATCAAAGCATTAACGGAGACTTTAACCGTAACCGAGTAAATGCCGCTGAAACGTGCAAGCTGCTAGATAAACTTTACGAGGAAATAGACAGTAAATTAAAGAATGTAGATGTTAGTAAAATTGTTGATGTAGCCAAAATCAAATGTAACACAAGGTCTCAGTACATGGAATTAAGCCAAAGAACAGACAAAATTATTCGATCAACAGCAATGATATTGCCTTTGAATGATCATAATCTCCTTGTGAAAGAATACAAAGGAATTGTTACCGCTTACAAAAATGATCCATTACACCAAAATGATGTATTACAGCAAAGCGACCTAACACATCAAAATAAAGCCTGTAAATTAATGCTAAATTTAACCACTAGAGCGGATGCACAGGTATTGGCTACATTAAACAAATGAATCTAAAACTTTAAGGGGTCAGTACCCTTTAAATAGTTTAATGAGAAATTAATGATTCTTTAGTCAACGGTATTTAAAACTTTTTAAAACCTGCGGCTTTTAATGGTTGGCTAAAGCCAACTACCCGTTTGAGTTATTTCAATGGGGTATGTGTAAAATAAGGTTTTAATAGCCAGTGGACTTTATTGTGGTGGGCAAGCCCACCTTACGGGAATAGTGAAAAAAATGAAAATGAAAATAAAAATGAAAAAAATAGTGATATCAATAGCGATGAGTATAAGCTTTATTGGATTTGCCCAAACAGGTGGCAACTTTGCCGTGGAAAAATCCGCCATTGCCGCTGGGGGCGGTGTTGCTAATGGTGGTGATTTTAACCTCAATGGCACTATCGGGCAACACGATGCCAATCAAGCCTCAACAGGCGGTGATTTCACCCTTAGTGGTGGGTTTTGGGCTGGTAAAAATAGCATCAATACTGATATTATTTTTAAAAATGGCTTTGAAAATTAAATGAGGGCAATTAATTACCAAATAATCACCGATTTTAAAATTGGCATTAACTGGCTTAAATCTGGCTGGGTAGTTTTTAAATACAATCCTTTAACATGGATAGCAACGTTGCTAACGATTATTGTTTGCTTGGGTTTATTGAATAATTTTTTTATTGGGAAATTTATTGCCATGATAGTTGCACCATATTTTGCAGGGGGTGTATATTTGAACTTGCATCAGTCCAATCAAGGCAATAATATTTCGTTTTTGGGTTTGTTTTCTGCCCTTAACTCTGATTACAACAAACAACTTTTACTATTGGGTGTAATGGGTACGGTGGTTGTGCTATTAGATTATGCTTTTCATCACTTCTCTTTTTTTACTCAACAAATGCAACATATTGATAGCCGCACCCAAAGAAGCCTTGATAGCAGCTTTTCATTGGGTGGCGCTTTGAGTTGGTTAATCCATACAATGTGGGGCATTGCTCTGTCTTTTTGTGTGCCTTTGGTGGTTTTGCGCCATGCCAAAACCCTACCCGCCTTAAAGTTGAGCATTGTGGCAGTTTTGCACAACATACCCGCTTTGCTTGTTTATTACATTATGGTGATGATACTCCTGTTTATTTCCATCATTCCGGTGGGCTTAGGGTTGTTTATCTCCCTGCCCGTTATATTTTGTGCCAGCTATTTTGTCTTCAGTGCTATTTTTACTGATGAAAATAATCAAACGACTACTGAAAAAACTTTAGAGGATTATAAAAAATGAAAAAAACAACACCATTATTACTGATTTCTTTATTGGCATTATTTACATTATTAGCATGCAATGACAAGGGTGAGGCGCATCAAAAATCGCAAAATCAATCGCAAATTCCATCACCTAGCTCGCCATTAACGGCATTTATGGACAGAGAAAAAGTGTGCCAGATTGTGAGCATTAGTGCTGTTCAAAAAATTATGCAAATCAAACAAGCAGTGGAAACGAGAGTTGAAAATTATGGCGGTTCTTACAATTGCGAATATTCGTGGGAAGGCACGCAATACGGTGAATTTACTGTTAGTTTATCCATTTACGATTCAAATCGAGAAGTGTTCCCACCAAAAAAACTCTCTGAGGCTGAGCTCAATAATAAAATAGAAGAAATGGTTAAGGATATGGACAAAAGGAATAATGGCAAAAACAAGATGGCTTATGATTACGCAAAAAAAACCATTATCGCAGAAGAAAAAACTGCCAATAATTTTGAAGTGCTTAATGGCATGGGTAATGCCGCGATTTTGATTAAAAGTAAAAGTGAATCTATCTTGACTACGGTTGTTGAGAACACAAAACTCACCCTTTCTATGCAAAATTCATTCAACCTAAGAAGTAAAAATCCACCACACAGTGAAGCGGCAAAACAATTAGCACAACTTATATTGAAAGGAAAAAAAGGAGAATAAAATGATTAAATCAAAATTGGCTCTAATAGGGTTATTTACACTCAGTTCTTGCGGGGTTTCATCCCAAGGTATGTTTACAGACTTCTATAACAAAGAAAAAGCATGTGATTATCTTAATGTTGATACCGTTAAATCAGTTCTTTCAATTGAGCAAGATATAACTAAAGAAGCGCAATTTTCGGATTCATTTTTTAATGGTTATATGGGCGCTTGGTGTGAATTGTCGTGGAATGATAAAAATGACGAAACTCATACAATTACATTTATCTTGACTAAACTAAAATCACAGGATGTTTTTCCTCCTATAAAATTATCTGAAAAACAATTGGTGTCAAAAATCAACCAAGCCAATAAATCAATGCAATCTTATACATCACATTATGACAAAAGCATGATAAAACTGATGGAAAAAAATAACAATGACTCCATAAGAAATTCAAATGATTATCAACTAATTGATAATTTGGGTGATAGTGCCACTTTAACAAAGATTGTGACCAATAACGATGATTTTGATCAAAGTATGGCAGGAGATTTAATTAAGAAACAAGGCACTATCATTACTTATATACTGTCTGTAAAATCTGAAGATTTTATTCTAAAAATAAGCTCTTCAACAAAAGATATTCTCATAAATACACAAGAAACATTAAAACAAATTGCACAACTTATTTTACAGGAGAATTAATATGAAATTTTATAAGACAATACTAACTATTGTGACATTGATATTTTTAGTGAATGCTCAAGCCAAGGTACAAGAAAATGAACAAGACAGCAAACTGGCACAATTACAAGAGGTCATTATTCAATCAAAACTATTGCCAACACCAACTGGTGTGGGTGGTAATGGAGCTCGATTTGGGGAAAGTGTATCAATCGATGGCAATCGGGCATTGATTGGTTCGCCCAGAGCATTAGAGCATGGCGTGGCTTATATTTTTGATTACGATGGTAGCACTTGGATTGAAACTCAGCTTATTTTTCCTGATGGAATTAATGCAGATAATCGGTTTGGAAGTGCCGTTAGTTTGCAAGGCAATAGAGCGGTAATAGCGGACAAATTTAATCGGGTGAATGGCTTGTTTCAAGCCGGAGCTGTTTATGTTTATGAGTTAAACAATGGCGTTTGGAGTTTAACCCAAAAATTAATTGCCAGTGATGCAGGAAGTGGTGATAAATTTGGCTCATCGGTGAGTTTATCAGGTGATAGAGTATTAATTGGTACCACAGATTACGACAGTATCAGCAATGGCAGTGGCTCGGGCGCAGCCTATATTTTTGATTTTAACGGCACTAATTGGCAAGAGTCCGCCATACTCACAGCAACGGCTGGCTCATCTGGAGATGCTCTGGGCAATGCGGTAAGTCTGGATGGCAATCAGGCATTGGTCGCTGCTAGAAACTTTGATGACAACAACAATGGCATTAATACAGGGGCTGCTTATTTGTTTGAATTATCGGGTTCTACTTGGTCACAGACTCATCAATTTCTTGCATCTGATGGCATTGACAATGATGATTTTGGAAGTGATGTTAGTATTTCTGCTGGCAATGTTCTCATTGGTGCAGATCAAACCGATGAGGGGTTTAATGCAGCAGGTTCTGCTTATGTTTATGAATTTAATGGGACTTTGTGGATTGAAACAAAATTATTAGCTCCAGATGCAGCAAATGGCAATCGGTTTGGTGGTACGGTTAGCATTGAAAACAACCGTTTGCTTGTGGGTGCATTAAACGGAGAAATCAGTGGGAATGATACTGGGTCAGTCTATATTTTTGACTACAACACAGGCATTAATATGTGGGAGTTTACCCAAGAAATAGCGGCAGATGATATAACTGGCAGTAGTTTTTTTGCATCCTCAATCGCTTTATCAGGCGATAAATTAATAGTCGGAAACTTCAATGATAGTGATAATGGCAGCCAATCAGGAGCAGTTTATAGTTTTGAATTAAACGGCACATGGCAACAAACGCAAAAAGTGGTCACACAAGGGGCTGTGGGTGATAATTTTGGGTATTCCTTCAGTTTAGATGGCAACCGTGCCTTAATTGGCGCACCTTTAGATGGAGAGAATGGATTGAATACAGGTGCGGCTTATATTTTTGATTACGTCAATGGTCAATGGTTGGCTCCGATAAAATTATTGGCATCCGATTTAAGTACAAACTTCGGTTCCAGTGTGGATTTAGAGGGTGACAATGCTATTATTGCAGCCAATGAATTAAATACACTGAGTCCAGGTAAGGTGTATTTCTTCAATTACGATGGCAGTAGCTGGAATGAAGTCGCTTTGTTTGAAAGTGTCATCAATGTAAATGACGAATTTGCCTCATCGGTGAGTCTTTCAGATGACAGGGCTTTAGTTGGCGCATCTTCTGATACAGAAAATGGCATCAAATCAGGCACAACGTATATTTATGAAAAAACAACTGGCTCTTGGCAATTTGTCGGCAAACTCATCCCAAGTGATGGGGAAATTTTTGATGATTTTGGTTATTCAGTGAGCTTATTTGGCAGTAGAGCCATAGTCGGTGCACGCAATGAAGACGATGGAATCAATAACATAAGTTCGGCTGGAGCGGCTTATATTTATGACTACGATGCCATAAATGATTTATGGCTGGAAACAAAACTGCAAATAAGCAACCCAATAGCCAATGGTCATTTCGGTACAGCGGTTGATTTGAAGAACAATCGAGCCGTTGTGGGTGCCAGTGGTGAGCGAGGATTCAATAATTTATCAACCGGAGCTGCCTATGTTTTTGACTACGATGTCAACACTAATACATGGAACAGCACCAGAATTTTCGCCAGTGACGGCAGCAGCCAAGACAACTTTGGAGTTTCTGTGAGTTTAGATGCCAATAGGATGTTAATTGGTAATCATTTGGATGATGATACTGATACAAATGCAGGTGCCGCTTACCAGTTTGATTACGATGGAAGCACATGGGATGAAACAAAAAAACACCTCGCCAATGATGGGGCTAAATCGGATTATTATGGCTTTTCGGTGAGTTTATCGGGCGACAATGCCTTAATTGGTGCTTATCAAGACAATGATAATGGTACTGATGCTGGTTCTGTTTATACTTTTAATATTGAATTTGTTTTCGCTGACGGGTTTGAGTAAAACAATCAATGCAACTGTGAATAGATATACGCTCTGGCTTTTTCCCAATAGCGCAGGGTCGTTCGCTCTGATATATCAAGCATTTCTGCAATTTGCACAAAGGTGTATCCACCGTAAAAATGGTAAGTTACGATTTGTGCTAATTGAGTGTCAAGTTTTTCTAAGTCTTCCAGGGCTTTATCTATTTCCACAACTTCTTCAGCTGAAGTAACTTGATTATTTATTTCCAAAAAATACTCTTCTTCGGTTTGATCCGAGTCATTTTTTGAACGTTTTTTTGCCAATTTAGCGCGAGCATTATCAACCAGTATTTGACGCATAGCTTGGGCTGCTAATTGATAAAAATGACGCGTCCCATTAATATTAAATTTACTGCCTTTCTCTAACTTAAGGTAAGCTTCATGCACAAGAGAAGTGGTATTGAGCGTGAGGTTTTTTTTGTGTTGGTGTTTAACCCCACGTGCAAGAATCTTCAATTGATTGTATACAATAGGCAATATTTCATCCCATGTATTTCCATCCATCATTGATTTATTCAATATTTTTGTTAATTGTATTGCTTGCAATATAATATCTCAAAAGAAAAACTTTATTATACTACCCTACTTAAAACCATAAGTGAACTATGCAGATTTAAAACTGAGAACTCTGTCATATTTATTTTATAGAATCATTAATATTTTGTTGTGCTTCATTAAATAACTTTAGCCCTGCCTCATGGTAAACTGGTGTATTTTTTATCAAATCAAAAGATAGAAGCTCCTTACTTAATGGTAGAGCTTTATTATACTTCTTCGCGTGAATATAACTTTGCACCAATGCCATTTGAATACCGACGGTGATAATATTTTGTTTTCCAATTATTTCTTGAGCTTTTTGTAAAGCTTTTTCTGCATTTAAAATTGCTTTGTTATTTTGATTCAATAAAATATAGGCTTTTATAATATTTAACTTTACATAGAAAGTCGCTTTATTAAATGGTCCTAGTTGATTTATTTGCGACTCATAAAGTGGCAATAATAAGTTTAAGGCTTTTTCTCCTTTTTTAGATTTAAGAAAATAAACGGCTAAAGTTGTCTTTAACTCATTGGTTGAAAAATGGTTATCTCCGTAATATTTTGAATAAACCGTTATGGACTTTTCCAACAAATTTATTGCCTGAGCCAACTCCTCTTTTTGGTAATTGATTTGAGATAACAATAAGTCGCAATGTGCTGTTAATATATGTGATTCTCCAAAGTTTCTTATGGAGATTTCACGAGCTTTAATCGCATTAAGAAAAGCCTTGTCAATCTTTCCATGAAATTTATAAGCAAAACCTTGATTCAGTAGTGTTTTAGCAATGACTGGATGATATTTACCATACAGCTTTATTTGGAGTTTTAAACTTTCTTGATATAAACTAAATATCTCAGTCCATGGCACAGGACTAGTATTTGATAAAACACGCGCTAATTCATTCATGATATTAGTGGTTTGTGTCGATGTGTTTCCAAAGTGCTTTTTACTAAATTCAAGTGCACTTTTTAAAATTTTTATAGATTCATCAACATGACCAGTTTCATCTAATATGGATGCAAGTGTCAGTTTGGCATCAATAGCCAACTGAGGGTATGTTGATGTCGCAACTGGTTTAATTAATGTTTTTAATAGTTGCACAGCACGATTAAATTGCCCTTGTGAAAACAATAACTCGGCTTCCAAAATTTGTGTTTGGCTATTTTCGGCAATAGATAATTCCTTTTTATTCTCTAGTAAATATGTAATATGTTCCTCTACCAAATGAAAAGATTTTTGTTCGAGGAATAATTGCACTAAACCAATTCGAGCTTTATAGTTTTTGGGATTGCCTTGTATAGATTCAATTAAGGTGCTTTCCGCATCTTTATATTGACCAACTTTACTTAATGCAATGCCAATAGTTTGTTTTAAAAGACTGGATAACTTAGCATCAGAAAAAGATTTTTGTTGTATTTGTATTTTTGCATTTTGTAAAAACTCAACCAATGAAGTTTGTTTTCCTTGAGTTAAATCAGGATCGCTTGCTTGAATAGAATTGATTAAAAAGTCAGTAACTTGTTGCGACTTTTGAACCTCTAAAATCTTTTCATTTAGTTGTTTAATTGTTACAAATGCTGAAACAGACACAGTGAATAAAGCAAATAACACTAAAGCACTTGAAAGCTTGTTTCTCAATATAAGCATTTTAAATTTATACCAATAACTATCCCTCATTGCCATAATCGGACGTTTTTCAATATAATTTTCAACATCTAAAATCAATGAAATTACTGAATTATATCGACGCAAAGGCTCAACATGCATGGCTTTATTGATAATAGTTATTAAAACACCTTTAACTTTTGATAATGAATAAGGTAATGGTTTGTTAGATTGAAGATTAGATAAATTTGCCTGTTTGGGAATAGTAATAGTATTTAACTTTTCTGTGATAGGTAAATTTGACAAATTAAATCGCCTAGAATTAGTCAACAATTCAAACAAAATTATTCCAAGGGAATAAATGTCGGTTGCTGCTGTACACATTTCACCTGACAGTTGCTCTGGTGCAGCATAATCAGGGGTGAAAATTTGGGTTGCTGTTTGAATGTTTTGGTTTTCATCAACAATCTTCGCAATACCAAAATCAAGCAACTTCACTTGCCCTTGTTGATTGACTAAAATATTATCGGGCTTTATATCCCTGTGAATTATTAATTTATTGTGAGCAAAAGCAACGGCTTGACAAACTTGTATGAATAAATTGAGGCGTTTTTTTAGACTAAGATTGTTGTCTTGGCAATGATGGTTAATTGTAACACCGTCTACCCACTCCGTAGCAAGGTAGGGAATATTATCATCGGTAATACCTGCATCAATTAGGCTAGCAATATTTTTATGCCTAAGTTGGGACAGGATTTTTTTTTCGTTTTGAAATTTGCGTTTCAACTCATCGTTTATCAATTCAATTCGTATGGTTTTAAGCGCAACTTTTATTTGCACATCAGAGGTAGTTGACTGCCCAAGGTAAACGCGCCCCATTCCGCCTGTGGCTATTTTTTTTAATATTTTAAAATGCCCGAGTTGTTCAGGTTTAGAAAACTCTATATAATCAGGGTTTATTTTTCCAGGAAATTCTCCCATAAAATCTTGACTGTGACTTGCCTCAAGCATTTTCATGACTTGCGTGAAAATTTTTAAATCCTCTTTGCATTTTTTGCTAACAAATTCATGCCTCGAAGATTCCTCAAGGTCAATGGCCTCGTCATAGATTGCTGTTATAATTTCCCAATTAGTATTCATTTGAAATAGATTGCATTCATATTAGCCTCTATGGCTTTACCGCGGAGTCTAATACGGTTTTTCAAAATTGCTTCAAATTTTGCACCCGATTTGTTTGCCACTTTCTGGCTGGCTGCATTTTGAGTGGCAACAATAATTTCAATGCGGATTAAGTTTAATTCTTTAAAAGCATTTTTCGCCAGTAATTTAACGGCTTGAGTGCAATACCCGTTATTGCAATGCGGCGTATTCATCCAATAACCGATATTTGCCACACCATTGAGTTGATCGTATAAATGTATACCAATCGTGCCTAAAAAGTTGCCTTGGTGGTTTCTAATGCTAAAGGTATATTCTAAGTTATCATCCCAGTTATTGGTTTGGATTATGATAAATTCATTAGCCGCTTTTAAATCATAATTCGGTGTCAACCAACTCATCCAAGGCGATATCTCACGGTAGGATTGTTTAATTGCTAACAATAAATCAGAGGCATCTTGTAACGAATAACGCTTTAAAACAATCTGTTTATTTGATAACAATTCACGCATGATTAAATATAATCTAAAATTTGGTTAATATTATCCACACCTGTGACTTTTATATTCAGTCCTTTAGTCCACGCACCAATATTGCCTTTTGGAACAATTGCGTGTGTAAAACCATGATTAGCCGCTTCTTTTAATCGGTCTTCGCCATTAAAAACAGGACGTATTTCACCCGTCAACCCCACTTCACCAAAAACAATTGTGCCTTTGGGTAAATAACGGTTTCTAAAGCTGGAGACAACAGCCATGATAATAGCCAAATCAGCCGCTGTTTCGGTAACTTTCATGCCACCAACCACATTCATAAAAATATCGTGGTCATGAATGGCTAGCTGACAGCCATTGTGCAACACAGCCAACAACATTGCTAAACGATTGTGGTCCAAACCTACCGTGAGTCGCCTTGGATTACCTAATGGACTTTGGTCGGCTAAAGCTTGTACTTCCACCAATAGAGGCCGTGTGCCTTCACGTGTGACCATCACCACACTGCCAGGTTGAGGTTCGCTGTGTTCAGATAAAAAGATTGCAGAAGGATTCTCCACTTCTTGTACGCCTTTTTCAGTCATGGCAAACACACCGATTTCGTTGACGGCACCAAAACGATTTTTCAAGGCTCGCAGTACCCGATAACGGCTATTGCCATCGCTTTCAAAATACAAAACCGTATCCACCATGTGTTCCAACACACGAGGGCCTGCAATTCCACCTTCTTTGGTCACGTGACCGACAAAAATTATCGAGGTATTGTTCTGCTTGGCAAAACGCACCAATTGCGCCGCACATTCTTTGACTTGAGAAATAGAACCTGGAATAGAGGTCAAATTTTCGGTATAAAGCGTTTGAATTGAATCAATCACCATTAAATTGGGTTTATGCACTAAGGCCGATGCAATAATGGCTTCAACCGAGGTTTCTGCCATGCATTCCAAGTCATCTGCTGCCAGTTCCAATCGTTGTGCCCGCATGGATATTTGCGATAACGACTCTTCACCCGTGACATACAGTGTTTTAATATTCTCAGGCATAGTTGCGGTCACTTGCAGCATTAATGTTGATTTTCCAATACCAGGATCACCGCCAATTAACACCACCGAACCCGTCACTAATCCACCGCCTAAAACTCTATCAAGCTCTTTGATTTTTGTGGATGTGCGGATGTTTCTTTGAAATTTAACATTGCCCAGCTTTTGAATCTTTTGACCACCAACATCACCAGCATAGGTCGAAAAGCGTGAAGATTTCTGTGCAGGTGTTGCCGCTTGTACCACAGATTCTTCCAAACAATTCCATTGCCCACAGTCACCACACTGCCCTGCCCACTTGTTATGAACCGCTGCACAGTGCGTGCACGTGTATTGTAATTTTATTTTTGCCATAGGTTTATTTTATCCATAGATGGAACAGATTACACCGATTATTTTGTGATTCTTAATTTAAGAGACCTTTGCACAACTCTTGGAGCGGGTATAAAAGTTGCAAAAAAAGCTTTCAAATCAACTTTTCTATTACTTCAAACATCTGTTGCCTTACGGCTTTTTTGTCACCGCGAAAATAACCAATTATATTTTTCTCTTATAAGTCCAAAACCATCTCCTGCCACGCCATACCGCCATGGTCTGAGTCAGATTCACCGATATAGGCAAAACCGTGCGATGCATACATATCCACTAAATGGGTTTGGCAAATCAAGTGAATGGATTTTTTATTCATTTGTTTCATGCGTTTAATAAAAACTTTCATCAACAAAGTGGCATAACCCTTACCTTGAAAATCTGGATGGACAACCACCGACATAATAACAATATTTTCACCCGATTCATCATGACCAATAAGCTCTTTAAAGTCTTCATCGGATAATACCACCTCATGGCAAGCACCTGAATTAATAAATCCAGCAATCACACCATCAACTTCCAATAGAATAAAGCCTTGTGGGTAAGTTTGAATACGTTTTAAGATTTTTTCCTTACTCGCTGCTTCATCGCCTTGGTAAGCAACCGTTTCGATTTCAAAACACCGGTTTAAATCTGCCTCGCAAACAGACCTAATAATCTTAACTTCCATAACGTTCTTTATAAGTCTTAACCAATGCGAGTTTTTCCTCATCATCCGCTAAATAAGCTATCAAATCATCCAAACCCGCAATAGCGACGGTTTGTAAACCGTATTGTTTTTGCAATTCACCAACCGCAGATAATTCGCCTTGACCTTTTTCATGTCTATCCAATGCCACGCAAATTCCTGCAACTTCTGCTTTGTTTGCTTGAATAATCTCAATTGATTCACGCACCGAAGTACCCGCTGAAACTACATCATCAATGATTAATACCTTGCCTTGTAAGGGAGAACCAATTAAAACTCCACCTTCACCGTGGTCTTTGGCTTCTTTACGGTTAAATGCCACAGGGATATTACGATCATATAACCTATAAAAAGCCACCGAAACAGCCGTAGCAATCGGGATACCTTTGTAGGCAGGTCCATAAAGCCTATCAAAATCTAGCCCACTGTCGTGTAATGTTTGGGCATAGTATTCACCAAGCAAGGTTAAGGATTGACCATCTTCAAACAAGCCTGCATTAAAAAAATAAGGTGAAATTCGTCCAGATTTTAAGGTAAACTCGCCAAATTTTAAAACCTGCTTTTTTAATGCCAATTGAATAAATTTTTGTGCTGTATTCATAATTAACCTAAGATAAATTTAAAAACCAAATTGTAAAAATACATAATAGGTGGTGAGATGATTTTAGAAATCAAACCTGTCGCAAGCAAAGCAACCACAATAAACATACCGTAACGTTCGGTAATAGCAAATTTATCACCTAATTCTCGTGGCAGCAAACCATGCAATACGCGCCCACCATCCAGTGGTAACATTGGTAATAAATTAAAAATCATTAATACCAAGTTAATAATTACGCCTTTTTGAGCCACTCCTATCAAAAATTGAAAACTAGTGGAATCTAAAGCAATTGTGGCAATAAACACCTTTGCCATTATTGCCCAGAAAATAACCATCAATAAATTGGCACCAGGTCCTGCCAATGCAACCCAAATCATGTCGGTACGCGGATTACGTAAGCGATTAAACATCACAGGCACAGGTTTAGCCCAACCAAACAAAAATGGTGAACCTGATAATAGCAACATACCAGGTACTACTAAAGTACCGATAGGATCGATATGACTGATTGGATTTAAAGTCAAACGCCCAAGATTTTTCGCCGTAGGGTCGCCAAGTTTATTCGCCATCCACCCATGTGCAACCTCATGTAAGATAATTGCCAAAGATAAAGGCACAATCCACATAAGGATATTTGTTATTAATTGTTGATCCATATTTTTTCTCTAAAAAGTTAGTTGAATTTTATCATAACCTCATAAACATACGTATAATAAGACTAATAAAAATAAATACAAGAGACCTCAATGTAACTGAGCGATTCCTCTACGAGACCTCAGAGAGTTTACGTATTCCTTATAACTAACAACAAAGTAAAAACTATGAAAATAACCTCTGTAAACACTAACGGCATTCGTGCTGCCGCTAAAAAAGGCTTTTTTGACTGGCTTAATCGTGAATCACTTGATGTGGTTTGTATTCAAGAAACCAAGGCACAAGAACACCAATTAAGCGCTGATACTTTTCACCCCGAAGGTTATCATGTTTATTTTCACGATGCGGTTAAAAAAGGCTATTCGGGCACTGCGATTTACACAAAAATTAAACCAAAATCGGTTAAATATGGAATTGGCGAGGAAGCTTTTGATAACGAAGGGCGTTGGCTTGAGGTGGATTTGGGCGATATTATTGTGGTTTCGCTGTATTTACCCTCAGGTTCTGCTAAAGAAGAACGCCAAAACTTTAAATACCAATGCATGGAGCGTTTAGAACAAGAGTTTAAACGATTAAAAGCAACAGGAAAGGATTTTGTTATTTGCGGTGACTGGAATATCGTGCACAAGGAAATTGACATTAAAAACTGGAAAGCCAACCAGAAAAATTCAGGCTGTTTACCGCAAGAACGTGCATGGTTGACTAAGTTGTTCGACAAATGTGGATTAGTCGATGCTTTTCGTGTTGTTAACCAAGAACCACACAACTACACGTGGTGGTCAAACCGCGGACAAGCCTACGCAAACAATGTTGGTTGGCGTATTGATTACCACATCACCTCCCCTTCTCTTGCCAAAAAAGTTCTTTCGGCAGAAATTTACAAAGAAGAAAAGTTTTCCGATCATGCACCTTTGACGTTGATTTATAAATAAACATGAAAATATACGTCGATGCCGATGCTTGTCCGAATGTTATTAAAAGCATTATCTTTCGGGCAAGTGACCGCACCAAAACAGAAGTTTTATTGGTGGCTAATCAATACATGCCGACACCTGCTTCAAAATTAATCACTGCGATTCAGGTGCATCAAGGTTTTGATGTGGCAGATGATGAAATTGTAAAACGCGTTAATGCTGGAGACATTGTTATTACTTCTGACATTCCATTGGCATCTGATGTGATTGACAAAGGAGCTACGGCTTTAAACCCACGGGGTGAATTGTATACAACTGATAACATCAAAGCACGGTTGCAAATGCGTAACTTTATGGAGACCTTGCGTAACAGCGGTGTTGATACAGGAGGTCCTGCGGCTTTAAATCAAAAAGACCGTGAGAATTTTGCCAATCAGTTAAACAAGCTACTTGGAACTTAAGGAGGCTCTGATTAATAGATAATTCCTCAGCAAGTCATCAAGTATTTAGCTGCGAGTTGAAATGTGAAAAATCAGGGTCATTCCCTATTTAAATATTTCAGCGAAGCAGATGAATGCTTGATGCCTTGCCCTGCGGGGCTTACATAGATGTACAATATCTTCTTTGAATAAACTTGAAATGGAATGACCAATCCTGCGTTTTTTCAAATCGACCTTGTTCATCTATGTAAGCCTGAGATTTTTCTATTTATCAGAGCTTCCTTAACACTTCATCAATTTTTTCTTTAACTGCATCAACAGTAATTAAATCCATGACACCTTGAGCAACAATTTGCCCACCCCAACGAATAGCATCTGCTGGCTTTTTGTGTATTTCTTTTGCCGCTTGTTCAAAACAATCCACCGCTAAATGTTGAAAACTGTAGGCTCCACTGCGTTTAGCTGTGGTTGCAGCATGTAACCCAATAACAGGGGTTTGAGCTGCATTGGCAATATGCATAGGGCCCGAATCAGGTGAAATAACCAAGTCAGCGGCTTGCATGGTGGCATATAATTGTTTGAGCGTGTCTTTGCCTGCAATATTGGTGATTGGGTATTTTGCTAGTGATTCAATTTCATTGGCTGTTTGCTTTTCATATGAATCAGGACTGCCGCATAAAACCACATGAGCGTGGTATTTTTCACTAACATAATCACAGATGCTGGCGTAATTTTCATTTGACCAATTGCGTAATTTATTACTCGAACATGGGCTGATTATCACATTAAGTTTCTCCTTATCAATAACACCTGCAGCAAATGCTTTGTCTTTATCGGATATGGCGATATTCCATTGGTAGACTTTTTCTTTAATACCAAGAGCCGTCGCAAATTCCATAAAACCATCCAAAACATGTTGTTTTTCAACCGCTTGTATCCTTTTGTTTAAGCGCAATCCATGCAATTCACGCGAGCGTTTTTTATCAAAGCCAATGCGTTGTTTAGCTTTAATCATCCATGCAGCAAAATTACCACGAAATGAATACTGCATGTGCAACAAGGCATCAAAAGTGATGGGTTTGAGCTGTTTTCTTAAGGCTAAATAACCTTTGAAGCCTTTTTTCTTATCGAAAACAACAAAATCAACACCTTTTAATCCTTGCATTAATTTATGCTCCAAAACACCAATTACCCACGTTATTTTTGCATTGGGATATTTTTTTTGCACCGTAGCAATAACAGGCAAAACATGCGTGGCATCACCAATAGCTGAAAGCCGTACAATACAAATTGAGTTTATTTTATTTGTCATCTTTATTTATTTTTGTTTCTGATTGATCTATTTTTTTCTTTAAATACAGATGCACTGCAACCAACTTAAGAACAATCACACCAACAACCACTGCAATTATTACACTCGAATTTCCCATTTTCGTTATCACTTTTAAATTAAAACGATGACATATTACCACCGAATGATTTTTGAATTCAGAAAAACATGCTAAGATACCTCACTTTATTTTCATCCATACAGACAATGCCACAAGCCAGTGTTTCAGAACACAATAATTGCTGGATTCTTGCGAATCAAGCCTATAAAAGCAAAATAGACTGCGAATGGTTTAGCGACACTTATTGGCTCAATCAAGGGCGTTTATTGGGTGCCAGTAGTGGCAGAGGTTCGGCATGGATGATTAAATCAGACAATGAAAAAATGATGCTTCGCCATTACTATCGCGGTGGCATTCCTGCAAAGTTTATTAAAGACAAATATTTATGGACAGGTTTAAATAAATCCCGCAGTTTTAGCGAATTTTATTTGCTTGAAAAAATGCACAAAACGGGTTTACCCGTACCAGAACCAATTGCTGCGCAAACTTGTAAAGTTGGATTTTTTTATCAAGCCAATATTTTAATAAAATATATTCCACATCAGTCAACTTTTGCCGAATTCCTTAATAAAAAATCAGATAAAAGCACTTGGCAAAAAATTGGTCAAACCATTGCCCTATTTCACAGACAAGGCATTAACCACGCTGATTTAAACGCCAATAATATTTTAATTGATGAAAATAAAGTGTATTTAATTGATTTTGATAATTCAGGTCAACAAACACCAAAACCCAGTTGGCAACAAAAAAACATAAAAAGATTAAAGCGTTCGATTGATAAATTAACCAAGCAAGCCTACGTAACAATAAATAACAGCAATTGGCAACACTTACTCGATGCTTACCAACAAGAATTAAATAAGGTTTAATGAAAAATATTACCGACAAACTCAATCGCCCAATCAAAGATTTGCGTATTTCAGTGATGGACACCTGCAATTACCGCTGTCCTTATTGCATGCCTGCGGACAAATTTGATGACGATTACCAGTTCCTCAAAAAAGAACAACGCTTAGGATTTTCTGAAATTGAAAAAGTCGTTAAGGTATTTGCAGGATTTGGTGTTAATAAAATCCGCCTCACAGGAGGTGAACCCTTACTGCGTCGAGATTTAGATCGGTTGATAAAATTTCTCAAACGAATTGATGGAATCAATGATATTGCCCTAACAACTAATGGTCAATTATTGCAAAGACAGTTGCCCATATTAATCGAAGCAGGATTGGATAGAATCAATATTTCGCTCGATACCATTGATGAAGACTTGTATTACAAAATGAGTGGCGAACGCGGCACATTATCAGTAGTATTGGATGCCATTGATGCTGCCAGCAAATCTTCATTAAAGAGTGTTAAACTTAATTGTGTGGTGCAAAAAGGAGTTAATGATGACCAAATCATACCCTTGCTTGAACGTTATCAAGACACCAATGTTGTGGTTCGGTTTATCGAATTTATGGATGTTGGCACCAAAAATGGTTGGACAAAAGAAGATGTCATTGACTTTAATGATATTGTTCAAATCATTGAAAACAAATGGAAAATATCGCCTGTCGAACCAAATTATATTGGTGAAGTTGCCAGTCGATACAAATACGATAACCACCAAGGAGAAATCGGCTTTATCACCTCAATATCCAAGCCTTTTTGCCGTACCTGTTCGCGTGCTCGACTCTCAGCAGATGGCAAACTATACACCTGCTTATTTGCCCACCAAGAACACGATTTAATGCCTCTTATTCGCAGCAACATGGATGAAGAACTTGCACAAATGATTGCATCCATCTGGCAAAACCGTGATGACAGGTACTCTGAAATCAGAAACCAAAGCAAAGACAATAAAGAACGCATTGAAATGTACGTGATTGGAGGATAAACATGAATGATTTAACCCATATAGACAAACAAAATAACCCAACTATGGTTGATGTTAGTGGTAAAAAAATCACCAAAAGGACAGCAAGTGCAACAACTACTGTTATCTTCCCTGAAGAAGTCAAAGGTTTTTTTCAAGGCAATGAGTTAGTAACCAAAAAAGGCCCTGTTTACCACACGGCAATAATTGCTGGCGTTATGGCAGCCAAAAAAACCCATGAACTGATTCCTTTTTGTCACCCCATTGCGATTGAAAACTGCAAAATAGACATACAAACAAACACACAAGGCAATGCCGCAATCACCTGCACCGTTAGTTTACACCATAAAACAGGTGTGGAAATGGAAGCCCTAACTGGTGCCTCGATTGCTGCCTTAACCATTTACGACATGTGCAAAGCCTTATCCCATGACATAGAAATAACAGCAACCAAATTAATTAAGAAAACGGGTGGAAAATCAGACATAAACTTATGAAAAATACATCAAAAAACATAACAATTTTATTCTTCGGCAAACTCAAAGAAACGTGGAAAACCTCAGAATTAAAGCAGACAACACAGGTTAATACCATTGAAGAGCTGTATATTGAACTACTGAAACACTGCGATGAAGAACCACATAAAGCCAGCATAAAAGCAGCCATTAATGATGAGTTTGTTTCATGGGATTCTTCTATTAACGATAATGACACCATTGCTTTTTTACCACCCGCATCAGGAGGCTAATTATGTTTGACATAAGCGAAGATAAAATCAATGAAACCGAACTGCGTAAAAAGACTCGGGATTCAGCATGTGGAGGATTTGTCTGTTTTGAAGGTTGGGTACGCGACCACAACCAAGGCAAAGCCGTGCAAAAACTCGCCTACGAAGCCTACCCAAAACTTGCGATAAAAGAAGGTAATAAAATTATTAGCCAAGCCATGGAAAAGTTCGCCATTAAAAAAGCCTTTTGCACCCACCGAGTTGGTTTACTCGAAATCGGTGATATGGCAGTTTGGGTTGGCGTATCCGCTGCTCACCGCGATGCCGCCTTTAAAGCCTGCCGTTACATCTTGGATGAAGTTAAATCTCGTGTACCTATATGGAAAAACGAAACATGGACTGATGGCGAGTCTGGCTGGGTGGAACAAGAGTAGAAATACCTGCTAAAACAAACCCCTACTCTAATGCTCAAAATATGATAAAATTCTCAATTCACACAGATTTACTTTTTAGAGGAAAAAAATGCCCTATTTTTTATTAATCGCCATTCAAATTGGATTTGCCATTCATGTTGTTAAAACTAGGCGAGAGATTTATTGGATTTACATTATTATGTTCTTACCAGGAATTGGTATGGCTATCTACTTTTTTACTCAGGTTTTGCCAGAACTCGGGCAATCCAGACAGGTCAATAACGCTAAAAGTTCTTTGCTTAAGGCGATTGACCCTCAAAGAGAATTACGTAAAAGAAAGCAACAGTTTGAATTAGCGAACACGCTAGATAATAAACTCAAGCTAGCTGATGAATGTTTGGAAGCCAATTTAATTGATGATGCCATTGAATTATACCAAGCTTGCTTAACCGGTGTTGGCGAAGGCGATCCCGACATTATGGTAAAACTTGCCAAGGCTTACTTTGCTAATGAACACTACAACAAAACCATCCAAATACTGGATGAAATCATAAAAGAAAATCCAAACTACCATTCCACTGACGGACACTTGTTGTACGCTCGTAGTTTAGAAAAACTTGGCGAAATTGACAAAGCCCTAGAAGAATATGAAGTGGTTGCACAAAATTATCCAGGAGAGGAAGGCCGTGTTCGTTACGGCTTATTATTGCAACAACAAGGACAAATGCAAAAAGCTCAAAAAGTTTTTGAAGAATCCATTAACCGCGCGCGATTAGCTCCTAAGTTTTACCAAAAAGCCCAAAAAGGCTGGATTAAAATTGCTCAATCGAACCTTAACAAATAAGAGAATAGCATGAACAAAAAATTACTTATACTTGCCATAGCAACATCATTTACCCTCCTTTCTTGTCAGGATAAAACAGAGAATAAATCAACCCAAGCACCCGTTGAGAAAAAACCAACAGCAGAATCTGTCGTTATTAAAAAAACACCCGAAGTCTATACACCACGACCTGACTGGAACACCTTACCACGGGTTGAAGATATTTATGCAGAATTTACCCTCACCACTGATTTATCCCATTTAAGTGCCAATCAAAAGAAAATGTTGCCGATTCTTATTGATATTGCCAAAATCATGGATGAACTTTTTTGGTTACAAGCCTATGGTGATAAAGAAACCTTTTTGATGGAAATAAACGATGACAACGCCCGCCGTTTAGCCGATATTAACTATGGCCCATGGGACAGATTAAATGGTGATAAAGTTCTCATACCAAACTACCCAAAAAAAAGTTTAGGTGCCAACTTTTATCCACACAACATGACAAAAGAAGAGTTTGTGGAATCAAAAGATGCTAATAAAACCAATTTATACACCATCTTAAAACGAGATGAAAATGGGAAGCTAGTGTCACAATATTTCCACAAAACCTACCCCAAATTACTCAAAAAAGCCTCCAACAAGCTTAGACTGGCTGCAAGACTTGCGGATGATCCAGGATTTAAGAAGTACCTAAACATGCGTTCTGAAGCTCTCATTTCAGATAATTTCAAACCCAGTGACATGGCTTGGATGGACATGAAATCCAATGCCATTGATTTTGTTGTTGGTCCTATTGAAACCTATGAAGACAGACTTTTTGGCTATAAAGCCGCTTATGAAGCTTATGTGTTAATCAAAGATAAATCCTGGAGCAAAAAACTAGCCAAATTTGCAGCTCTTTTACCTCAATTGCAGCGTGAATTACCGATTGACGCCAAATACAAAACCGAAAAACCTGGTACTGATTCTGATTTGAATGCTTATGATGTATTGTATTATGCTGGTCACTCCAATGCAGGCAGCAAAACCATTGCGATTAACTTGCCGAATGATGAATCTGTACAATTGGCTAAAGGCTCACGCCGTTTGCAATTAAAAAATGCCATGAAAGCGAAATTTGAGAAAATTTTAACCCCTATTGCTAATGAATTGGTTGCACCCGAACAAAGAAAATACATCACCTTCCCTGCCTTCTTCGGCAATACCATGTTCCATGAAGTCGCCCACGGATTAGGTATAAAAGAAACCATCAACGGCAAAGGCAGCGTGCGTACCGCATTAAAACAATTTGCCTCAGCTCAAGAAGAAGGCAAAGCCGATATCTTAGGTCTTTATATGGTTGAAAAACTCTTTAAGATGGGTGAGCTTACCGAAGGTCAAATCATGGATAACTACGTGACATTTATGGCAGGTATCTTCCGCTCTGTTCGCTTTGGCTCATCATCTGCTCACGGTGTTGCCAATATGTTACGCTTTAACTATTTTGCTGAAAATGGAGCCTTTTCTTACGATGATAAGACTGGTTTTTATTCGGTTAATCCTGAAAAAATGTCAAAAGCCATCGAAACTTTATCGCAAAAGATTTTGACTTTACAAGGCAATGGCGACTACGACGGCGTTGAAAAATGGGTGCAAGAAAAAGGCAATATATCCCCTGCATTAAAATCTGCACTTGATAGACTCAACAACATCCCGGTTGATATTGTCTTTAAGCAAGGCGTGGAACAATTGGAATTGGATTAACTTTGCTAAATTTTAATACCATCAAAACTGGGGTAATTTTATTATTTGTCTGTTTTTCGAGTCATGCTCAAGAAAATGCAGAGACTAAACTACTTGTCTTAGGCATTGCTCAAGATGCGGGTTACCCACAGCTTAATTGTTATAAACCGCATTGCATGCCTGCGTGGGAAAATGTTCAGCTTAAAAAAATGGCAGTTTCTTTAGGTATTGTTGATAATCAAACCAAAAAGAAATATTTAATAGAAGCCACTCCAGATATTCGCCAACAAATGTACAATTTACACCAGTTCATTAACAACGACTATAAATTTGGGGGAATATTTCTAACCCATGCACACATCGGTCATTACACGGGCTTAATGCACTTTGGTCGAGAAGCAGCAGGCACAAAAAACATAAACGTCTATGCCATGCCTAAAATGACCGAATTCCTGATTAATAATGGTCCTTGGAGTCAGTTAGTTACGCTAAAAAATATTATTCTACAACCTTTACAAAGCCAACAAGCGGTTAAACTAAGCGATAATCTTTCTATCACTCCACTGATTGTACCTCACCGCGATGAGTTTTCAGAAACCGTTGGATTTAAAATAAAAGGTCCAAATAAAACCGCTCTTTTTATTCCAGATATAAACAAATGGGGTAAATGGGATTTAAGCATTGTTGAAGAAATTAAGAAAGTAGATTACGCTCTACTTGATGCAACCTTTTACAACAATGCAGAAATCCCAAACCGTGACATGAGTGAAATACCCCACCCTTTTGTAGAAGAAAGCATAAAATTATTCGATAAAATGCCCGCAAATGACAAAAAGAAAATAATATTTATTCACTTTAACCACAGTAACCCCTTATTGCAAAAAGACAGTGATGCGCAAAAACAAGTGAAAGACAAAGGCTATAATTTTGCTTATGAAGGCATGTCGTTGAATTTGTGAACAATTTGAATTTATTGTATAGCTAAACCTAAATCCTGACAAATTGTTATAAAATTAGGAAAAGAGGTCATAATATTTTCACATTTTTTGACTTCAATCACACCATTGGCAAATTGTCCGGCAATAAGAAAACTCATGGCAATGCGGTGATCATCATCACTATCAACAATTCCACCCGTTAAAGTTGAGCCGCCTTGAATGACAATGCCATCTTCTAATTCGTGGCATTTAATACCTAATCTTGTCATGCCTTGCGCCATTGCGGTGATTCTATCGCTTTCTTTTTTGCGCAGTTCCATAGCACCTGTTAAGCGTGTTTCTCCTTGAGCAAGTGCCGCTGCAATAAAAAGAATGGGAAATTCATCAATAGCCGAAGCTATGTATTCGTGTGGAATATCGATGCCTGTTAATTGCGATGATTTAACCACAACATCGGCGATTTTTTCTCCAGCATTGGTGCTTTGATTGGTGAACTGTATATCGGCACCCATTAATTTTAGAATACTTATAACACCTGTTCGGGATGGATTAACGCATAAGTCTTTAAAGGTTATTTGCGAATTTGGCAGTAAACACGCCAAAACCATAAAAAAAGCCGCCGAAGAAATATCAGCCGGCACAGTAACATCAGTTGTGGTTAAACTTTGTCCGCCTTGCATGGTAACGGTTAAGTCTTCTGAATGCAGTTCACAACCAAAACCACGTAGCATATTCTCGGTGTGGTCTCTGGACAATTTAGGCTCATTTAGGCTTACCTCTCCTTGTGCGTACAATCCCGCTAACAAAATACAGGATTTTACTTGTGCACTTGCAACCGGTGATTGGTAATTTATTGCTTTCAAATGCTTAACTGCACTAAATTTCATCGGTGCAGTGCCTGCTTGAGTTGCCTGTACATTTGCACCCATCATCACTAAAGGCTTGGTTATCCTAGTCATGGGGCGGGAATTAAGCGATGCATCACCGGCAATGGTAGAATCAAAGTTTTGAGCCGCCAATACTCCAGAAAGCAAACGCATGCCTGTGCCTGAATTACCGCAATCAATTATACCATCGGCAGGAGCTTTCAAACCGTACTTTCCTACTCCATGCACAAGGTATTTACCATTATGTTTTTCAATCTTAACACCCATGGACTGCATGGCTTTCATCGTAGCCAAACAATCAGCAGATTGCAAAAAACCCGTAACCTGCGTCAACCCATCAGCAATACCACCCAAAATCATTGAGCGGTGCGAAATGGATTTATCTCCTGGTACTCGGACGGATTGAGTGATAGTTAAATGTTCAACCCGAGTTGAAGTAAGCGTATTTTTAATTTTAGCCACAAACCTGCTCCATGGCATTATCCAATCTTTTCATTTGTTCTTGTGTGCCAATTGTTATTCGCAAGGCATTAGGTAACCCATAATTGGCAACTGGTCTGGTTATAATGCCTCGTTTAAGTAATTCAGTATAAATGGGTGCCGCATCTTGCTGAAAGTCAATGAGTAGAAAATTACCTTTGGATGGCACAAAACGCAAGTTCAAGTTATTACACGTTTGTGCGAGTATTTTTAATCCTTGGGCATTTTCTTGTAAGGATTTTGCTAAAAAATCTTTATCACCAATGGCATGCTCAGCCGCAACCAAGGCAAGAGAGTTTACATTAAAAGGTTGTCTTATTCGATTGATAACATTAGCAATACCAGGGTTGCTTAATGCATATCCTACTCGTAAACCAGCTAACCCATAAGCCTTTGAAAAGGTCCGTGTAACCACAAGGTTTGAAAATTCATTTAACCATTGACTGGCATCAACTTGTTCATCGGCGTTGGAATATTCCAAATACGCTTCATCAACCACCACAATCACCTCTTCAGGAACCTGTGCAATAAAGCCTTTTAATTCTTTTTCAGATAAGTGGTTACCTGTTGGGTTGTTTGGGTTAGCAATAAAGACAATACGCGTTTTATCATCAATCGCTGCCAACATCGCATCCAAATCATGCCCAAGTGGAGAATCGCTCTCCCAACTCAAAGCAGGAATCTGTTTATGCCCTGCTCCAACCGCTTGAATGGCAATCGGATAAACTGCAAAAGAATACTGTGAATAGACACCATTTAACTCAGGTGATAAGAAAGCTTCAGCCAATAAAACCAAAACATCATTAGAACCATTACCCAAAGTAATGCAATCCATATCGACATTATGCTTAGCTGCCAAGGCTTTTTTTAGCGCAAAGCCATTGCCATCGGGATACAATTCAATCTCACCCAAAACCTCGTGAACAGCTTCTATTGCCAAAGGGCTAGAACCCAATGGGTTTTCATTGGATGCCAATTTAATAATATTTGAAATCCCCATCTCACGTTCCAATTCAGAAATAGGTTTGCCCGGAATATAAGGACTTAGTTTTTGCACGCCTTTGGCGGCTAAATCTTTGTAATCAATCATGCTATTTTACAGTTATCTAATGGCTGATATTTTGACTTTTTTTTGCCCATAAAGCAATAAGAGACCATCCAATGACTAAAAAAGATAAACAACAATACATAAGGAGGTCTTTTGAAATTATTAAATAATAACCTCTTTCAAAATAAATATTTTAACCAAAAAGAACTCAAATGGGTAGTTGGCTTTAGCCAACCAAGAAAACCCTAGGTTTTAAATAAAACAGTTGACTAAAGAGCAACTATGTCTCTATTCAAGCTTTTTATCAAATTATTTGAACAATAGTAACTCAATCCACTCAACCTCAGGTTCAGAGCAGAATATGTTGTTTTTCAACCCTTCGCCATCAGCATCAGTCGGTTTTTGCGAGACCGATGCTGATGGCGAAGGGCAGAAAAACAACGGCAACGGGTATTGATATAATTAAGTAAACTTAATTATTTGCTACTCCATAATTGTCATCCCATTCGGTATTATTTCTTTCCATTGCATTCAATATGCACAATAATTTACGCATACAAGCAATCATTGCAACATTGTGATGCTTGCCTTGTCGTATTAATCTATCATAGAATTTTTTGATTATCGAATTATGAGAAGTAGCAGCTAATACTCCCATATAAAGAATGCTTCTAAGCTTGTTTCTTCCGCCTTTGGTTTTACTTTTACCTTTGTACTTTCCACTCTCCCTACAATAAGGAGCTGTACCAACTAATGCTGATATAACTTTGTTTGAATAATGGTCTAATTCAGGTAAATATATGACAAGAGCATTGGCACCAACCTTTCCAATACCTTTGATTTTTTGATACTTCTTAGCCCGTTTAACCAACTCTTCTTTTTGACTCAATTTCTCAATCTTTCCATCAATTAATTTCAACTCTTTTTCATGAAAAGCAATAGATTTTTTCATGTGTATTTTTATCACTTTTTCGATACATTTTTCATACTTTTGTTTTTCAGCAGTAAGTAGCTTGATAACCTGTGCTCTGCGGTTTAACCACTGTTCTATTTTTCTAAAATTAGCCGATTTGATCATTAATATTTCGAGTTTTCCTTTGCCATACATTTCTTTTGAAAACTCTTGAATCACCTGTGCATCAATCTTGTCATTTTTGGCAATATAACCCATGGCATTTGCGTAATTTTTTACCCTGAAACCACT
The DNA here is from genome assembly GCA_026988115.1 of Lysobacterales bacterium. Taxonomy (GTDB): domain Bacteria; phylum Pseudomonadota; class Gammaproteobacteria; order Xanthomonadales; family Marinicellaceae; genus NORP309. The sequence goes on along the minus strand of JALSLV010000039.1, from coordinate 673 downwards.
GGCCAGAATAACGTCATGCCCCGCATCTTGAAGTGCAAAAATTAGACTTTGTTCATAGCCTCCTGTCGGCTCCATGGTGACTAGAAAATTATCTGATTTTCTCAGTGATTTGATGAACTTTTTGTACCCAGTTGCATTGTTAGAAAATATTTTTCTGCTGCCATCGTTATAACAAACATCGTATTTATCTTTTGCAATATCGACCCCTACAAATTCTTTGTTTATATTTTTATCCAAATGTGTCATAATTTACCTGCTTTGATTGATTAAGTTGAAGTATGCCTTTATGAAATCTATCTTGTACTCGGAATCACTTATGTGTTCCACTCAACTACTCGATTTATTAAAGGTCAGTGTGCCGACCTAGCTCTTCATCGATCTTTTTTTATAGAGAATCTGACTGTTATCGGTCTGACACACTGTTTTTTAGACCATCGTTGCTGGATGGAATAAAAACAGGTTTATTATATCGAATTTTAACAAACCTGAAAAAAAACCATCATAAATTCTGTTTGAATTTATGATGGTTTTAATCATACAAGACTATGAAAGTATTCATATCCAATTTGAGGATAGCTTATGGTATAATATAGAGAGTTAAAGTACGAATATTACAATGGCAAAAAGACGATACAAAGCAACTAAAAATAGAAATCAAAACATGTTGTTTCCA
>JALSLV010000038.1 GCA_026988115.1 Lysobacterales bacterium | reverse complement strand
CGGTCAATTACAGATTCGCATGGACAGGCTTATGGGTAAAGAATCCGAAACAAATCAATGGCAAATAGGAAACTGGCAAAACACTGACAACAAAAATCTAACGGTGATTCAATGGCAATAGAATGGGATATTTTATATTCTGAATTTGGGTATTAAATCAATAAGGTGAAGTCATAGCATAACAGGGTTATGTTTATGATTTCACCTTGTATACTAGCACTCGATGCTTGATTTTCAAAAAACCCCTATCTTTGTGATGCAATTATTATCAAGGATGAATGTGGTTTGTCATTGGGTAAAATTCAAAAAAATACCTTTTTCATAAAAAATTCATAAAAAATTCAGAACTTTTTCAGAACTTTTTCAGAAGTTAAATTTTGAAATTAACTAGAATTGGGGTAATTATTATGTATTAGGTAAACTCCATGAAATCAAGTTACAAAATTTTCTTAATCGTCTTACTATTAAATTCAATAAATAGCTTCGCTGATATCAATGCCTTTATTATCACGGTCAAATCCGATAATCCAGGTCCATCCACCAATAAGCAATTCACCATACCCACTTTTGGTTCGGGCTATAATTACAATGTCGATTGCAATAATGACGGTATATTTGAAGCGACTAATAAGGCATCTGATTTCACCTGTGATTTTTCTGCCTTTGGAGGCGCAGGCACTTATGATGTGAGCATTATTGGTGATTTAGCCAATTTTGCAGGTTTTCCGCGTATCTATTTTAACAATTCAGGCGATAGGCTAAAAATACTTGATATTAAACAATGGGGAGCCAATCCATGGGCCAGTATGCAAGCGGCTTTTTCGGGAGCTTCAAACATGAGCGTTTCTGCTACCGATGTGCCGAATTTAAGCAATGTTTCAAGCATGGCATTGATGTTTAATGCCGCGTATATGGCAAACCCAGATACCAGTGCGTGGGACACCTCTAATGTCACCAATATGAATGTCATGTTCCAAAATGCCACATCTGCCAATCCCGATGTTTCAAATTGGGATACTTCCAATGTAACATTAATGGCGTTTATGTTTGCCGGTGCCAGCAGTGCCAACCCCAATTTAAGCCATTGGGATATTAGTAGTGCTGGGGATATGACCAATATGCTTGGTGGTTCAGCCATATCTACCATTAATTACGATGCTATGCTCATTAATTTTAATTCAACCATTCCGACACCAACAACAAATATTAATTTAAATAATGTACCAACAAGCAGATGCTCACAAGCAGCACAAAGTGCATACACCAACCTCATACTTACTTATGGCTGGATGATAAATGACCAAGGAATATGCGCAAGTACAGACCCAGCCAATGATTTTGTTATCGAAGTGGATACAACTATTGTGGGTTCAACCACCAATTTACAATTTAATATTCATACAAATGCTTTTTTGACTTACAACTACAACGTCGATTGCGATGCAGTCAATGCAGGCACAAACACCGCAACTGCCCAAACAGGCAACTACATATGTAATTATGCAACACCAGGAGTTTATACCATCCGCATTACGGATAATATTGGGGATAAAACTGGGTTTCCACATTTTTATTCTTTATTAAACGATGATGTTAAAAAAATAACCGACCTTAAACAATGGGGAACAGGTGTTTGGAGTTCTATGTCCAATGCCTTTAACGGTGCATCAAACATGTTAGTTACCGCTTCTGATATTCCTGATTTAACAAATGTAACAAATATGAGTTTTATGTTTGCAGGTGCAACCTCTGCCAATCCAGATGTCAGTTTGTGGAATACAAGCAGTGTAACAAGTATGAGAGCTATGTTCTTAGGTACAACCTCTGCCAATCCTGATGTCAGTAGTTGGGATACTTCAATGGTAACAACTATGAGTAGTATGTTTGAAGGTGCAACCTCAGCCAATCCAGATGTCAGTTTGTGGAATACAAGCAGTGTAACAAGTATGAGTCGTATGTTTAGGGGTGCAACCTCTGCAAATCCAGATGTCAGCCTGTGGAATACAAGCATTGTAACAATTATGAGTGAAATGTTTGACGATGCAACCTCTGCGAATCCAGATGTCAGCCTGTGGAATACAAGCAGTGTAACAACTATGAGTGATATGTTTAATGGTGCAACCAATGCCACTCCAAATGTCACTAATTGGGATACAAGCAGTGTAACGGAGATGAGTCAAATGTTTCGTAATGCAACTTCTGCCAATCCAAATGTCAGTTTGTGGAATACAAGCAATGTAACAAATATGAGTTTTATGTTTACTGGTGCAACTTCAGCCAATCCAGATGTCAGCCTGTGGAATACAAGCAGTGTAATAAATATGCGTGCTATGTTTTTTAATGCAACCGCTGCTAATCCAAATGTCACTAATTGGAATACAAGCAGTGTGACAAATATGAGTAGTATGTTTGAAGGTGCAACCGCTGCATCCCCTGATTTAACTAATTGGGATATAACAGCAATAACAACAGCAGGTTTTGATTCGATGGAAAATATGCTGCGAGACATCACCCTACCAACCGCCTTATACGATGCCATATTGGCTAATTTTAATTCGCAAATCACCGCCAGTGGCATTGTCTTTCATGGTGGTAATTCAAAATACTGCAATGTCGCAGCGCGCGATAATTTAACCAATGGCACAACAGGTCATGGTTGGTCTATTTTTGATGGTGGATTAGACGCAAACTGCTCAAACCCTGCAGATGCTTTTGTTATTGAAGTGGATACCACTATTGTGGGTTCAACCTCTAATCTACAATTTAAAATCAAAACATTGGGAGGTGGATACAATTACAATGTCGATTGCGATGCAGTCAATGCAGGTACAAACACCGCCACTGCCCAAACTGGTGACTATACCTGTAATTATATAACAGCAGGGATTTATATCATCCGCATTACGGATAATGTTGGGGATAAAACTGGTTTCCCACATTTTTATTCTTCGGGAAACAATGATGCTAAAAAAATAACCGACCTTAAACAATGGGGAACAGGTGTATGGAGTTCTATGTCCAATGCCTTTAACGGTGCATCAAATATGTTAGTTACCGCTTCTGATACGCCTGATTTATCCAATGTAACAAATATGAGTTCTATGTTTAATGGTGCAACCTCTGCCAATCCAAATGTCAGCCTGTGGAATACAAGCAGTGTAACAAATATGGGAGGTATGTTTTTTAATGCAACCTCTGCCAATCCAAATGTCACTAGTTGGAATACAAGCAATGTGATAAGTATGAGTAGTATGTTTGGTAATGCCACTTCTGCCATTCCAGATGTCAGTTTATGGAATACAAGCAGTGTAACAAATATGAGTTCTATGTTTAATGGTGCAACCTCTGCCAATCCAAATGTCACTAATTGGAATACAAGCAATGTGATATTTATGGATTATATGTTTGTTAATGCAACCTCTGCCAATCTGGATGTCACTAATTGGGATACAAGCAGTGTAACAAATATGAGTTTTATGTTTTCAGTTGCAACCTCAGCCAATCCAGATGTCAGTGGATGGGATACAAGTAGTGTAACAAATATGAGTGATATGTTTAATGGTGCAACCGTTGCCAATCCTGATTTGACTAATTGGGATATAACAGCCATAACAACAACAGGTTTTGGTTCGATGAATAAAATGCTGCAAGGCATCACCCTACCAACCGCCTTATACGATGCCATATTGGCTAATTTTAATTCGCAAATCACCACCAGTGGCATTGTCTTTGGTGGTGGTAACTCAAAATACTGCAATGTCGCAGCGCGTGATAATTTGATGAACGTCCATGGTTGGAATATTAGTGATGGTGGGTTGGATGCCAATTGCAGCGTTGTTATTTTTGAAAACAGTTTTGAAAATACCGTGGTTTTCAAAGCAGCAGCTAAGCAATTTGTCTATGATTTTTCGCAAGTCTCATCTTTAGTGTTGGATGACAATCAGCTGTTGATTGCAACAGGAGTCGATTCGCAAAACAATACGGTGGTAAAAATTTACCTAAGAAAAGATCTCGGTCAATTACAGATTCGCATGGACAGGCTTATGGGTAAAGAATCCGAAACAAATCAATGGCAAATAGGAAACTGGCAAAACACTGACAACAAAAATCTAACGGTGATTCAATGGCAATAGAATGGGTTTATTGTGTGATGTGATGATAATTTAATGTTAAAATAATGCGCTTTATTCTCTAAGCTTATTATTTAATGACAGCACCGTTTATTCATCTTAATGTTCATTCTGAATTTTCAGTAGTTGATTCGACCATACGGATTCCAAAATTGATGGATGCGTTGGTGGAAAATCACGTGCCTGCTGTGGCGGTGACTGATTTTAATAACATGTACGCAACCATTAAGTTTTTTAAAGCAGCCACAGCAGCAGGCATAAAGCCAATAATGGGCGCTGATGTTCAGCTTTTAGATGAGCATGAAACACCATACTCTGTTGTTTTGTTGTGCATGAATAAACAGGGTTATCTCAATTTAAGTGAAATCATTTCTTTAGCCCACCAAAAAGGCTACCACAAAGGCAAACCCATGGTTCGTGAATCGTGGCTAACGGAACACAATGAAGGTTTGATTGCCATAAGTTCTAATATGCGGGGTGATATTGGGCAGTTGATTTTAGCAAAAAAAACCGAAGCCGCTGCCGATAAGATAGAAAAGTGGAAACGTGTGTTTGGAAACCGTTATTATTTGAGTATTGCACGAATAAATAAAAAAAATGAAAAATGGCACAACGATGCTACGCTATATTTGGCTGCCCATCAACATGTTCCGATTGTTGCCAGCAACGAACCACGGTTTATGGCAAGTGATGATTTTAATGCCCATGAAGCCCGGGTGTGTATTAATCAGGGCATGATAGTTGCCGATCCCCGACGGGCAAAAAATTACACAAGAGAACAGTATTTAGCAACACCGGATGAAATGCTAGAAAAGTTTAAAGATATTCCTCAAGCCATTGAAAATACAGTGGAAATTTCTAAACGATGTAATTTTAGTTTTGAATTTGGTGAATATTTTTTGCCCGATTTCCCAGTCCCAGAAGGGGAAACCATAGGTGAGTTTTTTCGGCGTATTACCCAGGAAAGACTAGCGGAATATCTTTCCAAACAGGGCACTTTTGAAGGCTACAGCGAACAAGATTATTACCACAGACTTAAGTTTGAAGTGGATATTATCTTGCAAATGGGATTTCCTGGCTATTTCTTAATCGTTGCTGATTTTATCAACTGGTCTAAGAAAAACAAAATTCCAGTAGGACCCGGCCGTGGTTCGGGTGCGGGTTCTTTGGTGGCTTTTGTGCTGCAAATTACTGATTTAGACCCTCTGCAATACGAATTACTGTTCGAGCGATTTTTGAACCCTGAACGTGTTTCCATGCCTGATTTCGATGTGGATTTTTGCATGGACAGGCGCGATGAAGTGATTGAATACGTAGCCAAAACTTATGGAGCAAACCAAGTAAGTCAGATTATTACTTATGGTACCTTAAGTGCCAAAGCGGTGGTGCGTGATGTGGGTCGCGTTTTGGGGTTTCCTTATCCAGTGGTGGATGGTATTGCTAAATTAATCCCTAATGATTTGGGTATTAATTTAACCGAAGCACTTAAAGAATCAACCGAACTCTCCTTAAAGATAGAAACCGATGAAGACGCCAAAGATTTGTATGATTTGGCATTGCAGCTCGAAGGATTGACTCGAAATACGGGCAAACACGCCGGTGGTGTGGTGATAGCACCGGATAAATTGTCGTCCTTTTGCCCCGTTTATAAGGATGAACACAGCGAAGGCATACTTAGCCAATTTGATAAAAACGATGTTGAAACTATTGGCTTGGTTAAGTTTGACTTCTTGGGTTTAAGAACGCTAACGATTATTGATAATGCCGTTCAAGCCATCAATAAAGGCAATGATAAGCCAGTTGATATTAGCCAAATTCCTTTAGATGATCCAGCGGTTTTTCAACTATTAAAAGAATGCCGAACAACAGCGGTATTTCAGCTCGAATCTGATGGCATTAAAGGGTTAATTAAAAACCTCGTACCCGATTCCTTTGCTGAAATTATTGCTCTTGTGGCACTCTATCGACCCGGTCCAATGGGAGCGGGCATGGTTGATACTTATGTCGCCTGTAAGCACGGAGACATTGAGCCTGATTATTTGCATCCCGAACTTGAGGAGTTGCTTAAACCCACTTACGGCGTAATCTTGTACCAAGAACAGGTGATGAAAATTGCCCAAGTTTTATCGGGATATTCATTGGGCGAAGCCGATATTTTACGTAAAGCCATGGGTAAAAAGATTGAATCGGTTATGGTTCAACAAACCGAAAAGTTTGTCGAAGGTGCTGCAAAAAGAGGGGTTGATAAAGAGGTTGCTGCACACATTTTTTCCCTGATTGTTAAATTTGCAGGCTATGGATTTAATAAATCGCATTCAGCCGCTTATGCTTTAATTGCTTACCAAACCGCTTGGCTTAAGGCGCATTATCCAGTAGAATTTATGGCATCCGTGCTTTCTGCGGATATGGATAACACCGAGAAGGTGGTGCATCTGATTGGAGATGTTAAATCCATGAATATCACCATGGAAGTGCCTAATATCAACGAATCGGATTACAATTTTAAAGCTGGTGTTGGATTATCGATTGTTTATGGCTTGGGTGCGATAAAAGGAGTGGGACAAGGAGCAATTGAAAATGTTATGCAGGAGCGTAACGACAATGGTATGTTTACCTCTTTTTACGATTTTTGCGTTCGTGTAGACTTACACAAAGTCAATAAACGCACATTAGAGGCATTAATTCTTACAGGAGCCTTTGATGGGTTGCATTCTAATCGCAATGCACTCATAACAGGCATGGAAAGTGTAATCAAAGCCGCTCAACAAAAAAATCGCGACCAAGAATCAGGACAAGTGGATTTATTTGGGGCGATGATGGCACAATCAAGTGGCGTTAATGAAATGCCGATACCTCTTCCTGATGTTAAAGCATTTGACGACAACAGGCGATTGTTTTACGAACGCGATTATTTAGGTCATTTTATTACTGGTCACCCCATACGCACAGTTTCCCAATGGCTTGATTCTTGCTGTAGTCATAGTGTAACAACAGTGATGGCAATGCAACCCGAGCAAGAACCTCGAAAAGCAGCAACAAAAGACGATAATAAAAATGATTTCATGAAAAAACGCTATTTTAATGGCACGGCTGTGGTTGTTGGCGGTTTGATTACTTCGGTACGCGTACGTAATGAAAATTCGGCAACTGTAGTAATTTCGGATGAAAATACCCAAATAGAAGCGACATTTTTCAAAGACACCTATTTTGATAACCAAGAAAAAATGCTTAAAGACGAGGTTGTTGTTATAGAGGGTGAGGCAGGAGTGGATAATTTTTCAGGCAATTTCATCATCCGAGCCAAAACCATCTTAACCCTCAATGAAGCCATAGCAACCTATTGCACTAAAATAGGTTTTGTGACATCCACTGCTGATTACCAACAATTCTCAGATCAACTCAAAAGCCTCTTGCAAACCCACGGACGCGGCAAAGCCAGAATTTACATACACCACGAACAACAAGGCGTGGTCTCCAACCTCAAGTTGGGTGATAAATATAAAATTCGCCCAAGCTTTGATTTGATACAAAACGCGCAAAGCTTATCAACAATTGATAAGGTGATTTTGAAATAAAAGTTTGCTTTATAGGTAGTAAAAGGGTTTGTATATTATTCTACTAGTCTAAGAAATAATTTCTCTGTCTTAATAATGGGATACAGCTTTTGGTTTTGTACTTCCCCATAAAAAAAGCCAGTACATGACTGGCTTTTTTGGCAAAATTATAATGTTCTCTTATTGAGGCACTACATTGTTTGCGCAGGGTCCTTTCTGACCTTCGCCAATTTCGAATTCAACCGTTTGGCCGTCATTCAATGTAGCGAATCCGCCACCACTTTGTATTGCTGTGTGATGAACGAACAAATCTTTGCTGCCATCTTCTGGAGTAATAAAACCAAAACCTTTGTCAGGGTTGAACCACTTTACTGTACCTTTACTCATAATATATATCTTCATTAGTTTGGTGAATAAAAAAATAATCCAACAATCGAATTCACCGTTTCGATGTAAGAACTTCATGTAAATTCAGGATTCAATATTACGAAATGTTATTTAAGTAAAATAATGTATAGAAAAGATGTGGGCTTTGACAGCGAGTTTAATTCGCTAAAGTGTCTAAATGCTTGTACTCTAATCCGCATTGGCAAAATCTAAAATTTTGTTACAACGCCTGATTTCTGCGAATTATAGTGGAAACAACATGAACATGATATGAATATCACAAAAAACAATCGAATAAATAGAGTTTTAAAGTATTTCACTCAAGTGTTTTGGCAAATTCAGCCACTTTTTGGGTTAATGGTATCCATTGTTTATTGTGTTCTTGAATATCAATGGTTGTTAATTCGCCATTTTCTACGATAACTTTGCCATCAACAATAGTATGGGTGACATTCTGCGGGTAGGCGGCAAAGGCGATGGTTGCGTATGGATCGTAATTGGGTTGTGTGTTGACTGCATCGGTATCAACGATAATGATATCAGCTTTTTTGCCGACTTCGAGTGAACCGATTTCATCTTCCATATCTAAGGCGCGAGCACCACCCATGGTTGCCATATCGACCAGTTCATAGGGTGTGAAACGGGTGCCATCTTTGCTTGTGGTGCGTGCTGCGGAGGCTGCATAACTCATGACATTAAAGATATCCATTTGGTTGGAACTCATCGGCCCATCCGTGCCTAAACCGATGTCTAATTTCATCTTGTACATTTCCCACGCAGGCGAGATGCCTGTGGCTGCTCGTAAATTGGCTTTGGGGTTGTGAGAAATGCCAACGCCGTATTTTTTGAGAATTTTCATGTCATTTTTATCTAAATAGATGACGTGAGCGGCCAATAATTTATCCGATAAAAATCCCATGTCTTCAAGGTACTGGATAATGGATTTATCTTTTGCAATCGGATTGATGCGTTCGCTGATTAATTGCTTTTCGCCAGCGGATTCTGCAATGTGAACCAGCATAGGTACGTCTTCTTTTTCTGCTAAAGATTTTGATTTTAACAACCATTCTGGGGTTACAGTATAAGTTGCATGTGGTGCGATGGCTGGGGTGATAAGTGGATGATTTTTCCACTCGGCAATGTACTTTTTGGCGTAGTCAAAGCCACCATAAGGCTTTGGTGCATCAACTACCGGAAATTGCATTACAGTTTCGCCCAAAACACCACGAATTCCAACTTGAGCAACAGATTTTGCCACTTCGTCTTCATGGTAATACATATCAGCAACCATGGTCACTCCCGATAACGCTAATTCCATTGCTGCTTGACGCGAGGCGATTCGAATGAGGTTTCTTGATAACATTTTTTTTTCTAAGGGAAAGAAAAATTTGAATAGCCTGTCCTTTTCGCCGTTTTCTCCAAGCCCCCTAAAGGCAATCATGGGAATGTGGTTGTGCAAATTAATCATTCCTGGCATGGCAATATCGCCATCGGCATCAATGGTTTTTTTTGCTTTGTAGCTTGAGGTAAGGGTGTTATTACCAATGGCTATAATTTTATTTCCCTTAATGACAATAACACCATTATCATAGACTTTCTTGTCTTTGTTCATGGTTAAGATTTGGGCGTTGACAATCATTAAATCTACATGTTTTGCTGTTGTTTTAACTTGTGACAGGCAAGTTGTTGTGAACAATAGGAAACTAATAATTATGCATGTGTTGATTTTCATTTTTCTCTCGGTTTATTATTTTTTGTTTGCGTTTTTGCATGGTTAAACAGTACGGCATAATTATAAACTATTTTTCCTATAACAGGATGAATAATAAAACTTGCACCCAATTAAGCAAAAAGAGATAATAACAAAACTTACAAAATCTAACAATTACTAAATGAAAAACATAGATGCCAATGGCCACGTACGTGGTGAGTCGCTTTTTATTGATGATATTTTAACCAAACAGCACTGTTTGCATGCCGCTGTTTTGGCAGCGGATGTGGCACATGCCAAGGATGTGGTTATTGATGTTCAGCAAGCTGAAAAATTTCCTGGTGTTGAGAAGATTTTATTGGCTAAAGACATTACTGGTGAAAACCAAGTCGGAGGTATTTTATTGGATGAGCCTTTGTTGTGTGAAGGTGAAATCCATTTTCAAGGCATGCCGTTGGCAGTTATTGTAGCCGAATCGGATTTTATTGCTAAACGGGCACGAGAGTTGATTGAAGTTTCTTATACAGAGTTGCCAGTGATTACCACAGCGAAAGAAGCCTTTGAAAAAGGACAATTTATCAATGATGCGCGTTCGTTTAATTTGGGTGATGTGGATGAGGCTTTTGATGATTGTCAATACGTGTTTGAAGATAAAACTTTTTCCAACGGACAGGAGCATTTGTATTTGGAAACCCAAGGTGCTTATGCTGAAAAACAAGAAAATGGTTGCATCAAACTGATGTCATCAACCCAAGGACCAACAGTGGTGCAACGCATTGCGGCACGTATTTTGGGTGTGGCTATGCACAAGATTGAAGTGGATGTTACACGATTGGGTGGTGGATTTGGTGGCAAAGAAGACCAAGCGACACCTTGGGCATGCATGGCAGCTTTGGCAACGCATGTTTTAAATAAACCGGTCAAGCTCATTTTGGACAGGCACGATGATTTGAAGATGACAGGTAAGCGTCATCCTTATGAAAGCACTTTTAAAATTGGTTTGGATGAAAATTATAAAATTAAAGCCTTTGAAGTGCGGTTTTTGCAAAATTCAGGTGCTGCTGCGGATTTATCGCCCGCCATAGCCGAACGCACCTTGTTTCACGCGACCAATAGTTATTTCATTCCAAACGTCAAGACAACAGTGCACTCATGCAAAACCAACTTGCCACCTAATACCGCATTTCGTGGTTTTGGTGGGCCGCAAGGCATGGTTGTGATTGAATCGGCTATTGCCAAAGCCGCAGAACAATTGGGTATTCCAGCTTACAAAATACAACAAGCCAATTTATTGAGTGAAAACGATGTTTTTTCTTATGGACAAGTGGCTGAAAAAGTCGAAGCCAAAAAAGTGTGGCAGCAGCTCAGTGATAAAATAAATATTAATGTGGTAGAACAATCCATTGAAGAATTTAATCAAAACAACCAACAATTTAAAAAAGGCATGGCAGTGATGCCCATTTGTTTTGGAATATCATTCACCAATACGCCGATGAACCACGCCCGTGCCTTAGTGCATATTTACCAAGATGGCAGTGTCGGCATATCCACAGGAGCGGTGGAAATGGGCCAAAGCGTTAACACCAAAATGTTACAAGTGGCTGCACAAACATTTTCCATTAACCCAGATTTGATAAAACTAGAAACCACCAACACCACACGCGTAGCCAATACCTCGCCCAGTGCAGCCAGTTCTACGGCAGATTTAAACGGCAAAGCCTTAATAAAAGCGTGTAATGCTTTGTTGGAGCGACTCAAACATGTGGCTGCTGATGAATTATCCGTTGGGGTAGATACCTTAGAAATCAAAAATGGTTGGGTTGAAGTTAATGGTGAAAAGACTGAACTTGATTGGAAAAATTTAGTTTTCAAAACCTTTTGGAAACGCATTTGCCTCACAGAAAATGCACACTATGCGACACCCATAATCAAATTTGATAAAAGCAAAGAAAAAGGCCACCCTTTTGCTTACCATGTTTATGGTGCGGCATTGATACAAACAACGGTTGATTGTTTGCGTGGAACTTATGAAATTGACTGCGTGGATATTGTCCATGACTTCGGCAAAAGCATGAACAAAGGTGTGGATTTAGGTCAAGTCGAAGGGGCGTTAGCTCAAGGCATCGGCTGGATGACCATGGAGGAGGTCGCTTACAACGAACAAGGCCGATTGTTGTCCAATACCTTATCGACCTACAAAATTCCCGATATATTCTCTATTGCCAAAGACATCACAGTCGAAGCACTAAAAACTGAAGGGCACGACATGGCTATTTTCAAATCCAAAGCCGTCGGCGAACCACCACTAATGTATGGAATAGGCGCATATTTTGCCATTGCCAATGCCATCAAAGCCTTTAATAAAGATTATCAAATAAAATTTCACTCGCCCATGACACCTGAAAAAGTGATGATGGGATTGTATGAGAAGTCAATTTAGAATGTAGTAAAAACTCGTTTATCCCAAATCCCGATAGTGAAAACACAATTATATTACAACCCCTAAGCAGACCTAGCCCGTTGAGTGGTGGGTGAGTTTCATGGATAATACGAATAATTGAGGCTCTATGCGAAATGAAATGGGTAAAGTACAATTATCCCATGAATAGTGAAACATTAATAGGCATGGCACTTGGGTTAAAACCAACCATCTAATTCAGTTCCAACCATGTGAATCAAAAAGAGAATCAAGCTTTTAGAACATCTGCCACATTTACAATACCCATCAGGTAGCCATTAGGGGCAGGGACTTTAGTCCCGTTGTTTAAAAGACGGACTAAAGTCCGAACCCCGCCAGCTTGAGCGGTAATTTTAGTTCTATTTTCACCTACGGTATTATAAAAATTTAAAAAACAATTTAAAGGGTTATTCTTTTTATTATTCAATACAAGTTCTTTTGATTTTGTGTTGTAGAGTTTTCAATTAGATGATTCATTCTTTTTCGATGGGTGTTGCCTATCTAAATAGTGAACAATTCAAGAATATGGTCACGAGAAAATCATACGGTTTTAGAAGCTACGATATACTCAAAATTGCCTTATTTCATACAATGGGAGACTTACCAGAGCCAAAAACCACCCACTCTTTTTTTTGAAGAGGCTAAATTTATTAAGTTTGTCCTATTTCTCTTTAGTTTTACGATTCCTTAAGTAAGCACAAAAATTTTAGGAATTTAAAATGAAAAAACTATTTATAATAATCACTCTATTTTGGAGTCAAATAAACACTGCACAAACAACAGTTGGTACACAATTTACTTATCAGGGTGAGTTGTTAATGAATAACGCACCCGTTAATGGGAGTTATAATTTTATTGTAAATTTATACGATACGCAATCTGGAGGCGTTCAACAAATGGGGCAAAATATTCCAGATGTTACGGTAACCAATGGTATATTTTCTATCGAAGTTGACTTGGGTAATATGGTTTTTGCTGGTGATGAACGGTGGCTAGAATTGAGTTTTACCGATTTAGCAGGAAATAATTTGGTAACATTGCAGCCTCGGCAACGTGTCACCAATGCACCCTATGCCATCCATGCTCAGTTTGTTGGTACTAATGGTGTAAATTCATTTGCTATTCAAGATGCGTCAATTACTACAGCCAAAATAGCCAATGGTGCAGTAACCTCCGCTAAATTAGCAGGTGATTCGGTGACTTCCGCAAAAATAGCCAATGGCACGATTGCAACAGCCGATATAGCATCCCAAGCCGTGACACGCACACAAATCGCTGCCAATACCATTCAACGCTCTGAAGTTGATAGCACGCAAATTCAAGAGCGTGTGACAGGCACTTGTGCAGCAGGCAGCAGCATCCGTGTGATAGCCCAAGATGGTACGGTTACCTGTGAAACCGATGATGTTGGTGGTGGAAGTAGTGGTTGGGGCTTGACGGGTAATGCCGGGACAACTGCTGGAACAAATTTTATTGGAACAACGGATAATCAACCTTTAGAGTTTAAAGTAAACAACTTGACAAGTATGAAAATTATACCTTCAACAAACTCACAAACCAATCTTATTATTGGAAACCCTTCCAATACTATTTCATCAATAGTAGAAGGTTCTTCTATATTAGGTGGTGGTGAAACGGGGTTTGGTAATATTATAACAGAGAGTACTAGTGTAATTTCAGGAGGTTCTAATAATAAAATTGGAAATGCTGACACTAACCCAAATGATGGGTCGGGTTCTACAATATCTGGTGGAACAAATAATGATATTATATCAACGGTATTTTTAAACTCTCAAAGCTCAACAATTGCAGGGGGTAATGCCAATAAAATATTTAGTAATGATTCAACTATCTCTGGAGGACATAATAATCAAGTAAGAGCCAATTATGGAACTGTTCCTGGGGGTCAGGGAAATATTGCAGGTGGAAAGTATAGCTTTGCAGCAGGTAAAAACGCAAACATTAGAACTGCTGCAGTCGTAGGGGATGCTGATGGTGATGAGAATTCATTTGTATGGTCACAAACAGGAGTTAATACTACAGGTCCAAGTCAAGTTTTATTTGAAGCACTAGGAGGCTTTGGCATTGGCACCAATGCACCAGCATCACCATTACACATCAAAGGGCAAGGCACAACATTTGGGTCAGCTGTCGATGAAGTAGTTGCGACAATTGAACCAAAAGTGAACACAGATAATGTTTCATTAGCAATTAACAAATTGGATAATACAAAAGAGTCCGCTTTACTTTTCTCTACAAATAAAACCCCAAATTTTGATATTCGCTTATTAACAGGTGGAACAAGTATTGCTTTTAATGGGTATGATTCAGGAACACAAACCACGATGATGAGAATTTATGATAAAAGTGTTGACAGGATTGATATGAATACAAATATTGAACCTTTCACTAATAGTATTTACAACCTTGGAAGAGATACTTATCGGTGGTCAACTATTTTCACCACCAATGTCGATACCACCAATGCGGTTAATGTCACCTCAGACAGGCGTTTAAAAGACAACATCAAAGGAATGGATTACGGTTTGGCAGAAATTTTGTCGATGAATCCTGTCACTTACAGCATGAAAAGCGATGCAGAAAAACACACACACATGGGCTTGATAGCACAAGAAGTGGAAACCATTATTCCTGAAATTGTAAACCAGAAAGAGGATAAAATGCACACCCGTTCCATGCGTTACGGTGAATTAATCCCTGTACTTATCAAAGCCACACAAGAACAGCAAAGCCTAATCGAACAACAACAAACAAGCATACAACAGCAGTCTAAACAAATAGCTGAATTAAAGGCAATGCTTGTCGAAATGATAAACAACAAAGATACAAGTCAATAGGAGGAATTATGAATAAATATATTATTATCAGCAGTTTGTTAATGAGCAGTTTTGGGGCGATTTCTCAAAATAAATCAACCGCATTAGTTGAGCAACCGCAAGGCACAACAACCTATGCCATAAAAAAATTCACTTTATCATCAGGAGGAGGAGTGATGACAGATACAGGCAATATTTACAAAGTAACAGGCGTGATTGGGCAAATTGATGCCGGTCACAACGCAACGGCTTCACCTTATGTTTTTAAAGGTGGATTTTTACAAGGGGCAAGTGCAACAAACACAGGCGACCCCATTTTTAAAAATGGTTTTGAATAGGAGTAAATAACATGAAAACTATTAAACTTTTAAGCGTATTGATTTTTTTTCCACTACTTGTGAATGCACAAGCAGTTAATGTGCCTTTTACTTATCAAGGTGAATTAATCGTCAATGGCAGTCCTGCCAATGGCACTTACGATATGTCTTTTGATGCTTATGATGTGGCAGCAGGAGGGCCTTCATTGTTGTTCTTTGGTGCCGATATACACACAGGAGTAGTGGTAACCAATGGAATCTTTACCGTGCCTGATGTTGATTTTGGTAACCTTGCTTTCAGTAGTGGACCCGATGTGTGGATTGAACTAGCGGTAAAACCAACATCGAGTGCTAGTTACTCGACATTGTCACCACGCCAAAAAATTACCACTGCTCCTTATGCGGTGAAAGCAGATTTCGCCAATAATGCAACTAATGCAACTAACGCAACTAATGCAACTATTGCAACCACTGCTAGTGATTTATCGATTAGCGGTGCTATTGCTACTGACGTATTAGTATATGATGGAACAAATTGGACAACTGCTGGCACTGCAATTCGAGTCAGAAGCGATGGAGTGTCAGTCGGTCCACAGTCTCCACTTAACGGAGATGCTGTGGCACTTGACGTAAATTCTCTTGATGTGGGGTCTCAAGATGATCCGTTAAGAGTCAGACAAAATGGAGCGATTAAGTTTTATGTGGATTCAAATGGTGGTGCTTCGGTCGGAAGTTGGAATACACCAGATCCTGATGGTTTGCGGGTAAAAGGCAATACCACACTTGATTCTGAATTGCTTGTCCAAGGCAAGATGAAACAAAATTTTGCTAGCACAGGTTTGGTTAAATACATGATGTATATCCAATGTTTTAATAATCAGGCTGCTTTTTTACGTGAGGTAAATAACACAGAAAGAACACTAGCAGGTACAGGTTTATTTGCAGAAAATGTTAACATTAATGGCACATGTAGCATTGCTTTTCCTGATGACATAAGTAGTAGTTTCTGGCAAGCTACAGCGACAAATGATAATGTCAACGCAACGTGTAGGATTTCAGGAGTATCTGGTGGAAAACCAGCCATGAGGTGTGAAACCAGAGATGCATCTGGGACTTTGATGAATGCGACCTTTATGCTGATTGTCTATTGATATTAATTCTGAGGCGTTAGAGCACAGAATTAATAAAATGAATATTTTGTATAAATTATTGCAAGTGTTGAAAAATTTAAAACTTCACTCAAAATTACCCAAAAGTTTTTTAGTTTATAAATATGAGATTAAGAATGAAAATTATAATAATTTTATTTATTGTGTCGTTTTCTATCAACGCACAAGTGATAGGCAATTTAGACCCAAGCTATGGTAATCAAGGTTTGGTGATTGAACATTCGATTAATAATTCAACAATACATTTAGCCAGTGTTTTGGACTCTCAAGGCAGGTTATTGGTCTTAAAAGCACGGAGTTCAGGTAGTGTTTATGATTTGTGGGTCTATCGATATTTAGCAAATGGGGTAGAAGATATGTCTTATAGCCCATTGGTTTCAGAGATTGATGCATTTTTAATCGATGGAAATTTTACCCTAGCAGTTGATTCATCTGACGGTGTTTTTTTAGGGTATTCAAACTACACCTGTGTTGCAGTAAATACCGAGTGCCAACAAGATATTTTTATTAAGCATTATAATAATACGGGTTTATTAGTCGGGTCACAAACCATTGCTTTTGATTTCGGCAGCACTTATTTGCGTCAAAATGATATTTTTGCTGATTTGGTGTTTATTCCTGATGATTTTGGTAACACTGGCAAGTTATCCGTGGCTGCTACTGTTGATTTCAGCAGTGTTTTTGATACCGACTTTGGCGTGGCTATGCTTAATGTTGCTCCTGATGGTTCTTTATCTTATCGCACAACTTTTGCAGGAGCTGGTAAAACAACTTGTGCTTTTGACCAAGATATTGGTCACAGTGGTATTGGTATCGACAAAGCTAAGGCAATTGTTCTCGAATATGGTAATCCTATAGAGATTATTATTGGTGGCAGTGCCTTTGAAGGTAATGGAGTAAATAATGACGGTTGGAACTTGGCATTTTGTAAATTAAACGTGCTGGGAGATTTGGTTCAAAGCTGGTCAACACAGCCATTGCCTGATACATTAAATGACGTAGAAATTTTACAAGACATGTATTATTCTAATCCAACAACTGATGTAGCTAGACTTCTTGTTGCTGCCAAATTTTCCACTGGAACGGATAATGATTTTGTAGTCGGTTTCTATCATATGCCTGCAAGTCAATGGATATTTGATACAACTTTTGGCACGAATGGTTGGGCAACTATCGGCTTTAATCAATTATTTATCGGTGACACCAATGACATCATACAAAGCATAACGGTAGAACCTGGACAACCAGACATCAGTATCAGCGTAGTAGGCAACATACAATGGCAAGATAATGGCATTGATTATTCAAAAATAGCCATGGCTCGATTTGATCAATGGGGTGTTCCAATGTCAAATTGGGGTGTCAATGGCACCAGAGTGTATGACTTTTCAAATAACAATAAAACCACCGTTAAAGACATGGTTTATGACAGCAATACCAATGAATTTTATCTGCTTGGCCATTACCCAAATGGCATGGTCGATGATGCCTATATTGCCAATATTTCAGATAAATCAGATATAATTTTTAAAAATAGTTTTGAATAGGATAAAAAATATGAAATGTAATAAATGTTTAGGTGTATTGATTTTTGTACCATTAATAATAAATGCACAAGAATTAGAACCAAATGGAAATTTTGACAGTGATATTACTGGTTGGCACTGTGGAAGTGTTGCTCCAACTTGGATTAATAATGACGGTGCTAACCTTTCGGGTGCTGGCAGTTTGCAACATACTGTAACAGCAATTAATGCTAACAGTGGAAGTTTGGGGGGAGGTTATTGTAATTTTTCATCGGCTACAGCAGGGAAAAATTATATATTTAAAGGCAGCTATAAGCTGTTAAGTGCAGATGAAGTAGAAAATTTAGTCTTGCAAGTGTTTTTTTATACACAAAATGAAAATTATATCGATGTTTTTACAGATATTATTCCAGTGAGCACTATTACCTTAAATCAATGGACTAGTTTCACGGTAACTGCTAGTGCACCAGCCAATACTGGAAATATTATATCTCATGTAAATTATGAATTTACCACTACAGGCAACCCTATAAATTGGGTTATACGCTGGGATGACATGAGCTTGAAACAGGAGAAAAGTGTGATTTTTATGAACGGATTTGAATAAATTTAATAAGTTTTGCAATGACATTAAGGGATTGAAATATTAAATATTATTAGATATGATGTTTTGACCTGTCCATCCTAATCTACGTGGATTATGAAAGGCAGTATAATATATTGTCTTTGCATACCATAATTTAGGGGACAGGTCATGAACCATATTACCAAACTATTAGA